>CAYLRE010000073.1:0-18059 GCA_964385715.1 uncultured Planctomycetaceae bacterium
ACGCCACGAACGGCACCAGTCGGCATCCTCGAGACGAACCGGAAGAGTTGGCACGGTCGGTACAGCCTGAAACGTTGTCAAATGGCAACATGTGGCCCTTTGACAACAGACGCAACAGGTCGGCCAGGATAGCAACCCGAAAGACGCTACCCCCGCCCAACAGCGAACGTCACCGGCAACTCGTTGTACTCGAACGACTTGCACGGGATCAGCCGGGCAACGACACTCGTCAGCAGGCGCAAACGTGGCAGCAGGCATGGCATTTGCCTCTATCTCCTTGGCCCAGGGCAGTACTCGCCGGGGCTCTGGTCCTGCGAACCAAGGAACAAAGATCAATGTGTCCAGCTGTGACAATTATGCGGACAATTCAGGCAACGTTGGCTGCGATAGCGATTGGCTCCGTAAGCATATCGATCGGCGTGGCGGCCGAGCTGCGTGCGTCGGATTCGCCCAATGAAGCGAGGCTGAACAGTTTTGTTATCGTGACAATGAAGAACGGCCGCACCCATTCCGCCTACATCGATCCTGAAGCCACACAGGACCAGCTTTGGCTGCGTTGGGAAAATCCAGCAGCCGTCATTCGGCAACAATTCCATTGGTCGCAGATCTCCCGCATCGACAGCCCTCGCAAGACTTTCACCCCGGCCGCGTTTCGCCGCCTGCTCCCTGAAGCGATCGATGCACGCGTGGCATCGCATGCGACTGGGGCCTCTCAAGTATCGACGGCTGTCGCTAACGTCCAGGCTAATGCGGCCAACAATAACAACTCTGTCTCCCTTTCTCGCACAACACCGCAAGCGGCAACCGTTCGCTCACTCGCTATCGAGGCACGCGCGGCCAATTGGAATGCCGATCCTGCAGTCGATGGAATTCGGTTGACCGTTTACCCACTCGACAGCTGGGGAGACGTTATTCCCGTGCGAGGTACCGTTACCGCGGAGTTGGTCGGCGACGCCCGCAGTCTACGTAAGCCACAGCCGAAGCATCGCTATCCTCGTCTGTCCCGACTTGGCTGGTGGAATCGATCAATTCATCCAACACAATTCACAGCGGGCGGAGCGGCTTTCGAGCTGCCATTCCAGGCCTACGATCCAGAAATGGATCCAACCATTCGGAGCCGTACGTTGCTAATCGTGCGGCTTACCGTCCCCGGACAGGGGACATTTCGAGCCTCGCTGCCGGACGTTTGGGTGCGGCCCTTTAGCGTCATGCGCAACCGCATTGAGACGATCACGGGGAATCGCTACTTGCCACAAGAGATTGGCAGTCGATAGCGGCTTGAAACCTTCAAGACGGAAGAGGCGGTATTACCTGGACTCGCATTCGTACGACGGAATAATCGCCGCCTGGCTATCCAGGCTTTGGCATAGCCAAGCTATGCAGTAGCAACACTGCGGCCACCGCCACTAGGGACCAACCGATCCAATCCGGCGGCTCCAAGACACGTCTCGGACTCGGCACGCCAGCGATCTCCAGCGGCTTGATGATCGCGTTCTCAAAGCTCGACCCAAACTTTTGGGTCACGAATTGAGAACTCTTGTCGTTCAAGACCACGGAATGAACCATGCGGAACTGCAGTCCAAGAAACAGCAGCACCAAACCCAAGAAGAACCAATGATTGCGATTAATATCCACTCTTCCCCCTCCGCACAGCAGGACCCCTAGCAGGGCGCATCAGCTTGTGCGGACTAGATGCCGCGCAAGCGACCGGTGTCGTCCTCCGTAGAAACAAGTATCGAGCGACCGAGTCGTTCAACTCGAATTTCGTCGGCAAGAGACCGATTGTGCGGCAGGGGCAAACCGTTCATGGAGGGTCTGCGTCCGAACATGCGGAGTCCACGATCAGTGCCCCTTTTTCGGAGCACAGCGGTCGGTCGGGCTGTAGCAATTGCGCGGTCAAATTACGAGAGAGTATCTGCACACGCTCGCAATTCGCACCTATTCTCCCCGGGGACCAAGAATCCTATCGAGCACCGTTCCTGCAGTTCCGATTGCGACCGATTCAATCAGCTCTTCGTTTCCGCTGTCGAGCACTGCTTCGGCCAGTTCTCGATGTGAAGCCCAGTCCGCAACGCCGAAATCCCGTACGTCGACGTACGAATCAGAAAACGTGACCGATGTCTTGGGCACCAGGTAATGCCCTTTTGCCGCACGAACGATGTGATACTGCAGCGCTCCGTAGACGAGCGCACCGCCGATTAGAGCGCCAACAATAAGACGTTTCATTTCAGCTCCTCGCTCTCAAATCGCGCCAGAGGTCGCCGAAACCGAGCACTGGCCAGATAGAATCCCTTACAGCGAAATACAACCACAAGGCCGACTGTATCCGACCATCCGCATCCAGGACAAGCCGAAACGTGGAAAAACGGCGGTGGCAAAAAGGGGCAATGCGGCTGACTACCGATCCTCCAGCGGGATGAAATCCTGCGGACCAGGGCCAGTATATTTCGAACGCGGACGAATGAGTCGATTGTTATCGAGCTGTTCAATAACATGCGCTGACCAGCCAACAACGCGGCTGAGCACAAACAAAGGAGTATAGAGATTCACTGGCAGGCCCATGTAGTGGTAAAGTCGAGCGCTGGGCCAATCGAGATTCGGAGGCAACCCTTTCTCGCCCACAACAATCTCTTCGATCACGGCGGCAATCTCTTCCAAGTCGTCACCGGGACACTCCTCCGCCAACTCTTGGCAGAACGCCTTCAAAAAGGCCGCCCTCGGGTCGCCTGTCTTATAGACACGATGCCCAAAGCCCATAATGCGAACCTTATTCGCCAGCGCCTCGCGCACCCAGGGCTCCGCGTTCTCTTTGCTGCCAACCTGTTGGAGCACCTCAAGCACGCGCTCGTTTGCTCCGCCGTGAAGCGGGCCTTTCAAGGCTCCAATCGCCGCCGCGATGGCGGAGTGCAAATCGGACATCGTCGAAACGACCACGCGCGAGGTAAACGTCGAGGCATTGAACTCATGCTCCGCATAGAGTGTAAGCGAAACGTCCATCGCCTTAACAAAGTTCGGCTTCGGCTCCGTACGGTGCAGCATCCAGAGCAGATTCTCGGCAAAGGACAGCTTCCCGTTGGGGGCTACCGGTTCCTTTGAATTGCACAACCGATGCCAAGCCGCCATGATAGTCGGCAATTGAGCCAAGAGACGCTCCGCCTTTCGCAAGCTGGCATCATGGCTATTGTCAGCAGCATCGGGATCCCAATGAGCAAGCACA
The DNA here is from genome assembly GCA_964385715.1 of uncultured Planctomycetaceae bacterium. Taxonomy (GTDB): domain Bacteria; phylum Planctomycetota; class Planctomycetia; order Pirellulales; family UBA7805; genus MB-PLM-2. The sequence goes on from CAYLRE010000073.1 coordinate 3,218, forward strand.
CTCGCCCCGGTACGCATCACGTCCATCGCCATGGCCGTGCGGGGAATCTTGCGTAGAAAATCAAGAATCGCGCCGTCAACATTCGAGTAGGAAGCGAGTCGCTTCCGAAAATCGGCCAGTTCGTCAGCCGTCGGCAACGAGCCGTGCAGAATTAGGAAAGCGACTTCCTCAAAATCGGAATTGGCCGCCAAATCTTCGATCGAATACCCGCGGTAACGCAAACCATCGGCAATCGTGCTGATTGCTGTTTCACCAGCAACAACACCTTCGAGCCCAGGGCTATATTGCGGATCGCTCATCACACAACTCTCCTACGAAAAATGCTCACGGTCTTCTGGATCGAAGTCTTGGTAATCGATCAACTCATAGAGTTCTCCGCGTGTCTGCATGAGATCCAGCAAACTGCTTTGGCTGCCATCATCTCCAATGACCTCTAGAGCGGCTTCCATCGCCTTCATCGCAATGCGAAGCAACGTGACGGGATACAGAACAGCGGCGTACCCAATTTCGGCTAGCGCATCGAGCGAGAGCAGTGGGCTCTTGCCAAACTCCGTCATGTTGGCCACGAGCGGTACGTCCACCTCGTCAAAGAAACGGACAAACTCTTCTCGCGAACGGAGTGACTCAGGAAACACCCAATCGGCCCCAGCCTCGACATACGCCCTAGCACGGTCCAACGCGTCGTCCAGGTCCGTAACACCACGTGCGTCCGTGCGGGCTATGATGACCATCGAAGGATCGGTCTTCGCAGTGACGGCGGCGTTAATCTTTTCGCACATCTCGTCGCGCCCGATCAGCGACTTTCCCGACAGGTGCCCGCAGCGTTTGTCTTGCACCTGATCCTCGAGCTGCACAGCGGCAACGCTAACAGCCTCCAAGGCACGAACCGTTTCTGCAACCTCCTGCGGTCCGCCAAATCCGGTGTCCGCGTCGACGATCAACGGGACCTCAACGCGTCGCGTAATATAGTTGGCCTGTTGAACTAGCTCTTCGCGCGAGAAGAGCCCCACATCGGGAACGGCCAGCACTCCGGCCGACAGTGCTGCCCCCGAAAGGTATAAAGCCCCGTACCCAGCGTCTTCGGCCAAACGCCCAACAAGCGCATTCGGCACCCCTGGCACCTGAATAATCTGTTCCTCAACTACATCCCGCAGCTGTTGACCGGGCGAAGAATCGCTCACGAAAGACCTCTCAAATTGGGAACGAATTACCACAACTTCGCGACACGGCAACTACACTAGCCACACTGTACCGAGCGGATTACGCTAGCACAACACTCCGGACATTGGCCACAACCCGTCGCTTGACCAAATGCTCGGCCGCCATCCGAACCGACAAATTTATTCACATTATTTTCACACCTATGATGACTTCAGCCTCCAACGACGACCCGCGAGCAGGCCGCTCGTCCATAATCGTCGAAGTTGCAATCATCTTCGTAATGATGTGGATCCACGCTGGCTGGCTCGCGCCAGACGTCAATGAGCCGAACTACCTCGGAAAAGCAAAACACTTCTGGCAGCCTGACTGGTGCCAGGGTGACTTCTTCTTACAAACGGCCGACGCTCATCACGTTTTCTATTGGACTTTCGGTTGGCTAACGACGTTTCTTCCGCTTTCGATTGTTGCCTGGATAGGCCGCGGAGTGACGTACGCCCTCATGGCGGTGGCCTGGCAACGACTCAGCTGGGCGGTCGTCCCAAAGCGACTGTTCGCCGTACTGAGCGCTATGCTACTGCTATCGTTCAACGGCCGCCTGCATATGGCCGGGGAGTGGTTCGTCGGCGGATTTGAAGCGAAGGGGATTAGCTACGCTTTCGTTTGGTTCGGTCTAGCATCGCTGGTGCAGGGGAAATGGCGATCGGTATGGCCGCTGTTGGGAATCGCCGCTGCCTGGCACATCGTCGTCGGCATCTGGGCAATCATGGCGGCTGGACTCGCCTGGTGGACTACCCCGGACAAAGACAGCAGGCCGTCGCTGCCGGCCATGATGCCGTCGCTGTTTGTCGGCTTCTTGCTCGCCTCGCCGGCGTGGATCGGCATGCTGTTGCTCAACCCGGGGGTGTCCGGGGAAGTCGTAGCGCAAGCCGCCGAAATCCAGGTCTTCAAACGCATTCCCCACCACATCGACCCGGCGAAGTTCATCGCGCCGCAAGCCAACTTTCCATTCATCAGTCCCTTTGCCTGGCGTCACCTGGCGTTGATCGTTTTTTGGGCGGTTCTTTCTTTCGGACGCGACGCCGACATTTCCATCCGTCGCCTGCGCATGTTTGTCGTCGGAGTCGTCGTCATCGCGGCCATGGGACTTGTCATTCGTATCGCTTGCTGCGAATGGTTGTTCGATAACCCGCGTTTTGCGGCACAACTGTTGCGGCTGTATTGGTTTCGCATGACCGACTCGATCGTTCCGGTAGGCGCCGCCTTGGCCGCCATCTCCTGCGTTTCCCACACGCGCGTCGACCGTCCCCAGGTAGCCAAGGCGATGACGGGCGTGCTCCTGGTAATTGGCGTAGCACACCTCGGCGGACAGGCCGCGCGATGGCTCGCTTTCCCGTACCCGTTATCCGAAACCAAGATCATTCGCTCGGACGATTCGCAGCAAACGGCGCAAAAGTATCGCGACTGGCGTGCCCTCTGCGAGCAGGTCCGGCTTGAAGCACTGCCTGATGCCCTGTTCCTAACGCCTCCGCACAACCAAACATTCAAGTGGTACGCCGACCGAGGCGAAGTCGTCACCTGGAAAGAGATGCCACAGGACGCAGAAAGTCTGCTCCAGTGGTGGGATCGATACCAAGACGTGTATCGACGTGATAGCGGTCGGACCGTATCGCTCGCCTATCGCGACGCCGCGTTCTTGCGCGAACTCGGAAAGAAATACAACGCCGACTATGTCGTTACCAGAGCCGAGCCGATCGTGGTGGGACTTGACGTTTGGTATCAGAATGATTCGTTCGTCGTCTACGAGTTGAACACTCCGGACTAAGCCGCGTCTTGCAAACGACTCGTGTGCTAGAATCATCCCAACTACAGATTCCACAAACGAAGCAAGTTCACGCCTCCGATTGCCATGCAAGTTTCGCTCGAAACACTCTCGACATCTCTGAGGCACCGCCTTCGTGATCTACCTACGCGGGCCGATGGTCGGGAGCAGCTGGAGGCAGAGTTAAGCTACGGCCGCCACCGGGGTCCAGCTCCGGCATCGACAAACCTGGCGGCGGTCCTGTTGCTGCTCTACCCTCGCGCCAACAGGTGGCATATTCCGCTGACGCTCCGTCCTGCAACCATGGCGGAGCACGCCGGTCAGGTGTCGTTCCCCGGCGGCATGGTCGAACCGGATGAAACGAACCTGCAAGCGGCCCTTCGCGAAACCAACGAGGAACTTGGCATCGCTACGGACGGCATCGACATCCTCGGGCAATTGAGCGACTCGTACGTCTTTATCACGAATTATCTCGTCACGCCCTGGGTTGGCATTCTCGATTCTGAGCCCGAATGGGTGCCTGATCCACACGAAGTCGCCGAGGTTCTTCACCTCCCGCTGACAGCACTGCAGGAACCGATCGCGATCGAGCGGTACATCCGTCGGGCTGGCGGGATCGACTTCGGAGTTCCCTACTTGCCGCTGGACAGCCACCGAATCTGGGGTGCCACGAGCATGATGCTAGGCGAATTCGCGGCGGTGTTAGCCAATTGCGACTTGGACTAGAATCAGCGAATCGCTCTGGCACTGCGTTGTCCAGCTTGTGTCAGCCTCCCCATCCCTTCAACACAAGAGCCTTGAAGTATGTCGCTGCGTGCAGTTGTCTTTGATCTCGACGGTTTGATGTTCAACACCGAGGATCTCTATCGCGAAGTAGGAACTGAAATTTTGCGCCGCCGCGGCAAGACGTTCGAGCATGACCTGCTCGATGCGATGATGGGGCGACGTCCGGCACAGGCGTTGGCGATCATGATCGAGTGGCATGGGCTCGACGCCACAGTCGAACAACTAGCAGCCGAGTCGGAGGAGATCTTCGTTCCAATTCTGGATGAGAAGCTGGCGCCAATGCCGGGACTTCTTGATCTTCTTGAGGCCCTCGAAGAGTCCGGTATTCCGAAGGCGGTCGGCACCAGTAGCGGCCGTGCTTTTGTCGAGAACGTCATGGGCCGCTTCGATTTGATTTCACGTTTTGAATTCTTGCTAACGGCCGAAGATGTTGCGGAAGGCAAACCCAACCCTGAGATCTATCTCACGGCGGCCCAGCGGTTCTCCATTGCTCCGGAAGAGCTGATGGTCCTGGAGGATAGTGAGAATGGCTGCAAGGCGGCCGTGGCAGCGGGAACGTTTGCCGTGGCAGTGCCAGCATCTCGCAGCCTGGTCCACGATTTCAGCGGCAGTTCTCTAGTCGCCGAATCTCTAGAAGATCGACGTGTCTACGAGGCCCTAGGGCTCGCAAAACCCTAGGTTTTTCTCGATTCCGGAACACATGCTGCCGAGGTCTGCCTATAATTTCGCGATCCGTTTTAAGCGAAAAGGACGGCGGCTCTTCAACGCATACTCGCTGATGGATCGATCGATCTCGATGGCTCTAGTTCGTATTGATTGATTTTCGCAATTCGGCCTAGACTGACGTCAATGCGATCGGAATTGGAACCAATCGCAATCCGCTCGTTGTCGCCCGGTTTTGGTGCATGAAGTCGATCGGGCAACGAGGACATAGAGCGATCAAGAGGAAGGTCGCTCGCATGGAGGTAATCACAGGATGAAGACTCTCGGCATCGTTCAGGTTGAAGGTCACTCTCCCTTTCGCGGATCCGCTCGGCTGCGAAAACTGTCCGGCATGTCCCTCTTGGAATGGGTTGTCCGACGCACGACGGAGAGCCAACTGCTCGACGAAGTCGTAGTCGTCACCGGCGAAGGTCACCGCGAAGAAGTCGCTTCCTCTGTGCCAAGCGACGTCTCCGTTTTCGTCGGACGACAGAACGACCGCTTGGGCCAGTTCTGCGAAGCGATTGACGAGTACCGCGCCGATAACGTGGTGCGAATCTGCATGGATAACCCATTTACCGATCCAACGTTGATCGATCGCTTGATTACCACAGCTAGCGAACGAGCCGGTCTCGACTATATCGGTTACCGTGTCAGCGATGGACGCCCGGCGTTGTTCTGTCCAGTCGGAATGTTCTCCGAGTGGTTTACCGCCGAAGCATTGCAGCGTGCCGACCGTGAGTCAACCGATCCTCGCGAGCGCAACGAAATTACGCGTTACATCCAATCGCATCCCGAGCTATACCAGATTCGCCTTCTCCCTGCCCCCAGCCAGCTCGACCGAGACGACCTTCGCCTGCAGGTCGATTCCAGTGAGGACTGGGAGAACGCCGAGGCGATTTGCGACGCCCTAAGCCCGGACGATTTGGATTGGCAAGGTATTTCTAAATTCCTAGAGCACCAACCTCGCATGCGCGAGCGAATGGCTGTGCTCAATCGCGACGCCGATGGATAAATAGGCGTCGGATTCCGAAATGCCCCGACACTGCGATCGCCGTTATTGCTCGCCGGCAGCCAGACTATCCTGCTAAATAGGTAATGGCACGACAGCACTGCCGGCATTCCCCGCTGGCAAAACTGCCCTTGGCGCTTGAATTGCCGATTTGGTAGAAGCCGCCCCACTTACCCAACAACACGAATCGTGTTTCGGAAAGCTATCCTGCGCGGAGGGCCCTCCCCTGCCGCCAATCTCTTCTACACTAGGCAAGTCTGCCACGAACGAGGTGAATTAATGCGACTACTCATGTCAGCCGCGGTGATCGTATTGGGAATTTCCGCAGGCAGTGGCTGCCGCATGTGCGACAGCTGCTATCCGCACGGACCCGTCGTTGGAACTCCGGGATGCGCCACCTGTGGCACTGGATCAGCTCAGCCCTACTACAACGGCGTTCCAGAAGCGACAACCATCTCGCCGACGCCGCAAACACTCCAGCCCGTCGGACCGTAGGAAACGGAATCTTGCCCACGATTGCGAAAGTGCGATCGCGGACTAGAGTTCCCAGCCGTTGCAGAGCGTCGCGCCACGCTGGACGACGATAATTCCGTCGCGTATAGCGACATCGTTGGAGACATCTTCTTCGACCAAATCACGGTTGTTGACGATGCGCACATTGCTACCAATGTGGCAGTTCTTGTCGATGATCGCGCCTTCAATCACGGCTCCAGCCCCAATTCCCAACGGCGGTCGCCCCTGTGAGGAATCGTGGGCGAGCTCCTCCGGCGTTTCGTAGAAATCGGCTCCCATGATTACTGAGTTGCGAATTGTCGCTCCCGCTCCGATCTGGCAACGAAGTCCGATAACACTGTTCTCAATCGTGGCTCCCTCTTCAATCAAGCAGCCGTCGGCCACGAGACTCGACTTGAAGTTTCCTCCGTCACAACGCGTAGGCGGCAAGTGCCGGGCACGTGAATAGATCGGTGCATCGGTCGAGGTGAACGAGAAAGGCGGATTACTGCTAGCTAGTTCCAGATTGCATTTGTAGAACGAGTCGATCGTTCCGATATCTTCCCAGTAGCCATCGAACAAGTGCGTCTGCACATGCTTCTGACGGAAGGACGCGGGAAACACCTCTTTGCCGAAGTCCTGGTAATCGTTCTCTTGCAAGACATCGACCAGGAACTTTCGATTGAAGAGGTAAATACCCATGCTGGCCAATAGATCGCGTCCACCGCTGGGAATGCCCTGTGCGTCGATCCAGGCCGGATCCATGCTTACCTCGTCCATCTCTTCCTGCGTCTGCGGCTTCTCGACGAATCCGGAAACGCGACCGGTATCGTCGAGCTGCATGATGCCAAGGCCCGAGGCAGCCTCGCGCGAAACCGGAATCGCGGCGATCGTCGCTTCCGCTCCGCTCTCGACATGGGTCTTGAGCATCTTCTCAAAATCCATGCGATAGAGCTGATCGCCGGAGAGAATTAGCACGTGCTCGACATCGTGCTGGTTGATGTAGCGGATGTTCTGCCGGACCGCGTCCGCGGTTCCTTGATACCACTGGTTGTCCTCGATTGTTTGCTGGGCAGCCAGGATCTCGACGAAACCACCGCTGAAGCGATCAAACGTGTACGTCTTACGAATATGGCGATGCAGGCTTACCGAATTGAACTGCGTCAACACGTAGATTCGACGCAGCCCGCTGTTAAGGCAATTCGAGATCGGCACATCGATCAAACGATACTTACCGGCCAGCGGAACAGCAGGCTTACTGCGGAACTTAGTCAGCGGACTCAGGCGCGTACCGCGTCCTCCACCTAGTACCAAAGACATTACCTTCTTCATCGCCCTCGTCTCCCTGTTCGTAGTGTACTGCCGAACGCTCGTCGGTGCCTGGAATCCGAATCGAAACGCCCATTATTTCACGACGAAGTTCACCATCCGCCCTGGCACAACAATCGTCTTTACCACGTTCTTATCAGCCAGACCGCCGGCAACCTTGGCATCCGATCTGGCCGCCTCTTCCAGAGCCGCCTGATCGGCATCGGCTGCAACCTGAATCTTACTGCGAAGCTTACCGTTAATCTGCACAGGAATTTCAATCGTATCTTCACGAATCAGCGACTCGTCAAACGCCGGCCAAGACTCGTATGCCAAGGTCTCGTCGTGTCCGAGCAATTGCCACAACTCCTCGCACAGATGCGGTGCGAGCGGCGAGAGAATCAACACAAATTGTTCCATCGCCGAACGTGGTCGCACCTCCTGCTTGAAAAAGTAGTTGGTGAACTCCATCATCCTCGCAATTGCGGTATTGAAGCTCAAGCGGTCGAGGTCTTCCGTAACTGCCTTAATGGTCCTGTGCAGTGTGCGATTCTGCTCATCATTTGGCTCAACGTTCTGCACCGCGGCATTCAACTTCAGCGTCTCACTGCGTTCATCGACCATCATCCGCCAAACGCGATCGAGAAAATTACGAACGCCGCTCACACCTTCCATGTTCCATGGCTTGGTCGCTTCAAGCGGTCCCATGAACATCTCGTACAGTCGCAGTGAATCGGCACCGTAATCCTTAACAATTAGATCCGGGTTCACCACATTCCCACGGCTCTTCGACATCTTGTAAGCACGGCTGTCGAGTTTGATCGATGCGTCTTCTTTGAGCACGAGGGCCTCGCCCTTCTTCTCGGTCTCTTTGTCGTCTAATCGCACCGAGGTCACAACATTGTCCGTGCTGCGTTCGACGGTCTCGCCTTCGGCATTCGTGGTCACCTGATCGCAGCTGACCCAAATTCCATCGGCACGCTGAAAGCCAGTGATCTCGACGTCACCCAAGATCATGCCTTGATTAACCAACTTCTGAAATGGCTCAGCCGTGCTGACAACACCACGATCGTAGAGCACCTTGTGCCAGAAGCGTGCATAGAGCAAGTGAAGAACCGCATGCTCCGCTCCGCCGATGTAGAGGTCGACCGGCATCCAGGCCTTTTCGATTTCCGGATCGACAAGGCGTTCGCTATTCTTTGGATCCAAGAATCGCAAGTAGTACCAGCAGGAGCCAGCCCATTGCGGCATGGTATTCGTCTCTCGCTTGTAACGAACACCGTCTATTTCTTGGAACAGCCAATCGTCGGCCGCCTTGTCGAGCGGCGGCTCGGGGCGGCCGTGCGGCTTGAAATCGTCCAAGTGCGGGAGATCGATCGGCAGCTGATCTTCAGGTACCGCTCGCACTCGACCGGTCGCGTTCCCTTCGGCATCGAGCTCGTGCAAAATCGGAAACGGTTCGCCCCAAAACCGCTGTCGGCTAAAGAGCCAATCGCGCAACTTGTAGTTCACGGCGCTACGACCTACGCCCTGTTCGGCCAAGTCGGCGGCGATCTGTTTTTTGAAATCAGCAGTCGGCGTCCCGTCGTACTTGCCTGAGTTGATCGCGAGTCCTTCGCCGGTGAAGACGGCACGGGCGGTGAGAACGCCTTCGCGCCGCAGGTCGTCGGAGTCTTGCTGTGGATCGACGACGGCAAGAATTGGAATGTCAAACTGTTGGGCAAACTCAAAGTCGCGTTCGTCGTGCCCTGGCACCGCCATGATGGCCCCGGTGCCGTAGCTGATCAGGACGTAGTCGGCGATCCAAATCGGAACCAATTCGCCGTTGACCGGATTGACCGCATGGGAGCCGGTGAAGACGCCCGTCTTCTCCTTGGCCAGTTCGGTGCGATCCATGTCGCTCTTGAGCGCAGCCGCGTCACAATATTGCTTTACCGCCTCCAACTGTTCTTCGGTCGTGAGCCGCTCGACCGCCGGATGCTCCGGAGCGATGACCATGTAGGTCGCCCCAAACAGCGTGTCTGGCCGCGTAGTATAAATCCGCAGGACATCATCTTCCGGCTTCCTCGGGAAACCACCATCTGCTCGCTGCTCTTGCCACTCAGCGAACTTGAGCGTTGGACCAATGAAGAAGTCGACCTCGGCACCGGTGCTTCGTCCGATCCAATTGCGTTGCAGCGCCTTAACGCTATCAGACCAATCGAGTCCGTCGAGATCCTTTTCCAACCGTTCGGCGTACGCGGTGATACGAAGCATCCACTGGCGCAAGGGCATGCGTACGACGGGATGTCCGCCAACCTCGCTCTTGCCGTCAACCACTTCCTCATTCGCCAACACGGTCCCCAAGGCCGGACACCAATTCACCGGGGCATGCGTTTGGTAGGCCAAGCGATGATCGTCTTGGAATTGAGCAATGGCCACCGCCCCTTCCGCTTCCACATCCGCGGGAATCGGCAACTCCGCGATCGGTCGTCCTTTCTGTGACTCCTCGTCGAACCAGGTGTCGAACAGCTGGAGAAAAATCCACTGCGTAAACTGAAAGTACTCGACATCCGTGGTCGCCAGCTCGCGGTCCCAATCGTAGGAGAACCCGATCATTTTCAGCTGACGACGAAATTCGGCGATATTCTGTTCGGTCTTCTCACGAGGATGCGTGTTCGTCTTAATGGCATGTTCTTCTGCCGGGAGGCCGAAGGAATCGAAACCCATCGGATGAAGCACACTCTTACCGCACATGCGGGCGTAGCGACTCACGATGTCGGTGGCCGTGTAGCCCTCAGGGTGCCCCACATGGAGGCCATCACCGCTGGGGTACGGGAACATATCCAGTGCATAGAGTTTTTGCTTGCCCGGCAGCCGTGGGGCAGCAAAAGTACGATTCTGTTCCCAATACTCTTGCCACTTAGGTTCGGTCGTGGCGGGGTTATAGCGGGGCATGCAATCTCACCCTGATTGTTAACGCCAAAGGAAGAAGTCGGGCTAGCTCACGTCGTCCATAAAACAGGAGGGGACAAGCGTACCGACGGCAATCCGTCGATTCTACTGCCTGCACTGCTATCGGCCTAGGCGGCAAGACGCTTGACCAGCGTGTGCTTCAAGCAGGCCGATTCACAATTCGTCTTGTCGTTGATCGGGATTTTCAATATAAGCCGCCCCTCTTCTCACGTTTTCACTCGAACAATTCACAGACGCCCCAACCTTTCGGGAGGTTCGCCATGCGCACGCTCTGTGCCGCTGGTCTTTGGATCACATTGCTGACAGCCACTACGCCTGCCCTGGCGGAAACCACCTTTCCATACAAGGCAACGATCAATGGCAGCGACGTATACGTTCGCAGTGGCCCTGGCAAGAACTACTACCCAACCGACAAGTTGCAACGTGGCACCGAGGTGGAAGTCTACCGCCACGATCCAGGCGGCTGGTGTGCGATTCGCCCCCCGGCGGATAGCTTTTCCTGGGTTCCTGGAAAGCACCTACGATTTGGCAAGGGCGACATTGCCGAGATCATTTCCGACAAGGCCGTCGCCTATGTGGGGAGTCGTTTTCGTGACGTCCACGACGTCCGCCAAGTACAACTCGATCGCGGCGAAGCCGTGCAAGTTGTGGGCGAGAAGCGATTCACCTCCGAAGGCGAGAACATCGCGCAGACCTGGTACAAGATCATGCCCCCCGCTGGCGAGTTTCGCTGGGTCTATGGCAAGCTTCTGCTGAAACAACAGGGTGGCGAATCGGTCGCCCGCAGCTCAGCTAGCCGAGGCGAAGAACCGGCTCCGATTGAAAACGAATTAGCAGAAGCGGTCGCGAGTTCCACCGACGAACCAGCCGCCATCGATATTGAACCAGAAGCGGTCGCGATCGGTAGCGTAGCAGACGACAACCGCACCGACGCCGATACTTCCGCCAACGACTATGAACCAGAACTAGCAGTTGCAGAAGCAGAGCCGGCAACCTATGAACAAGAAAGTGCCCAGGGTACGACCGCGGGTCGCGCAACGACTGCCGGTAGCGAAACGCCCATCCGAATCGCGGACAACGCCCAGGCAACCGAGGTCTCCTCTGCCCCTTCGAAGCGAAAACGAACGCGAAACGATCTGGATATCGAACTTTCGATGATCGTCGCTGAAGAGCCCGACAACTGGGACTTTACCAACCTTCGTTCTCAGGCAAAAAAACAGCTCCAGGAATCGGAATCTGCCCTTGATCGAGGTCGCGCTCGGGTGGTGCTGCGAGAAATCAAACGTTACGAGGCGATTCAAGAAGAGTACTTCGAGGCGGAAGAGCTACGGCAGGAGACCGACCGCAAGAACGAAGAAATTGAGAACTCGGTACGCCCTGCCTCTGCGGAACTCGAAATCGAAGCCGAGGAAGCGGAAGCCGTCGATCGCTTTGACGGCATTGGTCGCCTCACTCCCGTGCGATCGAAACGTGTGGGAGCTCCCCCCTACGCGCTCACCGACGGGGAAGGTCGCGTGCTGATGTTCGTCACCCCTGCCGCTGGAATACAGCTACAGAACTATGTCGGCGAGGTCGTCGGCATGAGCGGAATCCGCAGTTACCTGCCCAAGCTCAAGACACGTCATCTAACGGCCAAGCGAGCGGAGTTGGTCGACGATACGACGAACCAATAGCGGACGATCACGCTACCCCGATTACACGAACTCGGTCTGCGCAGGCAAAGCCGGAAAACGGCTCATTTGTGCTGCCGCTATTCGACGAATTCGGGCACGACCAGGTGCGGTATCACACCTGCCTCGAAGCCTCGCTTGAGAAGCAAAGCAACCGCTTCTCGACGATCGCCGAAGTCGAGCGTCCAGTCGTTCACGTACATGCCGACAAACTCGTCGGCCTTGCCGCGATCGAGATCTCGTCCGTATTGCAAAGCGTAGTCGAGCGCTTCGTCGCGATGCTTCAATCCGTAATCGATGCTCTCATAGAGCAGTCGATTGACCTCGCGAATGTGGTCGGGTCCGAGATCCTTGCGAATTGCATTCGCTCCCAGCGGTAGCGGCAACCCGGTTTCTTCCATCCACCATTTGCCGACGTCGACCAATAGTTCCAGATCGTGATCACCGTAGGTGAGCTGGCCTTCGTGAATGATTAGCCCGGCGTCAATCGATTGCCCCTCATACTCGCCGCGGTCGACGCTATTTAGAATTTCATCGAAGGGAACGACTACGAAGTTGAAGTCGGTCTCAAGGCAAAGTCGTAGTGCGAGATACGCCGTGGTGCGGGTGCCTGGCACGGCGATCGTCTTGGTCTTCAAATCGTCCAACGACCATGCTTCCTTCGCCACGACCATTGGCCCGTAGTTATCGCCCATGCTCGCTCCACAGGGGCAAAGCATGTATATGTCGGTCAGATATGCATATCCATGGAGACTGACCGCCGTCAGTTCCAACTCGCCAGAGCTGGCGCGGCGATTGAGCGTCTCGATGTCGACCAACTCGTGCGTAAACTCATACTCGCCCGTATCGATCTTGTCGTTCGCCAACGCGTGAAACATAAAAGCGTCGTCGGGATCGGGGCTGTGTCCTACGCGGATCAATTGCTTGGTGGCGGTCAAAACATGCTCCTTCGCTGGGGAGGCAAAGCCGGATGGCCAGCCTGTCTGGATTCAAAATTCGGGCAACGGCACAGCGTTCCACAAGGTGGGCTGCAACCGGTTCACGGCGACGTGCTGTCTGCCTAACCGAGAAATACCAGCTCGATTAACGAGTCGCCCGTTAACGAGTCGCCCGTCAAACAATCCGAGCAACTGGTATTCTGAAGCAAAAGACCGCCGCAAGGTGACCAGTTTCGCGAATTGACCAGTAATCGTCAACTCGCGCATTAAGCGGCACAAAGAGGGTCAATAACACGACTCGGGCTTCCAATTCCCCGCCACTCGAGGGCAATTGAGAATCTGGCAGCAGAACGACGTCGTCGATTCGATCTTACGCCTCAAAAGAAGCCGTCGATGTACCGGCGGGTGACTCCGCCATATGCGGAGCAGGCGCGGCCCGCTTTGTCCCTAATTCCATGCAGACCTTTTGCCACGTCTCTCGTTCAATTTCGAGAACGGAGATCGCCTCTTGCAGTTTCTCTTCGCTCTTCTCGGCCTGCGCGTCCTGCAGTGTACGGAACACAAAAAGGTAAACCGCCGCGACTTTCGAGGTCAGATCCTTATCCTGCTTGGGATTCAATCCACACAACATTTCCGTAAGGATCCGTTGCGAGTGGATGAGTGACTCAACAGCTTCTTCGTGGTTGTCCGATTTCCAATGCTCACGTGTCGCGTTGATCTGTCGAATCGCAGCATCGATGAGCATTAGATGCAGCTTCTGGGGCGCTGCCGTCATGACTTCAGTTTCCAGATAATCTCCAGGAGACGCATGACTCATGGACAACTTCCTCCGTAAACGCTGTATGGGGGGGACGGCTCGTTGAATTCCAGCCGCAACAACAAGGCGGCGCTAAACGCGCAAAGCAGCCTGCAAATTAACCAGAGCTGGTATTTAGATTGATCGGCGCTAACGGGGCCAAAGATTGAAGCGCGCCGAGATTCCCCTGAATCTTTCCAATGGCAACCTCGGCGTTAATGAACTCATCAAGCAAGAGTTTTCGTGTTGCGTCAAGTTTTTCGTTTAGTCGTTCGATACGCTGCTCGTTGCTAGCTATGGTGTTTCCGATCGCCAGCGTTCGATTGACCAGTACCGACTCCTCAACCCCGGAAAGCTGTTCAAGAACCAAGCCGAAGCGATCCGACAGTCCCGTTCCAGTAGCCGAGAAGAACTGTTCTATGGCCTCCCGGTCCTCTTCATAGGCATCCTCAAGGACTGTTCGATCGAACGCCAGCGAACCGTCCTGGTTCATCGTCACGCCTACTTGCGCCAGCGACTGGATCGGCCCTGCACCGAAAATGCGGTCGGTAACGAGTCGATTGAGGTCAGCGTCCAGACGCAGCACGGCGCTATCGCCTTGAAGTAGCCCACGCGTATCCGATTCGATATCGTAGTCGGTCAGCAGGTCAACGCGTTGTCGAATTCGGTTGAACGTGTCAACGATGGCAATCATCTGCGAAACCAGATCGCTCTCCGTCTCCTCAACGGAGATCGTCACAGGACTGGTCGAAACACTATTCACGGTGACGCTGATATCGGTCACAACATCCGTAAACGTGTTACTCGAAGACGAAGCCAGGACTCCGCCGCCGTGATCATTACCGATCAATAGCAAGGCATCCTGAGCGGCCACCGTTTCTTGAAATGTGATCCCCAATCCACTGGCGTTTAGCCGGACTGCTCCCAACTCGCCCGCATTGTCACTGGTGATGTTCAATCGGTACGGTTTAATCAACGAGCCGTCGTTGATGATCGATGCGGTTACGCCAGCGCCTAGTTCGTTAATCTTGTCTCGAAGGTCCTGCAGGGAGTCGGCCGCGTCCAGCGTAATCGTGTGCGTTGTCGGTCCGTCAATCACCTGAGTCAGCGTTCCACCAATGTCGACCGTCGTGGACTCGCCGAGAATATCGGTGATTCTGTGCGATGGCCGAAGGCGATCATACCAGCGTCCTGCTGAAACTC
>CAYLRE010000074.1:0-17924 GCA_964385715.1 uncultured Planctomycetaceae bacterium
TTCTCGCCGTGGTCGGTCGGGTACTCACCAGTGATACAGGCCTGGCAGAGTTGATCGACGTCGAACTTGAGCGCTCGAGCCACTGACTCGACTGGCAAGTAGCGAAGCGAATCGGCTCCGAGTGACTCGGCCATATCCTTATGGACCTGATCGGTGAGATTCGCCCCGTCCATAAACTTCGGAGCGAACAGCTCGCTAATCCGCGACATATCGATGCCATAGAAACAAGGTGCCATGATCGGCGGACAGGCAACTCGCACGTGAATCTCGCGGGCCTCGCCCATTTCACGAATACGTTTCAGCAGCACCTTCATGGTCGTGGAGCGAACGATCGAATCCTCAACCAAGAAGACCCGCTTGCCACGCAAGACTTCCGGGAGCGGGGTGTATTTTGTTTCCGCCTTGTGACGCCGACTTGAATCGGTCTCGATAAATGTCCGACCGGAATAGCGGTTTCGAATCAGACCCTCGATCGATGGCAGCTTGAGCCGGTACGCCATCGCGTCGGCCGCCCCTTTGCTGGTATCCGGCACCGGAACCACGATGGTATCTTCGTCGAGCGGCACTGAGCCATCGGCCAACTCCATGCGGGCGAGCTCCTCGCCGAGGGCCTTACGGGCCAGGTAGACGCTACGATCGTCGAGCGTGCTGGCCACGTTGGCAAAGTAGACCCACTCAAAGAAACAGTGAGCTCGCCGGCCGCTGTGAGCAAACTGACGCACTTCGAGCTTGCCATCGACAATGGTGATGGCCTGACCTGGGAGCAGCGAGACAATGCTCTCGGGCTTGAAGCCCAGATTCAAGAGCGCCACGCTTTCGCTCGCCGCGGCGAACATCGGGCCTTCGATGGCGTAGCAAAGCGGCTTGATGCCGAGCGGATCACGAACGACTAGCATTTCGCCGCGAGCGTTCAGGTAAGCCATGCTGTAGGCACCGTCGAGTCGCTCATCGACGCCCTTCCACATGTCCAATAGCGACGGGCTGCGATCACCCGACATTTGTCGGCTGATCTCGTGCATCATGATTTCTGTATCGGTGTCGCGGGCCAGATGATAATTGCCCTGCGAGAGCAGCTCTTGGCGAAGCTGTTGGTAGTTGGCCAACTGCCCATTGAATGCGAAGCTAAACCACTTGCGAGTCTCGACGTGGTGTCGCTCGAACGGCTGAGCGTAGCTTCGTTCATCCTGACCACAAGTCGCATAGCGGGTATGCCCGATGGCAGCCCGACCAGCGTACTTATCCATCAGGCTGGTGTACTTCCCCTTGTGGGCCATGCGAAATGCTTCGCTAACGGTGCCCGTTTCCTTGTGCGTATCGATGAGCTGATTGCGGTTGGGATTGTAGGTCGTCATCCCAGCAGCCAGCTGTCCGCGATTCTGCACGTCGAGCAGCATCCGCGGCATCAGTCGGGAAACTTCTTCGGGGCCTTGGTCGGGACAGAGCGGACTGACCTCACGACCCGGGAGATGATAGATCGCGCAGACGCCGCACTCGTGGTATAGCTCGCTCATAGAGATAGGTCGACAAGCGTCCTGCCGGTCGCATCGGGGGTGGTGGGAACCGAGACCATGCTGCATCGACACGATCTCGACCGCGGGGCTCTCCTGCATTCCTTGCCAAACGCGGTGCCGGATGCCTGACGCGTGCCCTCATTCTATGGCCCTTAGCGCTCCACCTCAAGGAACCGGAATCGCTGGTAATACAGGGTTTGGCGTCGTTTCATCCGTGCTGCGCCTGGCGGCCGCCAATTCATCGTCAAAACCGATGCAATCTCTCACGGCTGGTTTACGACAACACTGGAATTCGCCGCTTTTGATCGTTCGATGGCTCGGCTATCCTAGAGTCATCAGGGTTGAGCCCGATTCAGGCGATCGCCTGGCCCCCTCCTCTGCCCCATTCGGCGGTTTCGTGCCGCAAGGCCCGATCGGCGTCACCCAGCCACTAACCAAATCAATCAACCTCGGCCACATCGGCATGCAAGACCTGCTCCGCCAAGAAATCGCCACTGCCGCGGATACCGTGGTCGTCAAAGTCGGCACCCGAGTGCTGACCGACGCCAACGGTCGGCTGGACCGTGAGCGGATCGCCACTTTGGCCGAGGAACTCAATGAGGTCATCGAGGGTGGCCGGCGGGTCGCTCTCGTGAGCAGCGGGGCCGTCGGTGCCGGCATGGGACGCTTGGACCTTGATCGGCGTCCGACCGACTTGGCCCATCTCCAGGCAGTCGCCGCCATCGGCCAGTCGCACCTCGTCGAGGCCTACGATGAGGCCCTGCGAATACGCGGCCGTCACGCCGCCCAGGTTCTACTCACCGCCGAGGACCTCGATCATCGCACCCGCTACCTGAACGTTCGCAACACGATCGTCACGCTGATGCAGTACGGTGCGGTGCCGATCATCAACGAGAATGACACCGTGGCGGTGGATGAACTGCTCACGACCTTCGGCGACAACGACCGGCTGGCCGCCATGGTCACGAACCTGATTCGCGCTCCGCTGTTGGTGATTCTCTCCGACGTGGCGGGGCTCTACGATGGCGATCCAGAGGACTCTTCCTCAAATATCATCCCCACGGTCACCGAACTCGACGAATCGGTGATGCGACTCGACTGCGGCGAAGCGTCCGCCAATGCCAAACGACGGCTCAGCAAAGGTGGCATGACCAGCAAGCTACAAGCGGCGCGACTCGCCACCGCCGCGGGAGAGAATGTCATCCTCGCCGACGGTCACGCTCCCGGCACGCTCGCCAAGATTCTCGTCGGCGAACAAATCGGCACGCTATTCGTTGCCGAAGGACAGAGCGTACAGTCGCGCAAACGCTGGATCGGATTCACCGCCAATCCTCGCGGCACGCTTTCGCTCGACGCCGGGGCCTGCCGCGCCCTGGCCGAACAAGGCCGCAGCCTGCTGGCCATCGGCATCACCAAGTGCGAAGGCGAATTCGACAAGGGGGATATCGTATCCCTCGTCAACGAACAGGGCGACGAGATCGCCCGGGGACTGACAAATTATTCGGCGGCCGAGATCCTGCGGATTCAGGGGCTCAAGACCGATCAAATCGCCGATGTGCTATCACACTGCCCGTACGACGAAGTGATACACCGCGACAACCTGATGGTCACGGCCTAACCTCGGTCAACTTCCGCCAAGACCTGAGTCCCCTTACTTCAAACGAAAAAGGCAGCCGCGTTCCCACATGGAAACACGACTGCCTTGTTGTGCATTTCGTCTCGGCCGCCAAACCGTGGCGGCGATCACGCTCTCGCGTGCGACCTTAGTTCTTAGACGAAACCGTCTGAACCGGCTGCGGCTTACTCTCGGCCACTGGCGTGATACTCATGATCGTGTGCCACGTGTAGAGATTGTGATATCGCTTGTCGATCTGGATGCGATGAGGTCCACTCAGTGCGTAGTTTCCTTCGATCGAGCAGAAGTGATCGCGATCCTCATCGTAGCAAAGCGCCATCCCGTAGTGGCCCGACATAATCAGGTAGTCACCGTGGAAACGCTTCCCTTCCTTCGAGAGTCGCGGCACATCGGAATTGGAAACCGACTTTTTCGTGTAGCCAGCCAGTTCCGAATCGGCACTCTTCCGATAAAAACTCCAGCAATCGTAGTTAGAGTAACGACCGCCGTAGGCTTCGTCGTGATACCACTGTGAAAAGCTGAAGGAAATAATCTGAGCCCGGGTTTGCCACTCGTCGTTCGTCTCCGAACCGGTCACGCCATAGTACGGGGCGTGAATAGCACCAACTCGCTCGTAGCTGTCGTCAAAGGGCGTGGCAGCTACGGTCGTCACCTTCGCATCGCCGTCGGCGGCGGTCGCCGTCTTCGGTCGAAAAATCTCGATCCCGACTTGAACCAAACGGCCTTCTTCCAGTCCGGTCAGTTCCAAGTAGCGATCCTCGCCATCTCGCTGCACCTCGGCCCAAACCTCGCTGATGTGCTTGGAGCGGTGCATGTAGGCCCAGCTCATCTTGATCTTGAGCTGGTCTTCGATCTTGGCCAAATCCTCACGCAATCGCAGCTTGATACGCACGCGGTCCGAGAAGAGCCACTGCTTGGCTTCGGAGTTGTACCAGTCGCGGCGAGCCGCCCAGTTGTAGTCGTACTCGGTGCGATCCGTTCGCTTCTTCGTCCACTGCTTGCCGAGCACGTAGGTCGGCTTCTGCGGCTCGGTCGACTTGCTGACCGGCGTTACACTCGAGGTAGTCGAGTTTGATGAACCGCTCGAATAGTAGTTGCCACTCGAACGTCGACGACGTGCCGCGTCCGCATCCGCGGGCGCAAGAATCGCCATTCCCAGCGCGACGAGCGCGCACTTACAAACAAAACTTCGCATGCCTGCCTCTCTAGTCCGTTAAACGTTGCGGTCGCCTTGACGACAGCCTGACGAACAACGCCAAGCCGCCTTGAATCAAACGGGCGACCTCCATTCCGTGAATCAAACAAGTCAACGGTTTTAGTGAGCAGCTAGCTGTCGTCAATGGCCCACGCGATCGGGTGAGGTGACATGTCGAGTCTTGAAGCCGTGGACCTCGTCGGCGGCGAGACCGATTCCTCGTCGTAAGTCCAGCCAGGACAACCCGAATCAAAAGACGGCTGCGCGTGCTTCCACACCCATATAAAGTCCTCGTGAAGCTTGCTCGGCCACAGCGGACACAACGGCGTCGGCTGATGTCTATGCTAGCAGCTTCGCTTGACAGCGGCGTCTTCAAAGCCCCGTTCGCAAGCAAACTCGCAGAACGTGGCGGCCGAACTTCTCGCAACTTGCGCAGATATCCATTGCCACCATCGCGGGGTGCTCCTACACTCCCGCCACTCATCGGAAGTCACGCATTTGACTTCCTCCGAAAAGAATTACCTGGAGATCGAGCCAATGATTCATGCCCGCTTGCGAGAACGTTCATCCGCCACCCGTTGCTTAGCTACGATTTGCTTAGCTACGACGGCGGTCCTTACTCTGGCCTCGACGATGGCCAGCAATGCCCAAGCGACGGTATTTGAATGGGTTCTCTTCAAAGACCACGCGTACACGCAAACGGCTAATAACGTTCGTCCGACGACGGTCGACGTTTACGACTTTGAAGCAATCCTGCTTACCGACCCTGGTGACTTCGCAAGCGTCGACTTGATTGGCCCAGGCGGTAGTGTTCCCTTCACAGAATTCGCGCCGGGCGAGTGGGAAATCTTTTCAGACTTCGGCACACAGGCGGCTCTCGACGCCGCGTTCCCTAGCCTACCGTCGGCATATACGATCTCCACATCGGGCGGACTTCTCGGCAGTCTCAGCGAGAGCGTGACGCTCGGCCCCGATCGCTATCCGACATTGGCCCCGTATCTGAACGGCGATAGCTTCAACGACCTGAGTAGCTTCGACGTTTCGCAGGATTTGTCGATCAACTTCGGTCAGCCTGATCCGGGCGACACGCAGATTACGGCCTTTAGCCTCTACATTGTCGACGAAGGTACGGACACCGACGTGTTTGAGTATCACGAGTTCGGTACCGGCCCGTTCAGCGGCAGCGTCTTGCTACCCGGCGGAACACTCAATCCTTTGACGAACTACAGTGTAGAAATGGAGTTCTCGACGGCCGTTTCCGATGCGCCCGATGGCTTCGCCGGCGTCAGCAGTTCGCCCATCAGCGAGACCAACTTCGCGGCCTTGACGTCGCTTGGCTTCGAGACCGCCGCGTCGAGCGTACCAGAGCCTTCGACAATTGCACTCGGCCTGCTCGGTGGACTCGGTCTTTGTGGGTTCGGCCTCTGCCGCCGCTTGGCGAGGTAGGACATCCGCAGCTCCGCGCAAGGACACACGGCGGAGATGAATACTCGCAAGAAACCAACAGCACCCCGACGTGGTTCATGAACTACGTCGGGGTCTGTTCACAACGTCGCCGCGGCAGGTTGCCCCACACGTTGATTTACCTCATGCTGTCCGCTAACTGACATGTCGACCACCCACGTCGCGTTGGCGACTGCCCGGCCATGACTGACGAAGCCCCCATCATCTTTTGTCACTACGGTGTGTCGCCGTATTTGCAGTACTCGCTCGCCTGCGCTAAACTGAACTGCCCGAACAAAGAGGTCATCTTGCTCGGCGACGAAGCCAACCGGCCGTTGGCAGAGAAGCTCGGCGTCCTCCACCACGCATTCTCCGAATACGACTGCGGTTCGCTGCTCGACGAATTTGACGCCGTCTACAAGGAGGTCCGTGGCAGCGAGAACAAATCGCCCTCGCATTGGATCAACTTCGTATTTCGTCGTTGGTTCTTCGTCGCCAACTTCATCGAGCAACAGGACATCCATCGCTTCTGGCACTTCGATTCCGACACCATGATCGTCGACGACCTGGCCAGCCACGAGCACAAATTCGATAACTGCGATTGTACAGAGCAATGCGGCAGTGGCTGCCTCAACGGCTTCATCACCAATCAGCAAGCGGTGCTGGGATACGTCCGCAAAGTCAATGAACTCTTTCAACGGCCCGACTACTTAGAAGCCCAAAGAGAACGATACGACCGCGAGAATCCGCTCTGTGCGTTCACGGAGATGGACGCCTACGCGACCTATCGCGATGAGAACGACATCAGCAGTGTCTGGCTCGGCAAGCCAATCGAAGGCAGCATCTTCGATGATTGCATCTGCCAAGAACACGGCATGGAGATGGAACACCTCAAGTCCCGACACCGCGTCAAGAAGATTTTCCTCGGCACCGACGGACGCTTCTTCTGTGTCGACGATGCGAGCAAAGAACTGGTCCAGATCAACACACTCAACCTCAGCTGGGTGCCGCTCTGCACGTTCAAGAATGTGCTGAACCATTCCCGCAAACGGAAGCCTGGCCACACCACCGAACCGGTCGTGGCCAACATGCGACGGCTGAGCGATATGCCGATGCCGTGGCGCCTCGTCCTCCGCGGACGTTCACGCAAGGCACGGTACGCCCTCAAAAGCATCCTCGGACGAGTCACCGGGAAGAAGGCCAAGTCGGCAACCGCGATACACTAGATCAGAGCAGGCACAAAAAAGGACTCACGGCACTTGTCCGTAAGTCCTTAGGCAGAAAGAAGTGCCGGAGGTGGGAATCGAACCCACACTCTCTTGCGAGAACTGGATTTTGAATCCAGCGCGTCTGCCAATTCCGCCACTCCGGCATGGAAAGACAGGCGAGCCCGGCTGGCTCTTCCTGTCAGCGGATGTTCGCTGCTGTCTGTTTCAGCATTGCGATATCATCGGCACGTGGACCGATTGAACGTGAACCGCAACGGATGAAACGGCAACGGATTAAAATCAGGATCCCGATTGTAGCGGCCCAGCCGGGACTTTTTCAACGGCACCACTGCCGATGGGACCCGCGGCGGACGAGTTGCCACCGGTTGACCGCGTAGAAATTGCGACTAGAATTGACGGATTACTCGGAGATTAGCGGGGCGTAGCTCAGCCTGGCAGAGCGCTGCGTTCGGGACGCAGAGGTCGAAGGTTCAAATCCTTTCGCCCCGACTCTTTGAAACCTCGGGAAACACTTGCTTTCTCGGGGTTTTCTTTTCCGCTGCGTTCATCCGTCGAGTCGTGCAAAGTGACTCGAGATGACCCTGATTTACTAGAGTTGCCAGAATTTGGTGCAAACCCTGGTGCAAACTTTCGCGGCGACTCGTCACACGTTCCTGTCGCCTTGGCTTCCTGTGTGTCGTGCGTCGGAGCATCGAGCGACAGTGTCGGCAGCAAGTCGAGCGCACCATGCACATCGAGCAACCTCGGATCGGTGTAAACATTCATCGTCAGGTCGATGCTCGAATGCCGCATGGCCGCCTGGGCCGTTCGCGGTGCCACGCCCGCTGCGCTTAGGTGCGTGCCGAACGTGTGCCGCAGTGAATGGAGATCGACGGTGCGGCCGCGATCGTCTTCCTTCGGAATACCAGCGAACGCCAAATCACGATCGAGAATACGTAACAGGCCCGCCGGCACGTCGAACAGCGAAGTATCCGCTGGCAGCTTTGTCGGCACATCTTCGCCAATGGCCAACGTCGTGGGGCGCATCACTTCCAACTTCTCGACCAACCACTCCCGCAGTTCGTCAGTCAGGTCAGCTCGCAACGGTATGTCTGCTCCTCGACGACTCTTTTCGTCCGCGGCGTCCAGTTCGACGTAGGGCATTGCCGCATCCAGATGAAGCTGTCCGACGGTAAGTGAGGCGAGTTCGCCCTTTCTCAGCCCTGTGAGCAGGTATGCCTTGTAAATCAACGCCCGCTCTCGGCCGAGTCGTTCCAGCTCGACACGTCGCTCGTCACTTACCTTGGCGACCTGCTTCCCTTTGTTCGGCCCGCAACGGACCGTCATCGCGTCATGTAGCGGGCGACGGCGCGCGGCGGCGAGAAGCCGAGTCAGCTCATCCTCGGTTAGCGCTCGTCGCTTTCGACGACAGTCGGCCTTGGCGTCCGCCTTTGGCACCTCTTTCAGTGGGTTGCTCAGTAGTCGGCCTGTCTTTACGCACCAATTGGCAAACCCGATCCACGCTTCGCGGTAGCCGTTGCGAGTGCCAGCCGACATGCCTTCCTGTTGACGGTCGAGCAGCCATCTCTCCATTGCCGACGCGGATAAATCGGCTAAGCGTTTAATGCCGCAATCTGCAGCGACACAATTCAGTCGTGATCGAGTGTTGTTGATCCGGTCCTTATTCAGCTCTTTCGCCGTCTGATGGTCGACGTAAGCTTCAATGTGATTTTTCAACGATGTCGTCTGATGATCGACAATACGGTCTTCTTCGGGCGTGATAATGTTGGCCCGGACTTTCTCGGATCGGCTTTTCAGGTCTCGCTCTACCGACAGCGCGCCGTCTCGTGTTCGGCATCCGGTGGCAACTTCTCGGACGATGCCTTGGCCGTCACGGTACTTCGCGGTGTACGTCTTCGCTTCAATGACGATCCGGTCGGATCCACTACGGCCGGTTGTCACCTTCGCGGTCCGGTTCTTGCCACGGCGATCCTTCCAGCGGGCGAATCGTTCGCCCTTACGCTCAAAGACTTCTGCGTTCGAGGGCAGCGGCTTGGTCACGGTTTTTCGGTAGACGGCCATTATTTCGCCTTTCTCTTCCGGACTTCCAAATCGAAATACTCCGCCAGCCTGTCGGCCGCGTCGAGCCGCAGCGACTGCTCGCCGCGGGCAAACTTCATCAATGACTGTCTTAATACGGCCGTTTCGCGTTCGAGCGCCTTGAAGGACATATCGCTTTCGTTGATCGCGTCCCGGAGGGCCTTTGTCATCGATTCGTAGGTTTTTGTCTTGGCTGACATGTAACTTTACTTACACTCTTTCGCGTTCGTCGTCAACTAGCTTGTCGCAACTCTGCTCGATGTAGGGCCGATACCCATAGAACCGACCGCAGAGCCCACAAGTCCACCGCTCGCCGTGTCGCGTGTTCTCTTTGAGAAAGTCGCCATGCGGCCAACAGATCGTCCGTAGCACCTCCTGCTTATCGGCGATCAGTCGGCGGGCAAGAGCGTCAGCCGATCTCGGGCCACGAATTATCAGCTTCTTGCCTGGTCCTGACGATATGCTCAGTCCGGCGCGGTGGGCGAGGTCGATCAGGTCATTTACGCTTCCCATACGGCTTGCTCCTCTGAATTAGAATGAGGATGCGATGTACCGTCCCTATCGTCTCGACCGTCCCCGGATTGGCCATTTGGAGTGCGTATCGTCCCGTCTATCGTCCTAGATTCGGTGCCGTGATATTCAGCATTTGGGACCGTTGGGTCGGTTGGGACCGTTTCGTGCAGTTCTATTCTGATTAGGCGGCGGCGTTTGCCACCTGCCTCTTTTTCAAACTCAATGGCGACACCCAGGGCGCGGAAATCCGGGGCCAAGCGGCGGAGATCGCCACCCAGTTTGCGCGGCGTCTTGGGCCATGATTTCAGCCTCGTGGTCCTGTCGTCCGCACGTTCGTCTAGTTCCGCTAGTAATTCGCCGGCTGTGCCGGTCCAGGTAATGACGTTGGCACTAAAGTCAATCATCGCCTTGCCAACCGGTGACGCTTCAATGGCCACGTCGTGCGTCGATTCGCGATTGGCGTTGTACCGGGCCATGAAGGTGCCAGCCGGCCACGGAAGCGCAGATTCGGCTGCAGACACCCACAGAGCAAAGTCCGCCATGCGAGGCAGGGTGTCGAGTTTAGTACTCGGCAGGTTACGGATCGCAGCGGACACCGCGTCGAGCAGTCCGCCCAGAATGGCAGGTTGGTCCTCTTCAAACTCGCGCCACAGGTCAGACTCAGGACGGCGTTGATCCTCGTCAATGCGTGGGCAGTGGATCGTAAGGGACCGCTCCAGTAGGTCGCCGCGGCTGGCCACCTCTTCAATCCCGTTGAATATCACGGGTCGTTGCGCATTGAAAATTGTCTCTTCGTCGTTTTCGTATAGCGTCCGCGTCGAAAACCCTCCCCCGGTGGCGAGGCGGCAAAGACAATCCGATAGCCACTGAGGCAAATGGGAAAGATTGTCCAAGACGATCATCCAACCATTGTTAGCCGCGATCATCAGGTCGCGGGGTTCTCTTGGTTCTGATCGCAGCGGTGCCGTGTTTGGGTCCGTCAGAGCGCGGAGGATTCGTGTGACCGTAGACTTGCCTGATCCTTGCTCGGAGGCAATATTCAAATTCGGGTACGGTCCGCGCGGACGGAGCGACTGGACAAGATGTGCGACCAGCAACGGCCAGTCATCATCCACGACGTTGACGTATTTTCGCAAGAGTTCGATGTCGCCGCGGGCTCGCGGTGTCTGCAGCGACAGCATGGCCTTGACTCGACGGAACATCACCGGCGGATCGTCTATAACACGCCAGCCGGCGGCGTCAATCTCGACGGCCTGCCACTGATCGTTGCACAAGTCGAGATAGATATTTCCTTGATGCTCGGCCAGCCGGATAAACGTCCGGTGCTGTTTACCTTCAAAGCACGCCTTGCCTTCTAAAACGTTGATTGCATCCTGTAGGGCTTGTGATCCTGGCGCACCGCCAAAAGTATTGAAGTAGCAGCGGGCCAGCCATCGGCGAAATCCTCTTGATCGCAGCGGCCAAACTTCAAGGTGATCGTCGATTGCAATTCTTGCAAAGGCCGTGCTGTCGGCATCGTGAAACAAGTCCGCCTCGGCAGCCAACTTGACTAGTTTCGTAGCTTGGCTCTCTTGTGGACCGTCGTCGGTTTCGTTCGATCCCAGGTCGGTGGCTAGCTCTGCGGCTTTAGCCTCAGCATCAGCGTCAGCCGAATCGGCGGCGGCCGTGATGTCGTCGTCGAGAAAATCGAGATCGTCAACGTCGAGACCGAACTTACTGGCAGCGGCGCGTTTGAATTCGCAGCGGCGGCGTGCGCTGTCGGTGTCAAGCTTATCGCGGTAGCTCTTGTTATCGTACTTGGCAATCACAAGTCGCTGTGGTGTGCCGTTGCACGGAAGTACCGTGACGCTGATTTTATCGATCATCGCGTCGCCCTCCATTGCTGCCGCGAACGGGCTTGCAGCCGTCGGCGATCCAAGCGTCGATTTCGTCGAGATCCCAGCGCACCAAAGCACCGAGTTTGCGCGGTGACGGCATTCGCCCGGCGTCGGAAAGACGGTAGACATGCCGCGGTGAACAGGCGCATTTTGTGGCGACGGCGTTAACATCGCCGAGCTTTCGGCCAGTCAGTAGAACCGGCGGCTTCAGATTAGTTGACATGACAGATACTCCGGTTGCGAGTCTCAGCAGCGTGCCAATCGCACCGTGCGATTGACTGCACTTGCCGTTTACAACCCACAGACCGGACCTTGAAGAGTCCGGTTGCTTCAGAGCGTCATAAGCCGCAAGTCCAAGCGTGGACAAGCGTTTCTCACCAGAGGAGAATTGAGCAATGTTTTTCAGACAATCCGGTTTGATCCGGTTTGATCCGGTTCGCCTCAATTCGACCGCTTTCAGCGGGTGCGAGGCGTGTACTTTTGCTCGCCGGTCGCATTCCGAGCTTTCCTAAGATACCGGCTCCAATTGCTGAATTCTGGCAACTCGTAATCGGTTAGCTCTCCAGATTCGACGTCGATGCCCTGTTCTTCCAATAAGTCATATGCATCCCGGTCTTGCAAACGCCGTTCGGCCTTTGCTTCAGCGTAGGTAAACGACATATAGGCCTTGCGTGTAGCCGGTTCAAGTTTAGCGAGCACATCAAATCGGTTACCGTCGCCCGCTTCGGCAGTCGTTGTCGAGCCGCCGTTGCCGGTTTCTGTATCCACATCGCAAGTGATCGTGTCACGGTTTTGACGCCCGCCGGATCGTTGGAAGATTTCCTTTGCCGTCTTGCAGAGTTTTCTGGCGTCTACCCCGCGTTCCCCGCCGAGCGCCTTGTCGATAAGCACTTCATGGCCGGCGATCTTATATTGGGCCTCAGCCGTGAATGGCTGGGATGAGAACTCCAAATCCGAGTAGCCGGTGTCTTTCAAGGCACTGATGATGCCTGGTGCCTGTTGCTCGCTATCTACGATGAGGATCGGGAAATCGTTCAGCAGCAGATGAGCGTTGAAGCCGCCGATCCCTTTGGCAAAGATAATGAACCACTGCTGAGATTCTTCCATAGATTTCGCCTTTCAAAGTGGGCCGTCTGGAGCCAGTCGGCGTGAAAGGCGAAGAACCCGCCGCACCGGCTCCAGACGCTTGGCCTCAGCGTTTCGAACCGCAAAGGCCGACCCGAATTTCTCTAATTCTCGCATTTCGCTTGCGTTGCACAAGCGTCTCGCGCGCGTACGCGTGCGCGCGGGGGACGAAATTACCCCTCTTGTCCCGCCCCTATGCACATCCCCCCCGACAACCTCCTCCTGCCTCCTCGCCCGTCACTCGTCGCCCGCTTTACTAACATTTGGGCCGTAAATGTCAGTTTGTGGGTCGTAGGCGGACCTCGACATCATTCATTGCCCACGAAAAACGAACAAATATGGGTTGGGGGTACGAAGGGATATAAGAAGGTACCGTCGCGACACCCCCGGGGGTCCGGTTCGGATTCCGGTTCCCTCACCCGGAAGCCGCTCAGGTCGCCCTCATACACGCAGCGATGGCCCAGGCTGTAACCTGCCGAGGTCGGCAACACCTCCGCAGGTTGGCTGGAATCGGTTAGTTGCTCAGTTTGCCACGACCTCGAAAGGGCGATGGCCAAATGAGTTGTCAAGTTCAGCAACTAAGACGATACGTCACGTCATTGTTCTGCGAAATTGTGGCCGGTTCTCCAGGCTTCAAGACCTTCGCGAACCGCCAATGGAACGATAGTGAATGCGGCCAAAGGGTCGGCCCATGACCAGCCAAGCAGCGCGTTTAGCACAAGTCCTGCGAGCGTCGCGAAGGAGAGCCAAGCACAGGCAACGGTTTGAAAGCCGTCTGCACGCATTGTGGCGCTGTTCAGCCTCGCTGCAGTCTTCAGCTTCGCCCAACCGATCATTGGCATGACCAGAAGCGACAAGCACGTAAGCAGGATGCCGACGTGGCTGGCTTCGGCCTCGCCACCAAGGCCAAACAATCTTCGCCCACCATCGATGCAGATATAGAGCGCGAGCAGTAACAGCAGAACGCCAGTAACCGGTGCCGCTCGGGCTTCGAGGTGTCCCACTCGGCTCGCGTCATCGTGATGTAATTCTGACCGGAGTCGCCAGACAACCACCAGGGCGCTGAGGATTTCGATAGACGCGTCAATTCCAAACGAGATTAACGCCACCGAATTGGCCGCGATACCGGCACTAAGAGCAACGACGCCCTCGATAACATTCCAAATCAAGACGGCACTTGAAAGCCAGATTCCGCGACGGAGTAGTGTTTCGCGTGCAATATCACAGGAGCGTGGCATTTGGTCATGATAAGCCGATCTGTATGTGCATAAAAGACTCACTGAAGACCTTCAGCGCGGGTCCGTGGTGACAGATGCCGCTTAGGTTTCTTCGTCTATACACGCAGACCGAGCCTCGTAACCTGCT
The DNA here is from genome assembly GCA_964385715.1 of uncultured Planctomycetaceae bacterium. Classification (GTDB taxonomy): domain Bacteria; phylum Planctomycetota; class Planctomycetia; order Pirellulales; family UBA7805; genus MB-PLM-2. The sequence continues at coordinate 13,974 of CAYLRE010000074.1, forward strand.
GAGGTCGCCATCACCGCAGCAGCGTGGCCGAGGGCCGAATCTGCCGAGGTCGGCAACACCTCGGCGCATTAGCGAGTCGCTGTTGGCCGCTCAGGATGCCATTACGAGCGAGCCAATCGAGTGGCCGAGATTGCTCCGACCGAAGGTTTCCTCCGGAATTTGAACGAATCCCTACTGCTGCTTCGACTGCGGCAGATTGTGCCGTGAACGGAAGTCCCTGAACGCCTTATCTTCGACGTCGGAAACGTCCCATCGGCCATCGAGGATGAAGTCGCTTTCCTGGGGAGGAAACTTCTTGTCCGGTAACGGCGGTGGAGTCGGCCCCGCCACGTCCCAGGCGTCGTCCGGGCTAACCGCCATCCGTTCACGAACACCGTCCCGCGTAATGTTCCAAACCATCATGTCATCTGCCATCGAGAGCGGCCCGGCGTACGTCTGGCGAATTGCATCATATATTGCGTACCGTGTCGCCTCTTCGTTGAAGAAATGGTAAGCCACCGCGTGGCGCGGCGTGAGCGTGCTCATAATCTTGCCAAACGCTTGGGCTGAAGTGTGAATGTCGGTCTGCATCATCATGGCGCGCTGCGCAGGCTGACCGTAGAAGTCCATCAGCTGCTCCGGCGTCAGCATGCATTCGTAGATGATAAAATCAGAGCCTTTGCAATGATTCATGAACCATCTGTTCGGAGCAGTGTCGCCGCCATAAACGATCTTGTATCCATTCCACTCCAGGATAAAGCTGACGGGGCCATCACCGGCATGGATCGCGGGAATCGATCGAATCACGACGCCATTCTCATCGTAAATGGCTTCGTTAATTCCCTTGTAGTCAAATTCATGGACTTTGATCTGCCCCGGAACGGAACTAATTTTTACGGCACGGGTGACGTAGTCCCAGTTGTATGCCCGCATGAATCCGTCGATGGCGTACTTGGTACCCATGTCCTCACGGAAACCGCTTGGCCCCCACACCTCCAGTGGCCCCGTGCGCCCGCCGGTCCATCCGCCGGCCCAGATGCTGTCTAAGTCACCCCAGTGATCGGTGTGGAGGTGACTGAGGAAGATCTTTCGTAGGAAGTCGGCAGGGATATTGAGTGACATGATGTTCGCCATCGATCCCGTGCCGATGTCAAACAGGAATTTGTCGCCGTTACCAAGTTCTACAAGGAAGCAAGCTGCCGCCTGTCCACGTCGAGCGGCCGGCATACCCGTACCGCAAGCGACAATTCGCACCTCATCTTTGTCGAGCTTTTCCGTGCCAGGGAAGTAAGAATAGGGGTTGGCAACTCTCGCGTTTGGCTCGGATAAACGCGCACGGTTCGACTCTTGTGCTGGCACCTGGGCGTTGCCGCCCGTTCGCGGATCATCCGTCGCATTTTGATCGGGCTGTGCTGCGAGTGCCTGTGACAGATTGTCCTGTTCAGCATTCGTGCAACCCAGGATGTAGCCGATAACCCCGGCAGCTAATGCCACGATGAATACTGGTGGCCCAGCTCGCTTGATTCTTTCCACGGCGCGAACTCCTTTGCAATCGGGTTCGGGTTCGGAATGTCGACTTTCCCGATTCTAGACGGTACACCACCCCGCGCCGACGTCCGGGGCCCTCAAAATGCCGCAGACGCGTAATCGACCGGCTTGCGGCGGATGCGCCCAAACTGCCGGGGTCGGGCAGACCTCTGAGATTTTGGACTGGTCAAATACCCTTGCGATGGCCCACGAAAAGCGAAAGAAAATCGCATCTCGGGGCGAAGGGACATACGTTACCGGAGTCCCGCGAGGGGCCGGGGGGTGCTGGTTCGGATTCCGGTGACCTCGCCAGGGCCCCCATTCGTCGCCACCACCCGAGCGGCGTAGCCGAACCCAAAACTGCCGAGGTCGGCAACACCCACGCGTCTTAGCTGGGTGCCTTTAGACGCCTAGGTCGACACTACCACTGCCCGTGGCTGTATGGATTGGACAGCGCAAAAAAATGCCCTCGCGGGTGGGGCAGTACCAGCGAGGGCGAATGAGGGTTAGACCCTCAACACATGTGTAACCACATTATTCTTGAAGCCGTGTCAGTCGTCAAGCAACCGAAACGCAATATTATCCCAGTGTTCGAGTGGGTGTTCGGGTTCTAAAATCCTGTCACGCGTCTCCAGTGGCTGCCTTAGGTCGCCATCACCCACGCAGGATAGCTGAGGACCGTTAGCCGCTGCGGTCGGCAACACCCACGCGGGTCAACGGGCCGCAGATTACTGATGGACCTGGTCAGGACGAGAACTGGCCACGGAATACAAGAATGTCAGCTTACCCATTAACTCTATAGGGTGACCCGTCCATGAACCATTGAGATCTGCCACTTCGTCGCTGGCTTCAATAATGCCAGGCCATCGATCAAACGTCCGCAGGCGTTCAACCCTCGTCTCGCACGTCATCGCTCGCATTCCAGTTCATCAGATGGTCGACTAGCGACTTCACAACCACGGAACCGCTTTCGACAGTTTCCACCTCGTAGTTGGCCCGGACAATGTGCAATTGCTGCTCGTCGTCCAATACGCCGTTGTCCGCGACGGCACGCCACCATTGAAGGTGAGGCCAGTCTCGGCGAACGGCGGCCAAGCAACTGTGAACAGACCGACAGTTTGAACCTGGGCTGAACTCAGCTCGTTCAGCGATCGACGAAAGCGTCGCCAATTTATCCGCTCGCTTCAATTGCCAAAGGATCTCTGCCACAGCCGTGGCACGGCCTGACGCGATTGTCATAGGGATACTCCTTCTGAGCTAAGGGACGTTACCAGAATGCAGTCGTGAATCGTCCGCACACCAATCTCTGTCGACATAGTCAGACAGGGGCATTCCGACCGCGGTCCTTCTTTGGCGACGAGTCAACGCGAAAACCACTTCCGATGCTACCGTGGTTGCCGTCAACTCCACACTTCCCGTGGCGATAGGGGTTGGTCTAAGGGTGAGGCCGATTGGCCTACCATGGTGACATCGCATCGCCATGGACCGTGTCGAGGCGAGTCAGGAGCTGTTGTACGTTTGCAGTCGGCCCTCTGTTGCCTCGCGGGTAAACTTGTAGAAATGCCAGTGCGTAACACAGCGGTTCATGAACTGAGCAAAGCCCACAATGTCTCGGCGATACTTTAGATTCCGCGTGAAGAAGTATCGGAGGTAAACCTTGCCGACGGAATAAAGTGAGCCGTCCCGCAGTAAAGCCAAGAATAATGACCAAAGTAAAGCAATCCCGTAGCCCAGCGTTGGTAAACGCCGTCCCTCTCCGGCCTTCTGGCAGATTTCCTTGCGTCGGCTCAGGTACGCTGGGTAGTCGTAGACCTTAAAATAGCGATCAAAGAATGCCTCTGGAGAATAGAGGCGCTTGACCAGTGCCCAATAGCCGTCACGAAGCTCCTGTCGGCTCATTTGCTTCGGAGTAAAATTACAATTGGGGTCCTCCTTGACAAGGCGCCCTTCCTGCTCAAGGCGTTCATAAAGTGGAGTCGTGGGGATGGCCTGCAGCATGCCGACCATGGCAAGCGTAATGCCATTCTCCTGGATGAATTGAAACTGATCTTCAAAAATCTGTTTGTCATCACTATCGAAGCCGACGATAAATCCCGCATTGATGTCGAGTCCCGCGTTCTGGATTCTAGAAAGTTTCGCGTTCAGTGAATCCCCACGGACGTTTTGAAATTTCTTCGTCTCTTCCAACGAGTCGAGCCGCGGGGTTTCGATGCCAATAAACACGCTACGGAAGTTGGCCCGATACATCAAATCCATCAACTCGGAGTCGTTTGCTAGATCAATGCTCGCCTCGGTTGTAAGCCGAAGCGGGTAGTTGTGCTCCTCCATCCAGAGTACGAGCTTTTCGAGCAACGCCTTCGCTTTCTTCTTGTTTCCGATGAAATTGTCATCCACGATGAAAACCGAATGGAAACCCGCTTGTCGCATATCTTCCAATTCAGCAAC
>CAYLRE010000075.1:0-17715 GCA_964385715.1 uncultured Planctomycetaceae bacterium
GGTTGCCTTTACGATTCGCTCCGCCCAGCGGACCGCCTCTGTGCCGCTTCGAGCGCTGGCTCTTGTCGAGGTCGCCAATCGCCAGGCGGTCTTCGTGTGGAGAGCCAGGATTTGTTCATCGGCGGCCGTGTACTTGCCAGACTCGTCATTGAGTTCGAGCGAACCCAAGGCTGATATGGCAAACACGGAGTCGGCATCAGAGCCGATCGCGCGGTGAAGCGATGCGACCGCGCGCCCGAGGCGACCATGCTGAAGTTCGAGTCCGGACAGGTAGTAGCGTGCGATGCCGAGTTCCGGCTGGTACGAGAGTGCCTGCGTTATATAAAACCCGCCATCTTCAACGTTGCCAGTCTCGAGTGCCCCAACAGCCTGACGAAGAGCGATCAGCGCCTCATCCTCTCGCAGTGAAGCGGCGACCGACTCATGCTCGATCAAGCTACCGGGCAGTCCCGCGGCAGCAAGGTGCCGTTGTGGCAGCGTTCCTCGCGAAAACGTAACATCCTGAAGAAGCTGATCGACGGTGACGCGGCCCTTGTACATGATCGCCAGATTCCCATTCGGATCGATCAAGAAACTCGATGGAATCGGAAGCGGTCGATTCAATGTCGAAGTCAAATGGTCGAGCTGGGACAAGACTGTGATATCTCCGGCGCTGGCCGGCCGGGCCACAAACGGGAACTTGATCTGCTTCAGAAATGCACGCGCCGATTCCGTGTCGCCATTTTCTTCATCGACCGAATCAACGGAAACCGCGACGACATCGACGCCCGCGGCACGAAGCTCCCGGGCTCGCTCAGCAAACTCTTTGAGTTCCTTGCGGCAGGGGCGGCACCAGCTGCCCCAGAGATTGATCAGAACCGATGTGCCCGGCTTCAGCCCACTCGCTCCACGACCACGAAGTGATTTGACGGGCACACGGTATCGCGTCACCGAAGCGACTCGATACGTTTGAGCGGGCTTGGGCAACTTTGGCGTACCAGCCTTGAGCTTTATCGTGTCGGTGCGATTGGGCAGCAACTCGGCGTTGGCGCTTCCTTGCACCAGGCGATAGCGACCATCGGCGGCGATGCCGGTGAATGTTTCGGTTTCGCCGGTGTAGCCAGCCGCCGATGGCCAGCGAACCACCACGCGTTCGATTTTGTCGGTCGAGCCGAGCCCAAAATGCATCCACTTGGAGGATTGGGAAATAAAGCCTTCGCCAGCCCGCAGAGTTTGAATTAGTGGGCTCGCAGCGTTGCCGTTCTCGCTAGCCAAGTGAACCTCTACGCGGGCGCCGATCGCGTCACGATTGGTGGTACTGCCATCGCCAACAAGTTTGATTCTGACAAAGTGATTATCGCTAGCGGTGTCGTTTCGCATGAGACGAAGACGAGGACCGTTGCGATTTGAGATCCACATGTCGAGATCGCCGTCCGCATCCCAGTCGACAATCGCTACGCCCCGCCCGTCGTCCGGCCAATCGGCTCCGGAGGCGGCCGATATGTTGGCAAACCTTGGCGAACCTTCGGCGGTCTGGCCAGTGTTCAGGTAGAGACAGTTTCGTTCCCGGCCGCTGAACGATCGACCCTGGCGAATCATGTCCGACATTCGCGGATCGGCGAGCGTTCCCCCGGTTCCCCCGTCGTCGCCGCCTCCCCCGGTACCGCCGGTGCTGGATCGATCCCGCACGACACCTTCCTGCGACACCACGTGTCGCCAGTAGAAACTTCACAAGTCACCGGTATCGTCCGTGGTGATGTAGCCGTTGGCCACGACGAGATCTTGCCAGCCATCGTTGTTGAGATCGAAAAATCGTGTCCCCCATGCCCAGCGGCCAAGAGCGACGCCATCGGAGGTCGAGCGATTCTCGAATACGCCGTTGCCCCGGTTTCGCATCAGGGTGTTGCCTTCGGCGACGTGGCGATAGCGCTGTCGTGTTGTGTCGTCGCTGCCTGCCTGGAACTGCTGCTGCGAGGTCACGCGAAGACCGGCGGAGGACCACATATTGCTAACGTAGTGATCAACCCAGCCGTCACGGTCAAAATCACCCCAGGTGATTCCCATGCCGTTGGCGCTATCCTCGATGCGTGCCGCGTCGCTGACATCGGTGAAGACACGTTTGCCGTCGCCGCGCAGGTCGTTGCGGTAGAGGTTATCTCGACCATAGTCATTAACGACGTACAGATCGGGATCGCCATCGTTGTCGTAGTCCTCCCAGGCCGCCGCGAAAGACCAACGCTGATTGAAAGCGTTTAGGCCGACATCTTCGGTCACGTCCTCGAACTTCCAGCGCCGGCCTGGCTCCGTGACGTTTCGGAACAGGGTGTTGGGGGAACCGTCATTGGCGGCATGCAGAGAGAAGTTGCCCGTGGATGTCGCGGCACCCATCGATTGGAGCTGCTTCGACTCAACGGGAGCATAGGCGCAAACGTAGATGTCGAGCCGCCCGTCGCCATCGTAGTCAGCCGCAGTCAAGGATGTGACGTCCTCGCGTGGTTTGAGAACGGCGCGAACTTTGAACCCCTTTTGCTCATCATTGGCTGCTAGTACAAGTCGTCCACGAACCGCCACGACAAGATCTTGATCGCCGTCGTTGTCGAGATCGACGAGCAGCGCACCGCGGCAGTTCTCGAGCCAATCGACTTTCCATTCCCGGGAAACCTCGCGAGCGGTCCCATCGTCGTTCTGTAGAAACAGCCGATTCGGGAGGCCGGCATCTTGGCAAAGATACAGGTCCTCCAGGCCGTCGCCATTAACATCGGCCACCGCCACGCCGGGAAGGCTGTAGATATCGAGAATCGTCCGGAGCGGTAGCTGTTCGAGCCAATGATTGAGCCCGCGGAGAATTTGCGGTTCGTAACAGGCCGTTCCGGACAGAGCCGACTCCGTGCAGTCTGCAAACAAAGCAGTCGCGGGAGTCGCTGCACGGGATTGCTCGAACTTCGTTACGCGAATTGAAGCGAGCTTTGCCTGGCCACTGTCCGAGAGATTCCAGACCGCATCCCAAGTGGCATGTTGTTCAAGAAAGCCGTCCGGGGTGGTTCCGGAAACCGTCAGTAGCTGAGTCGTCTTAACCGACGTCTTCGTCGGCCCGACGTGGATCACCTTGAACTTGAAGCGCGCGTCCTCAGCGTTATGTAGCCCTGGGGCCAGGCGGGCAAACGCCTCGATTAGGCCAGAAGGACCGCGGTAAGGCGATTCGGCAGCGCTCGGTGTACCTCGCTCGACGATGATCGCCGTGTCTTGGAACGCCGTCGTAAGCTCGGTAGGGCGCAGTGGACCACACGCAAAATTCTCGGCGACCAGCGCCGAGAGCTTGTTCGGAGGGAGGGAATTGGGCTGTGTGATCAAGCCGCCGAGCTTTTTGAGCTTCTTGTTGACCGCAGCATTGAGAACCTCGGTTTGCCAGCCATCGGAATTCGGATCGTCGAGTTCGTCCCAGCTCTTGCTCCCGGCAACCTGCACATTTGCCTGGTCCGCCAGGGTTCGCGGATTCTTGGCCTGGTCGGTTTCTTCTTCAGGCTTGGGCGATGACGCCGCTGAAGACGGCTTGGCAGCTGGCGAGGGCGCTTCGTCTTGGCTCGAATCGACGGCGGGCGGCGGGGCAACAGGCTCCGAAAAAATGCCCGCCTGCCAGAGACCAGCGACCGCGCCAAGAATCAGTATCGGCAGCAACCACTTACGGGCGTTCCACCCGTTGGTGCTGTCCCCTGTATCGCTCTCGTGCCGGTCTTCTTCGCCGTTCTGGACCATAAGGTCCATGATATCACGGCGCCCAGCAGGCGACAATTCAGACCCTATTTGTGGCCGCACACCGCCGACGCATACGCGACGCCAAATCCGCACATGAGGACATGACTAACTGCGCACCCACGTCTTGTCGGCCTTATAACGATTCGCTCGCTCCACGACCACAGCGTCCTTGCTCGTTGCGATCACCTTGTCGAGCGCGGCGTGAAACTCGGCCTTGTTCGGCTCACGCAGGCCGCGATGGTGTGCCAATTCGACAACCGTCAGACAGGCTTGTTCCGCCAGTTCCTCGTCATCAATTAGCGGAGCCACAAAACGAAGTGTTTCGATGGTGCGGACAGCCCGAGCCCGATCGAGAACAAGTATTCGCTCTTCCCGTCGGGAGCTGAGTTCCATGGCCTTCTTCAGCAGCTCCAGCCGCTCGGCATGCGATCGTCGGTCACGCAGCGGGGCTACTCGGATGAGCGCTCGCAGCGCGAGCAAGCGGTTCGCCGGCTTCGTTTCCGTTTTAATCAATTCGATGTATCGCGGTGCGATCGATGCGGAAGGCCAGTTGCTCAGTGCCTTGAGACCCGTTTCGTGTGTCCTCGCGTCGTCCGAGGCAATTGCTTTGTCGATTTCGGCGAGCGCCGCGGCTCCCCCAACGCGGCCCATTGTGGATAGCAGCCGTAGGCGATCGGTTTCATTCAAATCCTTGAGCGCAGCAATCAGTGGCTTCGCGCGATCATCTGGATTGCCGACTCGCGAACAGACCTTCATGATTGCCTTTTCTGCCGCCGCGCGTTCTTGCTTATCGCGTTTGGCCAGAACCGCCGGCACCATGTCAGGCACCCACTTCGGCGACGCGATCCAACCCATGGTCGCCATGGCGGCTTCGCGGACATTGCGTTCATTGCTACGAGTGGCGACGAGGATGTAAGGAATCGCGTCGACCGCTCGTCGATCCGACAGCACGTAGAGCAGTGTCACTTGGCTCGCCGCGGGAGCACCTTCGATAGCCTTGCCGATTGCCTTGGGCACGTCTTCGCCGTGCAGGTCGACCAACGCCAGCTTCGCGGCGCCTTGAACGCCCTTTGAAGGGCAGCCCAACTTTTGCACCAACAGGGGAATGTCAGTCACGCTTCCCAGACTGCCGAGAGCGTCGACAGCGGCGGCTTCGACAGCCTCTTCCTTGCTGTAGAGCGTTAGTCGCAACACAGCCGCATGTGCCGAGGCGTCGCCGCGGTCGGCCAGAGCTCGCAAAAGTGCAACTTGTGCATCGGCGGGCAACTTAGCGAGCGCGGCGGTGAATTGCTTAGTCGCCTTCTCGCCGGGCGTGTAATAACGAACCTGTTCAAGGGCCAGGCCACGCATCTCGGCGTCTTCATTACCTAGTAGTTTGACGACGCGTTGGACAACCGCATCGTTAGTATCGGCGGCCTTCGCCGCGGGCGTGGCGGAAATAGAACAAGCCAGCATAACGGCTGCAAGAACACACGCTCGAAAAGGAGTAACACTCACGGTTGGTTTCCTCTATGGCAAGAAAGGTCGAGTGGTCGGTCGGGGGCGGCAACTCGTAGCTGCGCGCCGCGTTGTACGATTGATGTTCGGGGTGCGCCTACGCTTTAGCAGCGGCACACATCAGCTCGCCCCGCTGGGCGGCCAGCCGATAGTGCTTGGCGACTTGTGGGTTTTGAAACGAGTTCGCCTTGTAAATCGCCAGCGCCTCGTCTGGTTTACCGTTGGCCAGGAAACTTTCGGCACAACGGAGCAGGGCCTCTTGGACTTCGGGGAAGCTGCGACAGGCCAGCAAACTCTCGGTCGCCTTGCTTCCGGCAATGTGCCCAAGAGCCACCGCCGCCGCCTTCGAAACCTCCGCGTCGTCATCGGCCAGGCGTTCGTCGATCACCTCGACACTCGACTTGTCGCCGCGGACACCGAGCGTACCGATCACACCAGCGGCGAGCGAACCCGCGAGCTTTGGCAATGTCGCCTGCAGGGCGGCCGTCGCTTCGTCACCCGGGATATGCTGTAGCGAGAACCGTGCCATGTGCGATGACTTCTCGTCGGTGAGCAACTTGGCGAGGGCTGGCACCGAGGCCGCCGTTCCGACAACTTGCAACTTGCGGCAGACATAGTCGGTTGCGTCACGAGACAAACCGGACTCCAACGCGGCTACCAACTTCGACTCCAGCGAGGCCCGCGCCGCGGCGTCATTTTGCGTATCGACAACGGCCTGATCAATCGCGGTAACCAGATTGGGGTCGCTTCCCCAGTCGAAGGATGTGAGAGTGTTTAAGGCTTGATCCAACATGATTCGTTCTCTTTTTTTGGCTTACAGTGATTTGGTGTGACTGGCTGCAACGCAAAACGCAGGTTACAAGACCCACGGCTCACGGCGAGCGCGATCGAGCAATCGATTTGCCTCCACATCACCAGGGAATTCTTGGGCCGCTTCGTCCCAGGTCAACGAACGTTGTAGCTTGTACGCTGCGGCACCTAGGTGGCAGACCACCATCGTGTTGACCGCCAGTTCGATATCGCGGAACGGCCGCTCGCGCGTCTTCACACATTCGATAAAGTCACCGTAGATGCCACCTCGGCCCTTGTAGCGAGGCACGGCCTTAGCCGCACGCTTGTTGCCGTCTCCAATCACCTGCAGATGCTGCATCTCCGGATGATTGTGGTGAAAGAGTAGGCCGTTGGGATACTCGAAAGTGAGATAAGGGCCTCGCGGACCACGCTCAAAGCGAACGCTCTTCGGCTGCATTTCACGAACATCGACTGCAAACGTCGCACCCCCAAAGTGATGAGCGCCCCAGTCGGTGATCGCGCCGCCCGAATAGTCGTCGTACGATCGCCAGCTTCCTCCTTCGGTTGAATAGTTGCCGTCGCAGCGAGCCGCGTTGTAAGGAGCCCAGGGAGCGGGGCCAAGCCACATCTCCCAGTCGATGTCAGGATCGAGGGGCTGTTCGGCAAGGTTGCACCGCTTCGACATGGACAGATTGACGACGTTGATTTCCTTGATCTCGCCGAGGTGACCACCCCAGCAGGGATCCACGATACGGCGATAATCCTCTAGCACCCGCTGGCTCCCCCCGGAAACAACGCGCGCGTAACGTCGAGCGGCCTCGATCATCAGCGGCCCCTCTCGCAGCGTGAGCGTTTCTGGCTTTTGGCAGTAGACGTCTTTTCCGCTGCGGCAAGCGTCGGTCACGATAATGGCGTGCCAGTGATCGGGCGTGGCCACATGGACCGCGTCGATGTCGGTTCGACTGAGGATTTCGCGATAGTCGTTGTAGGTTTCACAGTCGCTGTTGCCGTAGTGATTGTCGGCCTTGGCCTTGGCGGCGGCTAACGTTCGCTTGCGAACGTCACAAGCGGCCACATATTGCACTTCTGGATGACGCAGGAAGGCGACTTGATCACCTTGCCCCATGTTGCCAATACCGATTCCTGCGACCACGATTCGATCGCTGGCCGGCGGCACATTGCCGGCGCCAAGGGCATTGGACGTGAGGACATAGGGAGCCGCGGCTGCCACGCCGGCGGTCTTGAGAAACTGCCGGCGGGTGCTGCTCGGTTTCTGCGACATGGGAAAACCTCTATGGAAGGGTAGCTGCTTGAGACAGGAATCTACTTGGCCTATTTCGGGCATGATTATGAAGGATCACAACGCCCGGATCAATCGACAGGCTCTAATCAATCCAAGGGGGCTAATCAATCGAAGGCCACCGATTCATAGGAGTTATCGGGGAAGCGGCCGCGCCCGTAGAACCACCTGTAAATAGAAAAAGGACACTCCGCATGAGGGCGAAATGTCCTTTGGATTGTTTGCCGTGAGACCAGCAGCCGCAAGCTACTTAGTGACAACCTTTGGTTGCACGAACTACTTGCAAGCGAGCTTTGCCTATCTATGTCGTATAGTGTCGCTGAATTATCCGAATTCAGCTCAAGTGGAACACGGACTGTTCCGCAACGAAAAACTATCGCCGTCGCTTGGCCAACAGCCCCAGGCCGAGGAGGGCCATCACGGATAGTAGCCAAGTGCTTGGCTCGGGCACCATCGTTTCGCCCCCGTAGATGAGATCAAACGGCAGCTGCGGACCACCTAAGCTTAGGATGATCGAGTTTACTGAAAAGAGATTATAGAACTGACTCGGTCCCATGCCGGCTGGAAGAACGTTGCCCAAGCTACGCGTCGTCACACCCGGCTCGGCGAACGAGGTCGACTCGGAGAGCTCGTTGCTGGTGGCGGTCGCGAACGACCCCAACAGGATCGTGGTGTGATTGGCCGGGATGAAGCTGTTCGTCGTGTTCTTCAGAACGTACGAAATCAGCGTCTGGCCGTCCCAGTCGATCACGACTTCGCCGGTGCTCGGATCGTAGATCAGATCGGGGATCGCAGGGTCCAAATCGCCTGAAGCACCCAGCACGTCGGCGGCGGCATCGGGAGCGGGATTGAAGTTGGTAAACATGGTTTGGATGTCGAGGTTGTCGACGTCCTGATCGTGACCGGCGGGATCTGTGGTGGCACCGCCGACATCTCCGTGAACGTCACCCTGGGCACGCGTCTTTGGCGTCGTCCAGTTTGTGGTACCAGGACCGGTGAAGTTCGTGAATGCTGCTTGGATATCTTCGAGGTTCGAGACATAACCGTCGCAGTCAGCATCGCCAATCGCACAGGTGGTACCGCCATCGATAATGCCCGACAGATTTAGCGTCATCGATTGTGGATTACCCAAGTAATCATCGAAGGCCAGATCGTACGAGGCAGAGAAGGAACCCGCGGTACTCGTATCGATCATTGCTTCGTACGACCGCGAGAGTCCCCCTTCCATATTGACAAAGCGGGTCAGGTCCGTTGTCAGGACGCCGGTATCACCACTGCCCGTGATGCTCAAGAGATCGAGACCGGAGATGGTCAGGCCCGTGGGCAAATTGAATACGTCAAAGGCAGTCGGGGTGGACGGGTCGCCGAGAGGAATGGTCCCAAAGTCGATGTTAAGCACGTCCAAGTCGGACACGTCATTAAACGACGCATTCGAGGCGGCCGAAGGCTTGACACCAAACTTCGCGCCAGGCGCGAAGTTCTTGATCATCGTGTAGTGAGAAATCGCGCCCGTGTAATAGGCGATATCTCCGTATCCGCCGCCGCTCGTCGAGCCGCTGCTCAGCACGCCGTAGATCTTTCCATCCAGAATCAACGGGCTTCCACTATCGCCACCGGCAGTGCTGCCTTCGTTAGGCAACATGGCCGGACTACTGCCGTATCCTCCCAGCGTGTTTGAGGTTCCCGTGGGGTTGTCAAAGTCGGTATTGAGAATGTTGCCACCACCTAAACCGACAGCCGCTCCGTAGTAGTCCATGACGTTGTCGGCCGCCTTGCGACGACCGTCGAACCCGATGGTAGCGCCTGTGCTTCCGACACCACTGTATCCAAATCCGACAGCTTCCACCTGCATGCCAGTAATGTCGTCAGCGCCAATACGCATCGGATGCACGTTGGCTGGTGCGGGCGCGTCGAGCCGCAGAACAGCAATATCGTTGCCGTCAGTAATGAACCCGCTAGACGCAGCTTCTACCTTTGCGGTAACGCCATAGACAGCGTCGGCCACCCCATCGTTGTCTAGATAGAACTGCACCGACATATCGCCAGGGGAACGTCCCACCGTGCAGTGTCTGGCGGTAAGAATGTGCGTTGAGTCAATGAGCGCTCCACTGCAAAATCCGCCTGGCACAAATAGCGAAACAATGTTGGTATGCGGTGTTCCGAGGTCGACTGAACCAGGAACTCCTAGTGGGTCGTTGATTACCACCGCCGAGAGAGGCGAGGTCATTGCAGCGGCCAGCGTAAAAGCGAATAGTCGTGAACAGATGGAGCGTCGTGTCATTGGTAATTCCGTTATATTTCTGCCCTGGGTGATGGTTCGCCGGATCTAAGGATAGACCTACGCCTCTACCGTGGGCGATGGCCACGCCTAGGAGAGTCTCGCGGTGTGAGGCGGGCCTTACTACCCCTCTAACGGCGCACAATTTTCTTGCCCGTCTATTGTCCTGCAGCTTTGCGCGGCAGTCAAGCAAAGTTTCGCGGCTATAGAATAGGCGAAAAACAGCTTGGCCGTACGTTAGCCCAGATAGCAAGTCCATCCGAGTTGGCCCCGAATGACCCTATTACGCCAGATCGATCCGAGGAACGGTTCGTACGGTCGCTGATTCCACCTGGAAGTACTCTCTTTTCACAAATGAAAACATCGCAGCGACGAAACTTGATGGGATCATCTCTACGCGGGAATTGAGGTCTCGTACGTTGGCATTGTAAAAGCGACGAGCGGCCTGGATCCGGTCCTCAGTATTCACCAATTCCTCTTGCAACTGCAGGAAGTTACGGCTCGCCTTCAGCTCAGGATAGTCCTCTACCACGACGAACATCCGACTCAGCGCCGCCACAAGTTCGCTCTCATGTCGGGCTCGGGATTCTGGCGATCCCGTATCTTCAACAGCTTGCTGCCTGGTGCGGGCGACTGCCTCAAGAACTTCTCGCTCGTGAGCGGCGTAGCCTTTGACCGTTTCAACCAGATTGGGAATCAATTCGTACCGCCGCTTCAATTCGGTGTCGATGCCGGACCAACTCTCTCGAACGTGCTGGCGCAGTCGCACGAGAGTATTGTAAGTTCCGATGAACCACACGAACGGCAGCAGAAGGACGGCGCCAAACACCAGCATCGGAACGGACATCAGCATGGATTCCTTGCAGAGAGAACGTGCCTTCAACTAAATCTTCAATTAAAACGCGAGCAACAGTCGCGGCCAAATGGAGCACCGCGCCCTCTACGACTCCATCTGTGCGTTACGAACATAGTCGGGGAGCCGCTCCATGATTCCGTGAATAACCCGCAAGGCTGTTTCATACTCGGCGACCTCGAATCGGGTAGATCGCCAAGCGATCGCGTGGTCACGAGCAAACTCGATGCTGAAGCGAGGAGAGTCCAATAGAAACTCCATCGTGCGTGCGTGCAAGACGTCGTATGCCCAGCGACGATCGGGCGACTTGACCTTGAACTGGTCGCTAAATGCGGCCGACTCAAAGTCGATATCATCGAACCCGAAGAAGCTGGCGACTTTGTCAAAAAACCCCTCTTCCTCTATGACGAGTGACTTCATGGGAATCTCGCACGCCACAATCACCGCTGAAAAACGATGAGTGGTCGTGCTTGAGCTACCATCCGAGTCGGTGGAGGAGGTTTCATAATGATAGTCGAAGCCAAGCATCTGTTGCCCACGCCATTTCCCCTGCGACACATTGTACGCGTAGCGGTTGCTTCCTCTCTTAAGGCAGAAAAACTCTGGGAAGCGATCTTTCATGCCTCGGTCCTTGTCCGGGCTAAAATGCAGCCCGCTGCGTTTTGTCCAGGCGACCATTTTCTCGCGACGCTTTCGTTCCTCGATGGAACCTAGAATGATCAGCACAACGAGAATCAGAAGGATGACCACAAAGAAGAACGGAAACACTCCAGACATTGGTCTACCCCATTCTCATCACAGGTTTACTGTTCCACGACAGCCGATGGCCTTCATGTCGCAGAGCCTTCACTGCTAGGCGGCTGAGGCATATTGAATCGTGGCTGCTCGTGAACGTTACAGAAATCGCTCTGCCCGTTCGTCGGTAGGCATGACGAGGCACTCTTTCTTGCCAAACCAGCGATATCTTCGCTTGGCAACGAATCGATAGAAAGGATCTCGTAGTATCGCGGGCACAAGAAGCAGTCCGGCAGCCAGCGGCCACGGAAATCGCAATCCTCGCAAGATCCTTAAGATGGCAGTGCTCTCTGCGAACGTCCGGTCTCCGTCGACAAGAACAATCGACTTCAACTCTCCAACGGGCATGTCATGTTGTCGCAGAAGTTGCTCGCCCACGGCCGACTGCAACGGCGCGAAGCGGAATCGTGCCTGCCGATCACGATGGATTACGAACTGCACCCAACGGTCGCACAAATTGCAAACGCCATCGACAAGAATGATCGCAGCGTCGGGCGACACATCCAGTCTACTGGTGTCGATCGGCGCGGCCTCGTTGTTGTCTCGTTGCTCCGGTGTCACCTGCATACTTTTACTCGCACCGTACGCGTCACGCACCAAACCTGTTATCTCACGATTCCACACAGGCCATATGGATAGTGCATACACTCATGATAGGACGTTGCAGCACCGAATAATAGCGGAAGTCGAGCGGACTCAGCAGATTCGATGGCAGGGCCAGAGCCTGATTTATGGTAATGCTCTGGGATGACCGAAACGTCCATCCACTGCAGTGAACAGAGACTAGCCACCGCGCCAACAAAAAACACGGCACGGGCGACTTGGCACCCGTGCCGTTGGTTCGTCTTTTGTCTTACCGCTTGCCCTTAGGCCTTGAGCTTGCGACGACGCCATCCGTAGAAACCGATGGCACCGAGGCCCATGAAGGCCATGGCGTAGGTCGACGGCTCGGGCACGACCGGTGGGGGATCGATCGGTCCGTCGACGATAACCAGATCAAACGGGACCTGCGGGGTGGCGAGGCCTCGGACGATCGAGTTGACCGACAGCAGGCTCTGCAGGCCGGTCAGATCCAAGCCAGCCGGGAATACGTTGCCCATGCTGCGGGTCGTGACACCCGGCTCGGCGAACGAAGTCGATTCCGAAAGTTCGGTGCTCGTTGCTGTGGGGAACGAACCGAGCAGAATCGTGTTGTGGTTACCGGCGATGAAGCTGTTCGTGGTGTTCTTCAGCACGTAGGAAATAAGCGTGTTGCCTTCCCAGTCGATGACCACTTCGCCCGTATTGTAGTTGTAACGGAGATCCGGAATGCTCGGATCGAGATCCGCTTCAGGGCTCAGCAAGGGTTCGGAAACACCCGACAGACCAGCGAAGCTCGCTTGTGCGGCGACGCAGGTAAGTAGTGCTGCCAGTGCAAGTGTGCATAGACGCGACATAAAACTCTCCTCCAGGAATCAAAATCTACAGTTGAATGGATGCAGTGCCGAACGTTCGACGTTGCGATTAATTTCAGTCTCTTTCGCCCCAAGTATCACCAGCTCCAACGCTTGCTTCGGCGACGACCATGTCCGCTTCGTGAGCGACCACCACGTCGTTCGGCAGCCCGTGCTCGGTAAACCTTACCGAGAGACTGACGGAACTTCTCACGCTTCGGTTGACCAAGTTCAAATTCATCGTTGGTCAGGACGTCGGCTTGATGATCGACGGCTTCAAGCGTGCTGGCGTGCATGGTTCGTACTCCTTGTTTCGTTTGGTTAGTGGCAAGCGTTAGTTTGGGAATATTTTTGAATCATTCGAAATGATGCCGGTTGCTAGGTAGCACTCCGCACCAGGGTATGCTTCCGCTGTGCGAGCCATGACACGTCGACTGGTTTGACGACGTACGCCGTCACGTGCTCTTGGTAGGCAGCCAACTCTTCGGCGGCGTCGTATCGCTCAGAGACGATAATCGCCGGTCGCTTCAGAAGTCGCTTGCTAACGTCGCGGTACAATTCAAATCCGGACATGTCGGACAACTGAGCGTTGATAAGCCAAAGATCACCAGGCGACTTCAAAGCGTGTCGCCGTGCTGCTGCTCCGGTTCGCAAGAAATGGAAGTTCCATTCCTTGGCTTGTTCCGAGCTCAGCAGATGAGCGTAGTCGGTGAATTTGGAATCAACGATCACGATGTCTCGTCCGTTTCTCTCTGCGAAATCTCTTAAACTCATCGCCGGATAAACTCTCATGCCCGCTCGTCTTGACCCCACAACTCGGTTTGCACTTTCTGTCGTGAGCAGCTTGCGTTTCGCGATAGTCCCTTCCGACGCACTCGTTCACGTTGAAAGGGGATTAATGCACGATGCGTGCCAAACGGAATGTCCAGCCCGTCGCATAGCCCGTAACCCTCGTCCCCAGAAGCAGTTACGAGCCACAGAAGTTTTTTGTTTTTTTGTTATCGGAGAGCACTTATTGCCCCCCTGTCCGAATGCAAACAGAACTGTCCGAATCCGGACAGCTGCTTGCCACTCGCTTCTCAGGGTGTCCGAATTCGGACACCCTGGCTTTGAACACCCTAAGAGGCCCACGCTCTTCACAACTGAAAGCCGTACTGAGCATGTGCGGAGCGGGGGCAGCGAGAGTCTGTTCCAAGCGAAGTTCGAGTCCGCGAGATAACGCTCCTTGAGAACGCAGGCGTTGCGTGAGGCAGGCCAGAGAACGATTTGCTCTCCGCGCAAAAAAACGGGCGTCTTGCACCTGACTTACCCTTGTTTGGGTTCGTCGAGCACAAACGCCCGTGTTTAGTAGATCGTCGTTCTTTGGTAGTCGTTGCAGAGTTCCTGCCCGATTACGAGTCCACTGTATTCGGCTCGTTCAACAGGAATCCAACCCGCAACTACACCGTCTCTAGCTCTCGTTTGGCAGCACCATGCGACTCGCGCGACGGCATCTCGATTCCGTGCTGCCGAATCTTGCGAATCAGGCTTTGCCGGCTGACTCCAAGCATTCGTGCCGCGGCACTCTGATTGAAGAACGTCTGTTCGAGAGTCTGCGCGATGTGGAATCGTTCTAGATCATCGAGCGAAAGCCAGTCCGACGTTTCACCACCGGAGTTGGCCGCCGCGGCAACGCACGCTGCGGCGGACGTAGCCGGCATGGCGCTGTCGATGTTCGAGGCCGCCGGTGCTGATGCGGTATCCTCGACGCTTCCAATTTCATCCATGAGTTCCGCAAGGATGGGGAACGCCTCGCAACGCACGACTTCGTCCGTCGAGTAGAGTGCCGCTCGCTCAAGCATGTTTTCAAGTTCACGGACATTGCCCGGCCACTGATAGGCCTGGAGCAATTCCAACGCGGAGGGAGACAGGCTCTTTTGTGGCCAGCCATTCTGTTCCGCAAAACGATCGAGGAAGAATTGCGACAATACGGCGATATCTTCCTTCCGGTCCGACAAAGCCAGCGACTCAAGAACCACCACGTTGAGACGGTAGAAGAGATCGCTGCGGAAACGGCCTTGGCGCACTTCTTCTGCAAGGTCACGATTCGTGGCAGCGACCACGCGAACATCGACGGGGACCGGTTCGTGGCTGCCCACCGGGACAACGGTCTTCGTCTGCAGCACACGCAACAGCTTCGCCTGTTGCAGTGGCTCCAATTCGCCAATTTCGTCTAGAAAGATCGTTCCGCCCTCTGCGGCCCGGAACATGCCCATGGAGTCGTTATCGGCTCCGGTAAAAGAACCCTTCTTGTGTCCAAAGAGTTGGCTCTCGAACAGGGTATCGGGAATCGAGGCACAATCGACAGCGAGCATCGGCTTGTCCGCACGGCTGCTCTTAGCGTGAATCAATTGAGCGATCACTTCCTTACCAGTTCCAGTCGGGCCGGTAACCAAGACGGTACTTGGGAACTTGGCAACGCGATCGATTTCGCTGCGAATCTTGTTAGCCCAGGATGAATCCCCGATAAGTTGTTGTGTGTTCATTAGCGTATTCACTTTTTTTGCCCTTAAGTGTTTCTTGTTTCATTGTTGTGTTCTTTCGAAAAGCGCGCAAAAAAAGCTGTCAGAGACTTCTCCCCGCGCAATGATCCCACAGAATGGGCGCATTACGAGAGAAATGTCTGACAGCGTTTTCGAGTCACGGGCCGGTACGAAGTGATCCAGTTAGAGGATTAGCACTACCTCATCGGGTTTATGGTCGGGGCCCCACGCCGCGGCGGCGAGAGAAATTTGCCCAGTAGCTCCGTTCGCCCTCACACCTACCTGTCATCGCCGCTGGAGATGTGGCCCAGCGATTCCAGGTAGGTGCGAGAACGGACGAAGCTACAAAAAAACTGCGAGGAACCTCTCGTCGACATCACCCCACCCATAGGAAGGGGAGTCGCGGCAGAGATTGCTCGCAGTTTCTTTGTGGTTCTAATTGTGTTGTTCATCACTGGCGATTTCCCTTACTTTGGCGGGACCCGTTATGGGCCACCGCACTTCGGACTTCCCGTCTATTCGGGGCCCGGCTTCCTGGTTCGTGCCCTCAATATAACGGTCAAATTCGGCCAGTCAAGCGTTCTCTGGAAAAAAACGCAAAAAACTTTAGGTCGCCCATAGCCTCCCATATTTACACGCCTGTCCTACAAACCAGGCAGCCACGGACGTGACGTAACCTACTGTACATACATTGGTTATAGCGTCCTTAGAGTCCATTGTGACGCCGCGACGGTCAAACCCATGACGCCCACTTACGGTCGATTCTGGCGTTATCTACCGGTCCATGATGAATGGCCACTGGGGACCATTTTGTCTATCTGCCAGGCAGAACGTCGCTAATTGGTAGGCTCAGGTTCCGATACCCGATCGCCCGCGTTGCACGGTTTTGACAGCCTCTTTGCGGAACAGATCACGCTCCTGATCTGCGTCAAACGGTGAAAAGATCCATCGTGCGCCTCGCACCATGCACCAATGCATCCACTGTGGGAAGGCGCGCACATAGATCGTGCGAGGGTCCGGATAACAACCAAGACGAGACTTAAACGTGTCCGCCGTCTGCCCCAAACAGATGATGTTCGCTCCACTTCTCAGCCCATTGTCGATATCCATCAGCATCAGGTTGAAGTAGGCGTCTGACTGTTTGCTTGCCTCGGCGTTGAATCCGATGAACAGGTTTCGGTACGTCGTACCGCATTTCAAGCTCCACGCGAATCCAACGATCGTGGCGTTCTGCCGCAACACGGTGAACACAACGTGCGGAAAGCAGTTCTGTGCGAGCTCGATAAAGAAGGCGCGCGGTAGAACTTCCAGGCGGTGCTCGGCGGTTTCGGCCAGTCGTTCGTACATGGCATGAACCTCGTCCCTGTACAACGGCACGATGTCCGCTGGGTCTGTCAATCGTTCGACCTGAACGTCCGCTGCCTCGAACTTCTCTCGAGACTTGCGAATCTTATAACGATAGTGCGAACGTAGCGTTTTTTCGAACTCATCCATGTTCGAGAAGGGATGGTCGAACGTGTTCATAGGAACGCTCGGAGCGCGAAGATATCCGCAGTCAATGATGCTGTCCGCCCAGACGCTTTCCGTATCCGTAAATTCCTTTGTCACAATCAATCTTGCTCGCTGCTCTTTAGCCAGGCGGCGAAGCTCGTCGTCGAGCGTCCGGGCCAGCTCCGCGGCATCGACACCTTCGAGGACGCGCAAATGACTCTCCCCAGTGGAGACTGGAAGACCGCACATCACCACTTTGAAGCGCACGTAGCCGGAAAACAGCTTGCGAACGAATCGAATGACCGACGCGAAGACCGGATGAACAAACAGAGCCACATCCAACGAAAAGACAGAAACGCATCCGCAAGCGACGGGACGATTATCGGCGTCGAGAAACATCAGGTATCGAAACACCGCTTCCATGGGCGCCGAGTTCTCTACGCTGCGTAAGAAGCGGACATCCATCAGCAAATCTGTCGGATCGCTACAGACCTGCCTCCACAGCGACAGATCTAGCGAATCGACGGAGTCGAGAACCTGACAGGAATAGCTCATTTCCTACACCAGACGGGGTGAAAAGGGGCCGTCACGAACGCCAAACCTCTACTATAGCTACAGCCCGACAGAAAGCCGTTTACGTTCTTGGCTGGGCTGCTGGCGGCAGAGCTTCGCGAGGAAAGCGTTTTGCTTCGCGGGCCTGCTCGAAAAGCTTGCCGGCGCGGCCTGCCAGCAATGCCGGAAGGAGCACCAAGTCGCCGACAAGCGCGGCCACCAACAATGCAAACATCAGCGTTCCAAACTGCGAAACCGGATGAAACGAACTGAAAGCAAAAACGAACAGACTCAGGCCGGCGATTGCCGTGGTCTGCATCATCGGAATCGCACAGCGTCGATATGCCAGATAGACGGCCTCTCGCCGCGTTTTTCCAGCTGCCGTTCCGCGACAGAACCACGTGAGGAAATGGAGTGTGTCGTCAACGGCAATCCCCAGACTGATAGCTGCAATCGTCATAGTCATCATA
>CAYLRE010000076.1:0-17452 GCA_964385715.1 uncultured Planctomycetaceae bacterium
CTTTCTCATGCGCTCTTAGACAGGGCGATAAACCGTCTTTGTCGGTTTTTCGTGCTCCGCGTATAATGAACCAAGTGAGGCGGAGTCGTGATGCACTGGTTCATTCACGACCGCCTCGTTTTCGATTGTGTAAGTGAGTTGTTTGATCGCCGAAGAGTTACGAGTCCGTGTTAACCGTCCGTCCCAAGATTGCTGAATTGGTTTTCCAACTCTATGGAAGATCGCTGCACCCAGAACTCTTCGAAGTGCATACATCGCGGACGGTCTCGCGCGGTGATTATCAGGCGTGTATTGAGATTACCAGTGCCGGTCACGTGGTCACCTGGAAGTATCAGGGGCTTACACTGACGGAAGTGGCGACGAGTGCCCATCATCCGCTACCGGAAAAACGTCGCCTGTTGTCGTACCGACTGCTCGGCCAGCGATCGGACCGCGTTGAATGTCGGGGTGGCGCGGCCTACGAAGTTCACTTCGAGTTAGAGCGAGTTGATCCGTCAATCTTCTGGAACTACCAGCAAGAGCTGTTCGACAACACCGAGACCGAAGGGATGTTGTTCCGTTTCGAATCGAGCGGACGGATGGCGATGGGAGCGGTCAGCTACATCAATATTCAATGCCGCGAACGAGCGATGCAGGTGCAGGCGTTCCACACCTTTCCGGATGACTACGCAATCGTGAAGAGCACGTCGCAGTTCCAGATTCCCAAGGGTGCGGGCCTGTCCTAACCCACGGGTCTCACGGCGTTTCTGTCCCTGTGCGCTTACAGGCGGGCGAGGAAATCTTGCAAAGCCGCGTTCACTGCGGCAGGTTCCTCCATGGGGGCCATATGTCCGGCGGCCGGGATTTCGACGAACTGTCCGTTTGGTAAAGCCTCGGCGATCGTTCGCATTTCGGCCGCGGTCGTGATCGCGTCATGTTCGCCCACCAGCACGAGCGCCGGGACGTCAATGTCGGTGAGCGTCGCGGTGAAGTCTATGCGCTCGGCCATGCCACGTTGTGCCGCGGCGATACTCTCTGGGGCCGTGCCGGAGATCATCTCGCGAATTCGCGAAACGACATCGGAGTCCTCGCGGAGATGATCGGGGGCAACCAATTTAGGCAACATCGCGTCGGAAACGAAGAAGTTGCCCGCAGCCAACACGCGATTTGCCATTGCTAGACGGCCCTGGGCGGCCTCTTCCGTGTCGGCGCTAGGTCTTGTGTCGCAAAGCAGGAGGGAGCGAACTCGCTCTCCATGTCGCCGCCAGAATTGCCAGGCGATGTATCCTCCCATCGACAGACCACAGAAATGGACCGGCCCTTCGATGCCGAGTGAATCGAGCAGCGCCGCCAGATCGTCGGCGTGCTGTTCCATCGACAGCGTCGCCGGTGTGTTCGAAGCGGAAGAGTAAACACTCCGTCCAAACCCGCGGAGATCGGGGGCGATGACGCGGTATCGTTCGCTTAGCACGGCGATCTGTTCGTGCCACATCGTGTGATTGAGCGGAAAGCCGTGGACGAGCAGCAGAGTGTCGCCGGCTCCTTCGTCGATCGTGGCTATCGAGATGTCACTGAGTTTAATCTGCTTCATGCTGTGTTCCTCTTGTTCATGTCGACATCCGCCAGAGCCACTGCGCGAAGAGTGCGCCAATGAGCAGCCAAATCATCAGGCAGGTTGCCGCTGCACTGAAGCGATGGTCGCCTTGCCCGTGACTAATTTTCCACAGCTGTCGTCCCCGATAGGGGAGCTGATAAAGGCAGACCGCGAAGAACAGCCAGCCGGCCGGGTTGAACCGCCAGGCGGTAACCCATTGTCCGTGTGCCAATGCGGCGAACGAGCGAGTTAGTCCGCAACCGGGACAGTCCATCGCAAATAGGTTCTGCCAGGCACAGACTCTAGACAATTCCCCGACGAAGGGAAGAGACGCCGTTCCATCGGAGTTGAGTTCCATCAAGAGCGCGATGGTAAGGACTAGGGCGGCTGCCGCAATAATCCAGAAGTGGTATCGCCAGCGGCGCGAGATCGCTTGGTTCTGTCTGACAATTGTCGGGCCAGAGACTTCAGTCACGCCATTGGGACCTGAGACGCCTTCAGAACAATCGTTGGTGGCGATACCAGGCTCGGACATGTTGGACCTGTTATGCGACTCGCGACTACTCTTCGCTCTGTTTCTTGTCGGCCAGTTCTTTTTCAAACTGCTTGAGTTGTCTCTGCAGTAGACCGGAATGGGGATTGAGCGAAAGCGCCTCGCGCTGATAATTGATCGCCGTTTCGAGGTCACCGCTGGCGTAGTAACAGCGGGCTAGCGTGTCGGTGAATGCATACGAGTTCGGACGCAGTTCGAGCGATCGATGCGAGGCCCGGATGGCCTCGGCCGCCAACTTTTCATCGGTCTCGCCCAGCGTGTTGCCGACGAGCCAGGCGAATTGATTCTGGCTTTGGCCGTCGGCCATGCCTTGTCTGTTCTCGTTCTGCATGATCAGGCGATAGCCGTCGACGGTTGTCTTGACGTTTTGAACGATCTGCGCACGCTGTTCAGGCGTTCGATTCGGTAGTCGATAGAGCGCGATCAAGGTGTCGGGGTAGTCGGGCCACTGGCTGGCTGATTTTTCCAGTGCCTCGGCCTGTTTCTCCACATCTCCAAGCTTTTCGAAGTGGAGTGCCGACATGTAGTTCATTTGTGCCTCGAATCGCTGGATCAGCCGGTCGGGGCGGGGAATGTTGCCGGGGTTTCGTTGCAACAGCTTGATCAGTCCCTTGAGTACGTCAACGGCCTGCTTGATCCGATCCTGGTCATGGAACATCTCGGCGAGTTGTGCATGAGCCTGCAAGACCCCGGGCGACCCGGCCGGTTCTAGCGTGATCGCTTGGCGGTACTCATTCGCTGCCCAGTCGATCATGCCACTTTCTTGCAAGTCCGTGGCGATGAGCAGGTGCGTTTCGCCATGACCGCCGCCAGCGGCGAGTGCCATTTGGGCGCGTTCGTTGGCAGCATCCGCTTTTCCGAGTCGGCGGTAAGTGTCGGCCAGCGCGTAGTAAAGACGAGCGACGATGTCGGGGCCGGAATTTCCTTCGCCGGTACCGAGGTTGGCATGCTCGCTACTGGCAAACGATTCCAATTCCGTAATCGCGTCCTCCGAATTCGCGCGGGCCGCGGCCACCGTTCGATACCAACGAGCGGCCGTTCGTCGCACTCCCGTGAGCTGCTTGAGCACGAGCTCGTTCTTTTGTTGGTTTTCTTCCGAGGTCAGGTAAGACCGAAACATCAAGGCCAGCGATGCTCGCTTCGACACGCGGTGAGAGCGATCGTAACGAACAATTCGGCAAAGTACGCGCAGCTCCTCGTCGCGGCCATTTTGGACCAGCAAGTTGATGATCTCGATTCGCTGCGATTCATCTTTCGCTGCGTACTCATTGAGCAATTCCTGGATGTATTTGGGATCGGTCGAACTGGTCCAGTCGAAACGGATGGTGCCTAGCAGGTAGCGAGCCCGGTTGGCGATTTCCAGGTCGTCGTGCTCGAGGGCCTCGGTCAGGGCGTCGAATGTCGGGGGGCCAATTTTTTCTAGCTTCGCCTGGGCGTGTTCTCGCAATACGTACCGATCGTGTCCGAGTTGGGCGATCAATCTGGCGATTTCTTCTTCGCCAGCGATGACCGGCTCTTTCGCGGCCTCGCCTTCGGCCTGCGCGGTCATGGGGAGCCCCGCAACAATCAGCAACAGGGCGGCTGCCAGAGAGTGTGCCCAATGAGAATGCAACGGCATGTGTCGGAGCTTCATAGCGATCTCATCTCACTCGTTGAGAAACTCGAGTCGTAGAAAGTTGGATGATTGCGTGGATGCTCAACAGGTCGCTCACTACGCCAGACTCCGGTCTAGCCCCATCAACCACACTTGCTAAAGCATACTCGTCCGACCGCGCAGTAGGCAACAAGAGAGAGCGTCGCGGGGGATATTGCGATACTGGAAATCGCTAGCTATTTGCCCGAGTTCTTGGCCAAAAATCGGCTGACCGCGGCGTCGAGATCCTCGGCACTCGGGGACGGGTCGTCTTCGCCACCGGACAGATCGTGTTTATTGCCCTGGCGGTCGTAGAGAATGTAATGGGGCAGGGCGGTGATACCAAAGTCTTCGTACGCCTGCTGAGATCCGCCGTCGTGGCTGATGAGATTCGTGAACGATGCCTTTTGTTTCTTTAGGAATTCGGTCGCTTCGGCGAATTCCTCCGAGTCGTTCTCGTTCATGCTTACCGAGATAACGACCAGTCCGTCCTTGGCATGGCGTTCGTGTAGCTTGACCGTGTGTGGGAATCCCTTCACACAGGGCGGGCACCAAGTGGCCCAAAAGTCGAGCAAGACCACCTTGCCGCGTGCCGCTTTGATAAGCTTCTGCAGATCGTCGGCCGTGGCCACCCGTAGGGCGGAATCGGTCTTCAGCGGGGCGGTTTCCGCCGACGTCGATTTTTCATCGGCGGAGCCTTTCTTGCCTTCTTCCGCCATGGAGCAAGACGTCAACGCTACCACCAGGCAAAAGGGAACAAGCAACCAGGCGAACAGTTTGTTCAAGGGAAGGGGTCTCATAATGAAGTCGTTCGCTCCGTGCAGAGTTTGTGGGATTCGTTGGGAGGTTGGATTGAACCGATGCATTGATGAGCGCGAAGTGCCGCCGAGCGCTGTGAGCCCGCCCGCCACAGATGGACGACCGCCTACCTGATGCCCTAGAGGTGCCCCCCCGGTGGAAATCATGCTATGGAGTTTCTCGGTGCGTCCGTGCCGCTCCTATTTCTTCTTGAATTTGATGCCGCAGCCGAATTGCCGCGTGTCGGTGACCGTTGGTGTCTTTCCGGCCAGCAGTGCGTCGATGGCACTCTTGAGATGACGCTTCTTGACCTTCGACTCGTTTCGATGATCGTCGATGGCGCCCATGTAGGCGACGTTGCGGTCCTCGTCGAGCACGAACACATGCGGCGTCACACTTGCCCCGTAGTCGCGAGCCGATTGCTGACTCTCGTCGTACAGGTAAGGGAAGTTGAAGTTCTTGTCGGCGGCTCGTTGCTTCATCTCGTCGAAGCGATTGCCTTTGTTCGTGTTCACATTGATCGCCACGATCTGAACATCCTTGTCGGCGTACTCTTTCTGCAAGGCGATCAGCCGGTCTTCGTAGTCGACGGCCACCGGGCAGGTATTGCAGGTGAATACCGTGACGATCAGCTTCTTGCTCTTGTAGTCATCCAGCCCGTGCGACTGTTCGTCGGTGCCGGGGATGGATTGCCACGACGGGGCCGCATCTCCGATGTCGATCTTGGTATTGAATTCCGCGGCCGAGCAAGTCGTGCTGATGATCAATAGACCGACAATCAACAAGACAGGATACTTGTGCGGCGAACATGCCATGGCGAGCGCGCTCCATCGTGGGTGGGGACACCGTGGCGCCGGCGGTAGGCATTCTGGGGACAATGCGCCACGGGTGGGGTTTCAATAGTGTCCTGGAATCGCCGGGCGATGTCAAATTTTTCCCACCGCCGCCCGTGCGAGATCGCCAGAACCGGGCCAGGAAGCCGCTGCGATCAACGATTCGAGTCGCTAGAGAAGCCGGCGACAGGTACCGCGGCAGCGAAAAGCCGTGTTGCCGCGCTACGGCAACGCTAGCAGGCTCAGAAACGTTGCCAGACTAGGGGCCCGCCTGATCTTCCATGCCCTGGATGTAGCAACGGAGCCGCTCGACTTCGTCTTTGACCTCGCAGAAGCGGAGCATGTTCTCCACACGCTTGATCAGCTCGATCTTGTTGACCGGCTTGCTGAGGAAGTCGTCCGTACCGGCTTCGACAGCCCGTTCGATGTCGCCGAGCTCGTTGAGCGCGGTAACCATCAAAATCATGATTTCGCTGGTCTTCGGATCGTCCTTGAGCTGTTTGCAAACTTCGAAACCGGAGAGGCCAGGCATCATGACGTCGAGCAGGATCAGGTGCGGCTGAAAACTTGCCACGCGCTCAAGCGTCTCAGGACCGTCGGACGCGATTTCAATCTCGCAGTCGACGTCGCACAGGTAGGCTTCCAACAACTCAACGTTCGGTTGATTGTCGTCCGCGATCAGGATCTTGCTCTTGGTATCAGCCATGGTCCGTTTTTATCCGTCCGTTTTTTCCATTCTGAATATCGGTGCGACGCGTCTGAATCTTGACTGCCGCTTTCTAGACGGCGGGTTTCTTGACTTCGGGCACCGATTGTTCCTGCTCTTGACGCAAATTATCTTCTTTGCGGCGAAGTTAGACCGTGGGGAGTTCCGCTGCAGGTACAGGGAAATTGTTGCACAATTCTGCGACCTCGCCACGAATCCGTTCGGCCAGTGCCGTGTCTTCCGGCGACTTCAGGGCTTCGATCATCCAACCGCCAATCTGACGCATCTGATCACCTAGCATACCACGGGTTGTCAACGCCGGCGTGCCGACGCGAATACCAGAGGGATCGCGAGGCTTTCGCTGGTCGAACGGAATCATGTTCATGTTGACGGTGATGCCACAGCGTTCCAAGGTTTCTTCGGCCAATTTGCCGCCCAGGCCCATCGACGTGACGTCAATCAGCATCAGGTGATTGTCCGTTCCGCCGCTGACCAGCGAGAGTCCGCCAGCTTGAAGCGTTTCGGCGAGCACCTTGGCGTTGTCGATGACGTTTTGAGCGTACTGCTTGAACTCCGGCTGCAGTCCTTCGCCAAAGCAGACCGCCTTACCAGCCACGACGTGCATCAGCGGTCCACCCTGAATGCCGGGGAAGACATTGCGATCAAGCAGCTTGGCGTGGGGCTCCTTGCACATCGACAGACCGCCGCGCGGACCGCGGAGCGTCTTGTGGGTTGTCGTGGTGACGAAGTCGGCAACCGGGACCGGGTTGTCGTGCAGGCCCGCAGCAACGAGGCCAGCGTAGTGGGCCATGTCGACGAACAGCAGGGCTCCCACCTCTTCGGCAATCTCGGCGAATCGACCATGCTCAATCTCACGCGGATAGGCACTCGCTCCGGCCACGATCAATTTGGGGCGATGCTCGCGGGCGAGCTTGGCAATCGCGTCGAAGTCGAGACGATGCGTTTGCTCGTCAACTCCATAGCTGATGAAGTTGTAGAGGATACCGGAGATGTTCAGCTTCATGCCGTGCGTGAGATGGCCACCGTGAGCGAGGCTGAGTCCCAGCACCGTGTCGCCTGGTTCGATGGCCGTGAGATAGACCGCCAGGTTCGCTTGAGAACCGGAATGCGGTTGCACGTTCGCGTGTTCAGCACCAAAGAGTTCCTTGGCGCGATCGCGGGCTAGGTCTTCGACGACATCGACATGTTCACAGCCGCCATAATAACGCCGCCCAGGGTAACCTTCGGCGTACTTGTTCGTCAGCACGCTGCCGACCGCCTGCATCACCGCGGGACTGGTGTAATTTTCGCTGGCGATCATTTCCAGGCCTTCTTCTTGCCGTCGGGCTTCGTCGGCAATGGCGGCCCAAACATCGCGATCGTGGGTTTCCAATAGATTCATCGAGAATTCAGTCCTTGTGTCGTCGTGCCACGTGCAGCGGGCAGGGGATGCGGTTGTGCGAGGGATTGGTCGCCTGTTCAGCTGAGGATTCTTGTCGACGGGCAAAATCGTGCCACAAGTGGCACGGCTCGGACAGAATCGAGACGCAGCGGAAAACGAAGCCAACGACCACCATTGTTCGACACGTCCCCTACTGCTGTCAATTGGCAGCTTTTTACGAACGCCAGCAGGCTGTTGGGGCGGCCAGCATAGTGCACTCGAGAAAACGCGACGCGAAAGCCGCTTTTTGCGTCAAACGCCGCATGTCGCTGTGCCCGTGTGCGATCCGTAGCCCGAAGCGTGAGCGAGGGAACCAGGAAACAAGACTGGCGACGCGTTCGCGTCGCTCCACTGAATCGAATCCGATTATGCTCGTGGTGCTCGCCTCGAATCACGGCTCGGCAGATTGCCCTTAGAGCCGGTCGATGGTGACCGTTAGAGTGCCGTCGTTGTCGTCCAGTTCGGCAGGCGAATCGTTGATTCGTAGGTACAAGGTACCATTGGTCGATGGCGTCCAGGTTGTCTCTAGCCCGATGGGCTGTGGAGAAAAGTTCGTTACACCTTCGTCGCTGCTGGCGGGGGCGTCGGCCTGAACGTCGGTCCGCACGCTGGCCAGAAGTATTCCCAGAGGTTGCCCGCGATAGTAGCGAATCGTCACGCCGCCCGGCTCCGACGTCCACTGCTCAGGATGCTGGGCGATTTGGTATCGCCCCCTGGCGGCGATCCGGTACGTCTGACCCGCTTCGACATGCACCCCACTCGATTGCCAGCCACGGTCCGCGGAAATTTCGACACGGCGACCGCTTTCGGCAAGTGGTTTACCTGGGCGAAAGTCGATGGCGGTTTGCACCAGGTCGTGGTTGTGTTCAAGCGAGTCGGCGAACAATCGCCACTCGTCATTGAGTTCTTGCCAGTCGGAATCCATCGCTTGGCGAAACTCGGTGGTCAGGTCGCTATCCACTTCGGTGGGATCGAGGTGTTTGTGTAGCTGGTGGAAACGTTGTTGATACTTTGGGTGGCCATCGAGAAAGGCACACACGGCCCAGCTCCAGCCGTAGGGGACCTTCTTCAAGTAGCTTCGCCCGTCGTACGCCATGATCGCCCGTAGTGATTGGACTCTGTCTGCAGCGACTTCGTCTTGGACCATGCGAATGCGGCCGAGCAGCGGGACTTCGCGGCGATCCTTGGGGAAGTAACCCAGTTTCAGTTCGTTGTCTTGCCAGCGGTGCGTGGCGAGCAGTTCGGCCATGCCTTCCATGTACCAGCTCGGTCCGCAGGTGCCAAACACCTGGTACATGAAACTGTGCGTCCCTTCATGGAGCAGTAGATGCCGGCGGTAATAGTCGCTCTTCTGCTCGTATAGCCAGAGCCGTCGGGCCATGGCGTAACCATTTTCAAAAGGTGGCAGATGATTGGGAAGCAGACCTAGTTCCTTGAACGTGGTGTTGTCCCGCATCAGATAGGCGGTGACTTGCCAGTCTTTGAGTTTGGCCGGATCGATTTGGAAATACTCGCACCAAGGGGCGACGGCACGATCGAACACGATCGGTAATTCCTTAATGGCCGCCGTGACGGGGACGTCCGTGATCAGCGAAAGATGTTTGCTTTCAATCCGCTTTAGGCCGTGCTCGGCTAGCTCCGCGCCGGAAAGCTTGGTCGCGGTGGGGCGTTGGGGGGCTTTGGAAGACTCGGCTACGTCTTTGTCGTCTTGAGCAGGCGGTGCCGGAAACGGAAACGTTCGTTCGGCCGGTTTGTCGGCCCCACGATCCGTGTTGATTCCGGCTTCCCCTTCGGCCGCAACTTGCTCGTTGGCCACTTCCTCGCCGGTCGCTTCGTCCGTGCCGGGTGCGTTCGCAGACGCGTCCGGCGGCGGAGTAGAGTCGCCGCCACAACCGGCCGCCATGAACAGCCACAGCAGCATGGCGGTCCAAGTGGCACAGGTGGCCACAGGGCGAGCGGTGATTGCTGGTGATTGCTGCATGGTCTCGGCGAGCTCGATGGCTGGTTCTCGACTCCGTCGACGTATACTATTCGACGACTTCCTATTTTACGATGCGAATTCCAGCGTTGTGGAACCAAACTAGACATTGTTATGGAGCAGATCGGATGAGGACCAAGATGGGATCAGCGACAAAATGGGTTGCGCTGGCCGTACTACTTCTGGGTCTGCTCCCTCTATCCGCCTGCAATAAGAACGAGGTGGTCGTCTATTCGGCCCTCGACTCGGTCTTCTCCGAGCCGATTCTCAAGGATTACGAAAAGGCGACCGGCGTCGAGGTGCGTTGCCGCTTCGATGCCGAGTCGACCAAGACCGTGGGGCTGACCGAAGCTCTGATTTCGGAATCGGCAACCGGAAGTCCGCGGTGTGATCTTTTCTGGAACAACGAGATTCTCAACACGCTACGACTGGAACGTGAAGGCCTGCTCGATGCGTATCTATCTCCCACGCACAAGACGTATCCGATCGAGTATCGTTCGCCGGACAAAACCTGGCACGGCTTTGCTTCACGGGCGCGCGTGTTGATCGTCAACACGGATCTTGTGTCGGAAGAGAAGCGGCCCACTTCGATTCGTGATTTAGCCGATCCGATGTGGAAGGGGCGTGTCGGCATCGCGAAGCCACTGTTCGGCACCACCGCGACTCATGCCGCTTGCCTGTTCGCGCATTGGGGCGACGACATCGCCAAGGAGTTCTTCCGCAATCTCAAGAACAATGATGTCAGCATCGAGGCCGGCAACAAACAGGTTGCCATTCGCGTCGCTTCAGGGCAGCTCGCCTTCGGCATGACCGATACCGACGACGCGATGATCGAATTGGAAAGCGGTAAGCCAGTCGCGATCATTTACCCCGATCAACAAGACGAAGGACTCGGCACGCTGTTCATTCCCAACACGCTGGCCCTGATTAAAGGTTCGCCGAACGGAGAGAAGGCACGCCGGTTGGTCGACTACTTGTTGTCTGCGGAAGTCGAGGAGAGACTCGCGGCGGGAGCGAGTGCCCAGATCCCGCTCAACGAAGAAGTCGAAACGCCTGCGCGCGTAGAAACGCCAAAGACAGTTCGGGCGATGAAGATCGACTTTCGCCGTGCGGCCGACAAATGGGACACGGCGGCGGCGTTCCTCAAGGAGGAGTTCACGGTCGACTGAGGCGGCGTCTCGGGCGAACCAGTGCCTTACAGAGCCCGACGGACGCGGCCACGTCGACGACCGCCTTTGAGCTGCGGCGGGGCCGGCTTCTGGGGGCCTTCGTCTTCCTTCTTCTCCTCGGGCGCGGCCTTCTTGGCAACGGCTTCGAAATCCTTGATTTCGTCCCGTTCTAGCATGCGATTGATTCGCATCTCGATTCGCGTTAGCTCGTTGCCTTCTTCCGGCGTAACGAACGTGAACGCGACACCTTCGGCAACGCCCTCTTTCGTCATGCGA
The DNA here is from genome assembly GCA_964385715.1 of uncultured Planctomycetaceae bacterium. GTDB lineage: Bacteria > Planctomycetota > Planctomycetia > Pirellulales > UBA7805 > MB-PLM-2. The sequence goes on from CAYLRE010000076.1 coordinate 10,961, forward strand.
CCGGTTCGGCCGACGCGATGGACGTAGTCGTCGCAGAAGGTGGGCGTATCGTAGTTGATGATGTGCGACAGGCCGGTGACATCGATACCGCGGCCGACCACGTCGGTCGCCACGAGGATCTGTAATTTCTTAGCGCGGAACTTCTCCATCACCCGATCACGCACGCTCTGCGAAAGATCGCCATGAATGCAGCCGGTGCTCTGGTGACGCTTCTTGAGGCGATTCGCCACCTTGTCGGTACCACGCTTGGTGCGACAGAAGACGATCGCCTGCTTGGGGTTCTCGCGTTGCAGCAGCTTTTCGAGCAGGCCGAACTTTCGATCCTGATCAACGGTGAAGTAGTACTGCTTGATCGTGTCGCCGGAAATTTCCTTGGGCGAAAAGTTGAGCGACTCCGGTTCCTGCATGTAGCGTCTGGCAAGTCGCTCGACCGGCGGAGGTACCGTCGCACTCAAGAGCAGCGTTTGGCGTTCGCGCGGACAGCGTCGCAGAATCTTCTCGATGTCGGGACGAAACCCGATGTCGAGCATGCGATCCGCTTCATCGAGCACGACGCACTTGAGATTCGTTAGGTCGAGTGTGCCGCGACTCATGTGATCGAGCACGCGACCAGGCGTTCCGACCACCACGTCGCAACCTCGCTGGAGCTTTTCAATCTGGCTGCGGATCGGCTTTCCGCCGTAGCAGGCGACCGTGCTTACCCGTTGACCGTGTGCGAGCTTTTGGAACTCGCCTCGTACTTGCACCGCGAGTTCACGCGTTGGCACCAGGGCCAACGCGGCGGGACCTTTGCTCTTTTTGCCCTTGCCGTTCTTTTCCTTTTCCTGCTTGCTGCGGAGCAACAGTTCCAGAATCGGAATGGCAAAGGCGGCCGTCTTGCCGGTTCCCGTGCGGGCTTGGCCAAGGATATCGACCCCTTCCACGGCGCGCGGAATCACGCCGGCTTGTACGGGGGTTGGCTCGCTGTACTCGGCTCGCGCAAGGGCGTCGAGCGTCAATTTCGACAGCGGCAAATCTTCAAAACGGAGAGCGGGTTGATCGGAGGAGGGCTTCGTCACACTTAACCAACAGAGGGCTCGCGGCGCTGTGGCGGCGGCTGCCTGAACCGATGAAGTTCGTGCCTGCCAGCGCGATGTCGCGCGAGCGCGAAAGAGTAGGAGGGAAAATTATTTCCCTAACGTTAACCGCGGCAATGACTTTCGTCAATCCCCGCCGATCTCGCGACCGCCCTCGACATCTTGCTTCAAATCGAAGTGAGCAGTCGGCGAGAATCGCGTAAACGTGGGGTATTTCAAGCGATTGTGCTCGCACGGATAACTGGCCGGCGGGAGGTGGCCGGCGGGACCGCCTTGGTGACGTGGAGGGCGAGCCGCGGTCGTCGAATGAAACGAGGTATTTGCGCAAGAAACGGAGTGCGCAAAGAACGGGGCCGGCTCCCACGCGAAACACGTCGAGAGCCGACCCGGCCGTTCTTCTCAATACGGTTGGCGGACGTCGCCGCCAGACGGCACTACTTCTTCTTGGCCGTCTTACGCTTGGTCGAACGCTTGGCCGCCTTCTTCTTGGTGGCCTTTTTCTTAGTCGACTTCTTGGCCGCCTTCTTTTTGGTAGCTTTTTTCTTAGTGGCTTTCTTTTTCGTCGACTTCTTTGCGGTCTTCTTTTTGGCCGCTTTTTTCTTAGTGGCCTTCTTCTTGGTCGACTTCTTAGCGGCCGCCTTCTTCTTGGTAGCCTTTTTCTTAGTCGACTTCTTTGCGGTCTTCTTCTTGGCCGCCTTCTTCTTCGTGGCTTTCTTTTTCGCCATGGTTTGGACTCCTCACGAATAGGGTACGCGGATTCAATTCATTGTCTTCTCTCGGGCACCCATACGAGAGAAGCCGGTATAACTGCCGAACGTTACGCCCGACGGTTTGCGAGAATCACCGTGATCCCGCGTTGAGTTGTAAAATTGTGGCGACGCCTCTTGTTTTGAGGGCGATCGTGCTGGACGACGTCAAAGAGGTCTGACGCAAGCGAAGCGGCATGTTTCCGTTTCCGTTGTCCGGTCACGCCGCGTTTAACTTCGACAATTGATCTGTCGGAAAGCTCTCGTCGCCATCGGTGGCGAGTTCATCGAGGGAAGGTTCGCGATTCCGTTGTTGTCTGCGACGCGAACGCACGCGAAACCTTGACACCTGTTCTCAGTTCCGCGCATTGGAACAACTCGGATATCGATTCGTCAAGATGAATTTTCCGTTTCTGAAGAAACGATCCTCGATTCGTCGCGACCGGAGTATTCAAAATGAGTTTGTCGATTTATCGACAAGGGATCGGCATAATCACACGATCTGCTTGAAACCAATTTTCGCTCGCACCGCGTCGTATAGAGGCGATCAACGGGCGATAAGAGACGCACTGAACGCCCGTTCGCGGCCGTTGGTTGACCCACATGGGCGCATTCGGAGATACGACGAGCGGACCATTCCGCGGTCAGCATCGTTGTCCTCTTTAGGCGTGCAGCGGACTCCCCATTCGCGCGCATCCGACCGCGCACGACTGGCCGGAGCGGGGACGAATCAGCATTGGGAATGCGCCCAGAGAATCGGCGCAAGTGGCTTAATACAGATAAGGTTACGGCCGGCTACTTGGAACGTTTGGCCGCTGTGGTAGGCCCGGCCACCTGCGAGATTGCCTGAGCCATGGCGGCCCGATCGACATCGTGAACATCGATCGGTTTGCCAATTTCATTGAGCATGGTGAGCGTGAGTCGCCCACCGAGATGTTGGCGAAATTCTTCAAGGCCAGCGAACAGTCGATTGCTCTCTTTCGCCAACTGAGGACACGCCAGTTCAAAGCCAAGATTTTTCAAACAAGTCAGAATTTTATCGGCCGATTGTGTGGGCAATCCATGCACGAGGGACGAATAGACCACGTCAATGGCCAGGCCGATAGCGACCGCTTCGCCGTGACGAACCTCGAAATGGCTCATCGTCTCCAACTTATGGGCTGACCAGTGGCCAAAATCGAGCGGACGAGCTTCCAAGGCCTCAAAGGGATCGCCGCCGCGGGTGATGTGTTGGAGGTGCCACTTGGCCGACTGACGAATCATCGGCCCGGCTGCCGCCATGTCTCGTTCTCGAATCTGAACCGCCGTCTTGGCCAGTTGATCAAACATGGCCGGATCTTTGAGCAGTGAAACCTTCACTGCTTCGGCGAATCCACAGATGAAGTCGCGATCGGAGAGCGTTTCCAGCAGGGAAGCGTCGTTGATCACGGCCCAGGGGACTGCGAACGAACCTACCCAGTTTTTCTTGTTGAACAGGTTGACGCCGTTTTTCACGCCGATACCGGAATCTGCCTGGGCGAGCGTCGTGGTTGGTAGTCGAACGAGTCGCAGGCCGCGATGGGCGATGGCGGCCGCGAATCCGACGGCATCGAGTACCGCGCCACCGCCGATGACGACCACATAGCTGCGGCGATCCAGGTCCGAGGCGTGAAACACCTTGAGCATCCGCTCGATGATGTGAATGTCGTTTTTGATCGCCTCGCCGCCGGGCACTAGCTGGACGTTGCCAATTCGCGTCAGACGGTCGGCATGAGCATCGGAAAAAGTGCGGATCTTCTCGAGCACGTGTGGTGCATGGTGGGCCACATGCTCATCCAGCCAAAACTGGACGCGCGGGGCACGGCTGCCGGAGGGTTCGAGCAAGTCGGCCAGAATCTCCTGATCCTGCTCAAAGACGTCCTCGGTGAACCGCAGGCGGTGGCGGACCGGGACGTTGAAGTCGACGTCGAGGTGGTGATCAGGATTCATCGGCAACAATTCCGTTCGCCGTCCGAATCGGGACGCACGAGCAGGTTGAGTCTGGCGGTGGGGAAGGACGGGCTAAAGGTGGGATTGAGGACGCTGGGCCCCGTTGTAAGGTAGCGATTGCCTGGCACGGGCCCCTACCGGCGGCGAACTCGCAAGCCTACTATTTATTGTCGCACGCGCCGAGGAACTGCGTCAAGTCTCGCAACTCCTTTTGAGCGTGTACGTTAGTGCTCTTTATCGACATGCGAGGGCGGCTGACGTTAAGGCGAGTCGACGCTGTCGCCGCCTGAAGCTGGCGGTATCCGCCTGGGATCTCTGCCGAGTCTGGCGGGACCGACGGCAATAAGCTGGCTCGATCTCGCCTCGGTTCCTTGTTTGGCGAGCACCAGAGAATCGGTGCGGCCGCCAGATGATTGAACAAGCCGCCCGGGTCGAAGAATTAGAAACAGAAGAAACTGAAGGTGTTGAGGAAGAAGATGTTTGAGCAGTTGGAATGGGCTCCGCCCGACGCGATTCTGGGACTGGCCGAAGCGTTCAACAACGATACGAATCCCGCCAAGATCAACTTGAGCGTCGGCGTATTCAAGGACGACAGCGGCACCACGCCGATTCTTGAGTGCGTGAAGACGGCCGCTCAGCGCGTGATCGACACTCAAACCACCAAGAGCTACCTCGGCATGCAGGGTTTGCCGGCCTACGGAGCGGCCGTGCTGGAGCTGCTGTTTGGTGCCGGTCACGAAGTGTTGGAGAACAACCGTGCGGCGGCGGCTCAAACGCCTGGCGGTACCGGGGCGCTTCGCGTGGCGGGCGACTTCATCAAAACCATGATGCCGGGAGCCAAAGTTTGGCTCAGCAATCCGACTTGGGCCAACCATGGTGGCGTCTTCAAGGCGGCCGGAGTTGAAACGGCGACCTATCCGTACTTTGATGCCGAGACCAACGGCCTCGATCTTTCCGGCATGTTGGCCGCCATTGGTGAAATGTCCGAGGGCGATGTCATCTTGCTGCATGGCTGTTGTCACAATCCCACGGGAGTCGATCCGACACCAGAGCAGTGGGAGCAGATCGCGGCAACCGTTTACGATCGCGGATTGCTGCCGCTGTTGGACTTCGCCTACCAAGGCTTCGCCGAAGGAATCGAAGAAGACGCCGTGGGCCTGCGAGCTTTGGCCCAGCCAGGACGAGAGCTGCTCATCTGCAGTTCCTTCTCCAAGAATTTCGGTCTCTACAACGATCGTATCGGAGCGCTGACGGTTGTAGCCGGCACGTCCGAGGCGGCGCAGAAGGCGATGAGCCATGTGAAGCTGCGAATTCGCACGAACTACTCCAATCCACCCGCCCACGGTGCGGCGATCGTGACCACGATCCTTGGCGACGAGCAGTTGAAGCAGCAGTGGATCGGGGAAGTGGCCGCCATGCGTTCACGGATTCATGACATGCGGCAGAAGTTTGTCGATTCGCTCGCGGCTGCGGGTGTCGATCGGGACTTTTCCTTCATCGTGAACCAGCGAGGAATGTTCTCTTTCTCGGGTTTAACGAAGGATCAGGTCGCCAAGCTTCGCGATGACTACTCGATTTACATCGTTGGATCGGGAAGAATTAATGTGGCGGGCATGACCGATGCCAACATGGGGACGCTGACCAAGGCGATCGCCAGTGTGCTGTAGAGGTTCCGAGCACTAGCGACACCGTGCTCTCGTGGCCCACACCCCGCCGCCACCGGTGAATTGCCGTTTGTGGTTTTGGCCCGGTTTGGTAGCTTGAGTCCTGTGAATATTCTGATTGCCACTAGCGAGGCGGTGCCATTTGCTAAGACCGGCGGCCTGGCCGACGTCTGTGGTGCTTTGCCGATCGAGTTGGCGAAACTCGGCCAAGAGGTCGGGCTCATTCTGCCGCTCTACCGTGGCATTGACGAGAAGTTCGATGTTGGCCCTCCGCTCGATCTTGAGCTGCGCGTTCCGATTGGCAACAAGTGGGTCGATGGTCAACTGCACGTCGCGGAGTTGCCCGGCTCTGACGTTCCGGTTTATCTAGTCCGACAGGACGAATACTTCGACCGCGACGGCATCTACGGTTCGCCTGACGGGATTGGCTTCCGCGACAACTGCGAGCGCTACGTCTTCTTTTGCCGTGCGGTCATGGAGGCGATTCGCCTGCTCGATTTGCATGTTGACGTTTTGCATGCCAACGACTGGCCGACCGGATTGCTGTCGGCCTATCTGGAGGCCGAGTATCGTGGCGTTCCACCGTTCGAGTCGACGGCCACCTTGTTCACGATTCACAATCTCGCCTATCAGGGGACGTTCTGGCATTGGGATATGCTGTTGACCGGTCTCGACTGGAAATTTTTCAACTGGCGGCAGATGGAGTTCCATGGCGATCTCAATCTAATGAAGACGGGAGTCGTCTTCTCCGACGCACTCAACACGGTCAGTCCAACCTATGCTCGCGAGATCCAATCGGCCCCGCTCGGTTGCGGACTAGAAGATCTGTTGGCGCATCGGGGCGAATCGTTGTTCGGCATTATTAACGGTGTCGATGATCGAGAGTGGAACCCGGCCACCGACGAACATATCGCCACGAATTACGATGTCACCTCGTTCGCGCAAGGAAAGGCCGCCTGCAAGTCCGACCTGCAACGGGCCTGTGGTTTGCCTGAGCGACCGGATGTGCCACTGATCGGGTTCGTGGGAAGGCTGGCC
>CAYLRE010000077.1:0-17190 GCA_964385715.1 uncultured Planctomycetaceae bacterium
ATTCAACGAGCACACCCACGGATTCGAGGTCGTCGGCGAGTGGATGACCGGCAGCACCATGTGGATCACGGCCATGTTGATTGTGCTCACGATGGCGATCATTCACTTCCTCCCCAAGCTGACGAAGGCAGTGCCCGGCACACTGGTCGCCATTGTCGCGGTCACGTTGCTAGTTCAACTCACGCCCATCGAGTCGATCACGGTTAGCGATTCGGTTGCGACCATGAACGCCTTGACGCGAGAGAAGTCGGAAAAGACACAGCTGTTTGAAGGAGAAAAGCCAACGCTGGCTTACGCGAGCGTGAATGGCCGTGGTCATGAGATCGCGGCCAGCGACATCGAGATTTCCGAGGAGCAGGCCGAGGAGCGAGCCGGCTACTTCTCGATCCCCGCCATTCCGTTCAATCTAGAGAGCCTCGGCATTATTGCCGGTCTGGCCGCCACGCTCGCCGCCATCGGACTGATCGAGTCCCTCATGACGCTCACCCTGATCGACGAGCTGACCAAAACGCGGGGTCAGAGCAACCGCGAGTGTGTCGCCCAAGGAATTGCCAACATGGCTTCCGGGTTCTTTGGCGCCATGGGCGGTTGTGCGATGATCGGACAATCGATGATCAACATTCGCTCCGGCGGTCGTCATCGCCTTTCCGGCATCACGGCAGCGTTGTTCCTGTTGTGCTTCATTGTTTACCCGCCGCTGTGGCAGTGTATTGGATTGATTCCCGTACCGGCATTGATCGGCGTGATGTTCATCGTCGTCATTGCCACGTTCGAGTGGACGAGCCTGCGACTTTGGAACAAGATTCCCCGCAGCGACTTTTTCGTCATCGTCGCCGTATCGGTGATCACCGTGTTCCTCGACTTGGCCATTGCCGTGGCGGCAGGGGTTGTGATCTCAGCCCTGGTCTTTGCCTGGAAGAAGTCACAACGCATCAACGCCGAGGTAACCGAGGAAGAAGGCGTGAAGAGATACGAGCTGGAAGGCCCGCTGTTTTTCGGAGCGGTGACCTCCTTCAAGGAAATCTTCACGCCGGCGGACGATCCGGATACCGTGAACATCGAGTTCACCAACACCCGTGTCTACGACCACTCCGCATTGGAAGCGATCAACGGGGTCACGGCCGAGTATCGTGACTTGGGCAAGAAGGTGATCCTGACGAACCTCTCCGAAGATTGCCAGAATCTGCTCAATCGAGCCGAGCCGATCTTAGAGGTCACGGCCGGCGAGCAGGACTACTACACGGCCGGTTAGGGGCTGTCTGCGAACGGACGCCTTCGGGACTAGCTAGAAACCAGTTCCGCGCCGACGAACGATCTGGAGCCAGCGAGGGTCCGCATTCTCTCCAGGTCCGCTCCGGTGCCAACCACAATGACGGTGTCGCCGGCGTGGAAAATGGCCCGGCCACCGGGATTCATATTGCGATTGCCATCGGCATCCACGATCGCCACGAACACGATGCCGTTCTCTTCTGAACCGTAGTCAGCGATACTTCGTCCGAGGAGCGAGCTCCCTTCGGCGAGCGTGATCTCCCGCAGGCAGAAGCCATCGGTGTGGCTCTCGCCAAGCTCCAACGCGTCGGTAATGTGGGGCCGCATGATGGTCGTTGCCACCTTGGAACCGGCGGTCTGGTGTGGTGAAACCACCAGCGAAGCGCCGGCTCGCTGCAGCTTTCTGGTCGCCCCGTCACCGTCGGCCCGACTGACGATGTACAGGTCTTTGTTAAGTTCGCGGCTGCTGAGCGTGATGAAGACGTTCTCGGCATCGCAGGCGGCAGCACAAACGGTGGCTCGCGCTCGCTCAATTCCCGCCTGGCGGAGCACGCTATCCTCCGATGCGTTTCCCTGCACAACGAGATACCCTCGGTCCGCTGCCATTTCGCACGTTTCGGTATTCGGTTCGACGACAACAAAGGGAGCCTCTTCGCGAACCAACTGTTCGCAAACCGCGATTCCCATCCGACCGAATCCGCAGACAATCACATGGTCGTGAAGTTGATCGACGGAATGCTGCATTTTCTTTCTCCACGCAAACGGATAATTCACGGCGGTCTGCACCAGCAGACTCAAGGAATAGGTCGCCACGCCAATACCGCCGATGACCAATATCGCGGCGTACGCCTTGCCGTAGGGCGAGAGACCTTCGTCCCCGTAGCCTACGGTCGTAATGGTGATCAAAGTAAAGTAGACCGACTTCCACGTTGGCCAATCTTCAATCAGCATGAAACCGACCGAACCGACCGTGATCACCCCCAACAACGCCAGCACACAGCGCAGCATGATGCGATGCGACGAAGCATCGTCACTCGGCATACGGTGGACGGATGGGAATGAGTTCATCGTGTCGAAACCGGGGCATACGAATCGAAATCGACTCGGCAATACTGCCAACGGATACCTCTGTCGCCGAAGAGAGAGAAACGCCCAGACATTGCCGGGCCTCCCCATCAGCGAGCCTAGAAGCCTAGAAAAAGTAGGTTATTCCCGGCACAAGTCAAATAACCGGCCTGCTGAGGCGAAATGCTTGTCGGCAGCCGCTACAGACCACTTGCGGTAGTCGTTTTGCCCCCCGCGGCGGTAGCCCCACACCGCCCCGCGCTGGCCGCCAAACACGCCACTGGGATATGATGGGAGTACCAGCGTGAGCAGATCGGCCAGGGCGCGTGTCGATGCGATTTGCCGACTCAGAAAAAGAAACGGGCGAAGAAGGAACAGGGCAAGCAGAACCCATGAAGTTGGAACTCTCGAAACTGGAACTCTTAAAACGACCGCGACTGCCGATGATGACTCCCATGGTGAAACGCCTATGGGGCATGCTTGGCTTTCTCGTCATGCTCGCGATCGGCGGCTTCCTCGCGGCACCCTCCTGCTTCGCGGATGTGATTCTGTTGACCAATCGCAGTCCCGACTCAATCAATCTTGTCGTCAGCAAACAGGGCGGCGGATATCACAAGATGAAAATCTATCCGCAGGATATCCTCCCGCTCATCGTACAGGGGCCAGTGGAACTGGCTTTTGACACCGGCGCCGGCATGAAGGATTACGACCTCAAGCCGAACACCATCTATTTCTTTGGCCGAATCCAGGGAGCCCGAGAGAACGGTCCCCAAGTCGACATGCAAGAGCTCGGGCTAACGATGCCGTCGACGCGCAGAAACGGACGCCCGTTGGGAGCCGAGAATCGCAAACCAGTGCCAGGCGTGAATGTCGAGAAGACCGAAAAGGTCGGCACGATCACCGTTAAGATCATGGTCGACGAAGGCGAGGCATCCCTACGATCGGTTTGGGAAAAGCGATTGCGTGAGCGCATGGAGGCCGCCTCGAAGATTCTCGAACAGACCTGCCGGCTACGTCTAGAAGTCATCGGCACCGGGCGTTGGAAATCAGAGAATGCCGGTAACTTCGACGCCGCGCTCAAAGAGTTCGAGGAAGAGGTCGCTCCCGAAAAGGCCGACTTGGTCATCGGGTTCACAAGCAAGTACGTATCTCGCGTTGGGCGGATCAAACTGGGAGGCACCTACGGCCTGTTCCGTCGGCACATTTTGATTCGCGAACATCTTCGCAAGACATCAGAAGCGGAGCGACTCGAAGTTCTGCTACACGAAATCGGTCACACGCTCGGCTGCACCCACAGCCCCGAGGAAGTATCGGTCATGCGTCCCAAACTGGCGGACGACCGGGCCAACAGTGCCGGATTCCGCATCGCCTTCGATCCGATCAACGCCTTGGCCATGAACTTGGTTTCCGAAGGTTGGCGATACAACGACGCCCGCACCGTCAAACAGCTGCCGATTTCTAATCGGATAGGACTAATGAACGTCTACTCCCTGTTGCGACAGGCGATGCCGAAAGACAGTTCAACGGTCAACTATCTGCGCACGGTCGCCACGAGCTATCCTAAGCCCGGCCCGAAGCTGCCCAAGATCATTACCGATCTGCCGCCAGAGTAGTCCCACTTCGGCGGTCGACCGCTCACGGGCGTCCAACAATTCTTCATATTCGCGACGAGCTCTACTGAGATTGCGAGAGCGGCCGTGATTATGAGAGTGACCGTGTTTACGAAAGCAACCGTGCGGCTGAAAAAACGGCCCTTTCAGGACGATTGGCCTGCTTGCTTGGCCGACGAAGCGATTTTTCTGAGATTCCGTGGTCGCCCCTGGTTATCCGAACCGCTATCATTAGGGGGGAATCGAACCCAATACACGCGCGACGTCCGCCTGAGTCGAACGGTTCAAAGCCGGCTTGGACGTCGGGGCACACTGTTTTCTATAGGAGCTTTTTCCATGAGTTACGCCGACAACCCTTATGAGGCACCTCAGTATACGTTCGCCGCTGAAGCGGCCGCGGATGAGCGAGCCAGCTTTATCACCAAGACGTATCTCCATCTCGCGGGTGCCGTCGTTGCCTTCATCGCGATCACCGCCGGCCTACTGCAACTTCCGATCGCCCAACAGCTCACCGAGTCGGTGCTGGGCACACAGTACGGCTACTTGATCGTACTCGTCGGATTCATGGCCGTTAGTTGGGTGGCCAACTCCTGGGCTAGCTCGTCGACGTCGGTGGGCATGCAATATGCTGGACTGGGCCTTTACGTCGTGGCCGAGTCGATCTTCTTCGTGCCTATCTTGTACATCGCTCACAATTTTTTCCCCGATGACCAAATCATTCCCCAAGCAGGCCTCACGACGCTGGTATTATTCGCCGGTCTGACCTGCGTCGTGTTCCTGACGCGTAAGGACTTTTCCTTCCTGCGAGGAATTCTAGGCCTGTTGGGATTTGCCGCGATGGCCTACATCATCGCCGCGCTCATCTTCGGTTTCTCAATCGGGCTGTTCTTCACGGTGGCGATGATCGCCTTCGCGTGTGGATACATCCTCTACGACACCTCGAATGTTTTGCACCACTACCGCATCGGGCAGCATGTCGCCGCCTCGTTGGCCTTGTTCGCCTCGGTCGCCCTGCTGTTCTGGTACGTGCTGCAGCTGTTCATGTCGCGAGACTAACCAAACCAGGCTCTTTAAGCCCCTTGCGGCCGAGAGTTCGTCAATAAGAAGAATCCAGGGGCTCGCTGCGAACGACACGTGGCGAGCCCCTTTTTTGTGCAAGTGCGTGGCCACAGAAAACGGCGCACAAAAAAAGCCCTCTAAGCGAGGGCTGTTCGAAGTTGGGGAACTAGGATTTGAACCTAGACTAAGTGATTCAGAGTCACTCGTGCTGCCGTTACACTATTCCCCATCACGTTCGGTCGCTGGTATTTCTATTTCATCCAGCTGCCGTCAGCCAGAGCTGGCCTGTACTCCACTTACAACGGGCCGATTCCACTCAAGAGAGCGTAACAAATCGTTCCAGCTCTGAATCACGTAGGGTAAATCTCGCACGCCTGCCCGTCAAGAGTATCCTCGTCAAGAGTATCCCGGTCCCATACGAGCATCCCAGTCGGTCATTATTCCAGTCACGCGTGACCCTGAAGAGTGCGACTTTCGCGCGTGTGGTACTTTCCCCCTCCCTTTCCACGATTTAGAATCGCAGAGGGCCCGGATCACTGGCCCAACCCGAACGAATTCTTCGCAGATAGGTCCACAAGGGAAATCGATGGCCATTCTGATCCGAACCGATGCCGAGGCAGACGACGAGAAATACGAACTCGTCGAAGACGAGATGATCCTCGGACGGCACCCCGACTGCCAGATCCAGCTCGATTATGGAGCCATCAGCCGGCAGCACGCCAAGGTGATCCATGATGGCGATCAGTTCTTCGTGGAGGACCTCGGCAGCCGCAACGGCACACTGGTGAACGACCAACCGATCAGTAGCCGCCACCGATTGCTCGAAGGCGACAGCGTTCAGATCTGTGATCTGACGTTCCGTTTTACCTCGGGTGCCGATCCTGTCGGACCGAGTTGGGGCTTCGGAATGGATGAGTCGTCGCGAGCCGTCCTGGTCGACGACAAAGCCAGCTCGCGAGTCATGTCCAAGCTGGAGATGACGACCGACGTTTCGCACCTCATGCTCGAGGCCAATCCTGAGGTCAAACTCCAGGCGGTACTAGAAATCACCCGCGACCTGAGCCGCACTTTGTCGCTCGACGAAGTGTTGCCGAAGATGCTCGACAGCCTGTTCAAGATCTTCATTCAGGCCGACCGCGGTTTCATCGTCCTCAAGAGCGACGACAACGGAACCTTGATTCCAAGGCGGTCAAGTTTCGCCGTCCGGATCAAGACGACACGATTCGCATCAGTCGCACCATCGTCAACGAGGTGATGGAGAGCCACGAGGCGATCCTCTCGGCCGACGCGGCCAGCGACGAACGCTTTCAAATGAGTCAAAGCATCGCTGACTTTTCGATCCGTTCGATGATGTGCGCGCCGTTGATGGACAGCGAAGGCAAGGTGCTCGGCGTGATCCAAATCGACACGCTGAATCAGAAGAGCCGCTTCACGCAAGACGACCTGGCGGTATTAGCCGGTGTTGCCGCCCCCGCTGGCATGGCCATTGAAAATGCGCAATTACACGACGATGTTCTCCGGCAGCAAGCGATCGAGCGCGATCTGGAAATGGCTCATCGGGTACAGCAAGGACTCTTGCCGTCGGAACCGCCTGAGCTTCCGGGCTATCACTTCTTCGATTTCTATGAGCCGGCCAAGCATGTCGGTGGTGACTCGTACGATTACATTCCGCTACCGGATGGTCGCCTGGCCGTCGTGCTTGCGGACGTCTCAGGCAAGGGGGTTGCAGCGGCACTCCTGATGGCCAAGCTGACGGCCGAATCCCGTTACTGCCTGGCGAGTGAACCCGATCCGGCGGCCGCCATTCAGCGACTCAATCGCACTTTTAGTGGCCCCGGTTGGGAAGATCGTTTTGTGACCTTGGTTCTGGCGGTGCTCGATCCGACATGTGACGAGGTCCAAGTCGTGAACGCCGGTCATCTGCCACCCTTGGTCCGCCATGGCAAAGAAGTCAACATGCCTGGTGAAGAACACGCAGGCTTGCCGCTGGGAGTCGCTTCGGATTACCCCTACGAATCGTTTACCATCACACTCGGCAAGGGCGACTACCTGGCGTTCTACACCGATGGCTTTTCCGAAGCAATGAATGCTAGCGGTGAGCTATATGGCATCGAACGAATGGAAACGCACTTTGCGGACGAAGTTCCCGATGCCGTGGAACTCGGCAAGCATTTGCTCGATGATGTTGAACAATTTGTCAGCGGTCATCCTCAGAGCGACGACATGTGCCTGGTCTGCGTAGGTCGCATGAAATAGGCGATTTCACTCGCTCTTTCCCCTGACTTTGCGTGCCCTCGTTCAAGCGCAAGGTTTTCTGCGTCGATACCCTACTGGATCCCCGCTACTAGATCCTTCGTCGTTTGATCTGGTGGGAATTGGCTCTGCGCGCCGCCGTCTCATCGCGATTCGTCGAAACCGATCACCTGCCGCTCTGACACATTCGTACCGATGTCCTGATGTGATAGCACACGCTGAACAACCATGCTTCGGCGAATCGGGGTCTGGGTAGTCCAGACAGGGCCTTCTTTTTCGAAACGAAACAAAAATGAAAAGCTTTCTCCGAGAGGTCAAACGTGTTATCAGGCGTCTGCCCAAGATCACGCCTGGCGAGATTAGCCGAGATCTACTCGTTGAGATACTAGGGCCTTACCCGCAGCTGATTCTTGAAATTGGTTGCAATGATGGCACACATACGAACTGGTTTTTGGAACTGTTTCCCGATGCGGAAATCCATTGTTTCGAACCGGACCAACGGGCCATCGATCGTTTTCGAAAAACGGTGAGCAGCGATCACGTCACGCTCCACCCGATCGCCATCTCCGATCGCGATGGTGAGGTCGAATTCCATGTCAGCGGCGGCGGCCCTGATGACCGGGACATGTCGCAGTTCCCTGAGGGCTGGGACTATTCGGGCTCAATTCGCCCGCCGAAAAAGCACTTGGAATGTTTCCCCTGGTGCTCCTTCGATAAGACAACCACGGTTGCCACACGATCGCTCGATTCGTGGCGCCGCGAACAGGGGCTCTCAGATCGAACGATCGACTTCATCTGGGCCGACACCCAAGGAGCCGAGGTCGACTTGATTCGCGGCGGTCTCGAAACGCTGGGCAGAACTCGGTACTTCTATACGGAGTACAGCAATCGAGAGATGTACCAAGGACAAATCAACTTCCGCAAGCTGATGCAGATGCTGCCCAACTATCGCCTGGTGCATCGCTACGCCGGTGACCTGCTGGTGAAGAATAAAAGTGTCAGCCAGTCACTTCTTGGCGCCCGTGCAGCCTGAGATTTCCCGAGGCCGCGAGACGACCAAGGGCGACGGGAGCAGCGCTTCGTCGCTGCCGGTTACATGAGAAGTTCGCCACGCGTCGCGGCGAGCTGGGCCAACGCCGGCTTCACATTTCCTGCGGCATCTACGAGCCCCCCACAGGCAAAGTCGTGTGGGATATCGTCGCGGAGTTGGTTCCACACCACCGCCTGCACGCTTGGCTTGGACAGAATGATCGGCAGGAAATCCCGCGTCCACTCGGCCTGACGCTCCGCGGTCCAACTGCCTGCCGACAACTCATCGGGACGTCGGACACCGGCGTTCGCCGTGGTCCCACTAGGAACCGCCAGCGACACCATAAGCGGTAGTCCCAGCACGGCCCAGCGATCAAGCTGCCGACTGAACTCCATAGCGTTGCGGTGCAATGTTCCGCCCGGATGATAGGCGAGATTGATCTCCAATCCGATGCCGGCCAGTCCCATGTTGGAGCGAGTCAGGGCATCGGCGAAATGCAAAGGCAAATCCATTTCGTTGCGAGCGGCGTGTTCTCCCCACGGCTGATCGAACGTCACGACCATGGGAGTCTGCCCGTCGATCTGGCGAGCCACTTCGACGGCGCGAATCGTCATTCGCATCCGCTGCTCCTGACTCAAACCCAGCAGACTTCCCGTTATCAGCCGCGAGGCACATTGCCAGACGTGGACACGTTGTCGATAGCGAGCCACCCGCTCTCGCACATTCTCAATCATTAACGAGAAAATTGTTTCCTCGTCGCCTTCCCACAGATAAAGCCAGTCAGGCACGCTAGCTCGATCGAACTTGAGCAGCGGCCCACCACAGATTCTGAGGCCGTTGGCCGTGCACCAGTCGATCTGGGCGTCGGTTCGCGACCAGTCCTTTTCGCCTTCTCGAACCTCGATGTCGTGCCAGCTCATCGGCACAACGGCGGTATTGAAGGCATCCAAGAAACCGCGCGCGAGCGGTTCGCTCATCGCCGCATTGCCCATATCAGCCCCTAGCAGTGTCGTCAGCTGCGGGGTCGTCTTGCGACGATTCTTGATCATGGCGTCGGCAAACGTGCGGGCAATCTCGGTCGTCAGCGGTAAGATTTGAGCCAGCGCCTCCTGCGCAATGCGGCCGGCTTCTACGGCATCGCTCTGCGCCACGACCGCACGTGAGAAAGTGGCGATCGCCTCGCCCAGCTTCGCCTGCATCGCCTCGGGCACCTGCAGGTCATGAACGGCCCACTCCGCCAACCGGTTACGGACACGATTGATCGTTCCACGAGCCAGTTCGACTTCGAGCAAATAGGGACGTTCCCGCTCCATCAGCGTAGCGGTGGAAAGCGTCGTCTCGCCGTAGCCTTCGACTTGCCAGGGGATGTGGAAACAGCCAGAGTCATCGACGGCACGGACAACGTTGAACCCCTCGTCCGTTTCGATAACATGGCACGACCAGGGGACCTCATCCATGCCGGTTAGGTAGGCCCGTTTGGTCGCCGTCGCCGGGAGACGCTGACGATCGGGAACTAAAAACCGGATCAATCCCATGGGGGCTACCTACGAACGTATTGCTTCCTCTACCAAACCCTTTGCCGACCGAGCATCGGGGGATTGCGTGCCGCACCGCGTCACGGAGAACCCCGTGAGAAAGAAGGCGACGTTTGCTCCTAAACCTTGAGTTTAGCGGACGTTTAGAGGCCATTCAACGGAGCCGTGTCAGGCGGCTGGCCGGGACCTCGTCAGACGCGGATCCTAGCCAGTCGAATGTTGCAACTGATATACTGCGGAATCGAGATTGGCACGATTCTTCGCACGAAGTGAGGTCGAGCCCGTCTCGCAGGATTCCCGTCTCGCAGGATTCCCGTCTCGCAGGATTCCCGTCTCGCAGGATTCCCGTATCGCAAGACGCAAGACAGGTCGCCCGAGAACACGGACAAGGACAACGCCATGGAAAGCTCGGTCGTTCTCGAGACTTCGCTCTCTCAATTTCCAGTTCGTCGCGGAAAAGTACGTGACATCTATGACCTCGGGGAGCAATTGCTGTTAGTCAGCACCGATCGCATCAGTGCGTTCGACTGGGTACTCCCGACAGGAATCCCAGACAAGGGCCGCGTACTCACGCAACAAAGTGCCTTTTGGTTCGATCGCTTGAAGGAGCCGAATCACCTGCTCACTTGCGATGTCAACGAGATGGATCTTCCCTCAGACATCGATCTGGAACCGCTCGCCGGTCGCAGCATGTTAGTTCGCAAGTGCGACGTCGTGCCAATCGAGTGCGTGGTGCGTGGTTATCTTTCCGGCTCCGGCTGGAAGGAATACCAGCAGTCGTCTTCGGTTTGCGGTGTCGCCCTGCCAGAAGGCCTGACGGAAAGCGATCAGCTCGCGGAGCCGATCTTCACGCCCGCCACAAAAGCCGAAGAAGGTCACGACGAAAACATCTCGTTTGAGCGAATGGTCGAGATTGTTGGATCGAATGTCGCCGAAGAGCTGCGGCGACGCAGCCTCGACATCTACAAGCAAGGTGCCGAGTTTGCGCGTACCAAGGGAATCATCATCGCCGATACGAAATTCGAGTTCGGCATGCTCGGCGACGAATTGATCCTGATCGACGAGGTGATGACGCCGGATAGCTCTCGTTTCTGGCCGGCCGATCTCTACGAGCCGGGCAAGGGACAGCCGTCGTTCGACAAGCAGTTCGTCCGCGACTGGTTACTCCAAACCGATTGGGACAAGAACAGCGAGCCCCCTGCCCTACCGAACGATGTAGTGGTTAACACCCGCGCCAAGTACATCGAGGCGTACGAACGGATCACCGGGCTCGAATTTGCCTGGCGGTAAGGGGCCCTAGCAGTGGTCACGTTTTAGCTTGGCTGCGGTCAATAATGTCGGCCGCCGGCAGCAAGGGCCAAAGACGTGCGACGCCAGTTGGACGATTTCGTTAGAGTCGTGCGATTTTTTGATGCGTCTGTGGCACCACCGCATTCTGCGGGAATGTCGATCTAGGCCGAAATGCCCGCTCGCTGTTAGAATAGGGAAATGGCAGGAAACTCCTTCGGACAAGCGTTTCGTATTACCACCGCTGGCGAAAGCCACGGACCGGGCAACGTCGTCATTATTGACGGGGTTCCGCCAGGGATTTCTCTCACCGTCGACGACCTGATGGTCGATCTGAATCGCCGGCGGCCGGGGCAAAGCAAAATCGTCACTCAGCGTGACGAGGCGGACGAGGCGGAGATTCTTTCCGGCGTGTTTGAAGATCGCACGACCGGCACCAGCCTGGCGATTCTGATTCGCAATCGCGATCAACGGAGCCGTGACTACTCCGATATTAAGGACCTCTACCGCCCGGGACATGCCGACTTCACCTACGATGCGAAATACGGTTTCCGCGACTACCGTGGTGGCGGTCGTAGCAGTGCCCGTGAAACGACCGTTCGCGTCGCAGCTGGCGTTGTCGCCAAGAAGGTTCTTGAGCAAGCTTTCGGCGGTCGCGTTCAAGGTTATGTCATTCAGGTCGGCGATGTCTGTGCCGAGATCGCCGACCCGGCGGCAGTCACCTTCGAACAGGTCGAAACGCTGCCCGACGGTGAACCGAACATCGTCCGCTGTCCCGATCCTGCGGCGGCGGCCAAAATGGTTGAGTTGATCGAGGCGATGCGCACCGACCAGGACTCGATCGGGGGCGTTGCCGAAATCGTGGCTAGCGGAATTCCGGCCGGCTTAGGCGAACCCGTGTTCGACAAGATCAAGGCCGATCTAGCCAAAGGCCTATTTAGTTTACCGGCGGTCCTTGGCGTGGAGTACGGCAGCGGCTTCTCCTGTGCCCGCCTGCGAGGCAGCGAAAACAACGATCTATTTGTACCGGCGATGACGCCCGACGCCCCGGTGCGAACCGGAACGAACCGCCATGGCGGCATGCTCGGCGGCATCACCTCTGGAATGCCGCTTGTGATGCGTGCGGCAGTCAAACCGACCAGCAGCCTTTCGCGTCCCCAGCCGACGATCGATCGGGCCGGCGCCCCGGCGGAGATTCGCACCAAAGGCCGCCACGACCCCTGCCTGCTACCCCGATTCGTGCCGATGGCCGAAGCGATGGTGGCCATTGTTCTGGCCGATCATTGGTTGCGCAACCAGAGCCAATGTGGCGAATGGAGCTAGGCGGCGTCCTCTCGCTGAGCTTCTCGACACGCTCAGCGGGCTCGAAGCACAAATTTTCCATCTGCTAGCACTGGCGGCGAGGAAGTGCTTCAGCGTCCAACTTCCTCGCCCTAGATCGGCTATTTTGCCTTGCTACGACCGGTTTGCCTTGCCGCGCAGGGGCACATCTGAAACAATCGCCGCGATTGAATCCACGCATCGACTGCGGTACGGTCGCCGCTCGCGTTGCACCAAAACTTCCGGACCTGGGAACAAGGATGTTTCCGCTACACGAACGAACACAACGGCGACTCTGCCGCACTGCCTTCTTCCCACTTTGCGTGCTACCAACACTGCTCGTTGCGTTGTGGTGCGTGTGGATCAACCTGCCGGGACGCACCACGGAACTCGAAAACAAATGGGCCCAAGCAACGGGGCTCCGCGTTTCCATCGACGACCTTTCCCATCCGCAACCTGGTTTGGTTCGGCTGAAAACGATTCAGTTTTCCAACCCAACCACGGAACAACAGGTAGCTTCGATCTCCTCGGGAACACTCGTTCGTGACGGAGACCGCCACCTGGTATCGATCGAGGGTGTCGAGATTCGGGAGTCGGGATCCTCATCGGTGTGGCAAGTTCTCCGAGAAGCTGTCCTCCCACAACCAATTCGCGATGTAGAGCACCTGCGAGTTGTGGTGAACGACGTCACGATCGTTGGCAAGGAGCGATCGTCTTCGTTCGCCCAGATCCTCTGCCAGGTGCGTCCTCACGCCGACGGTCGTGAGTTGACGGTACAGCTGAAACAGAACCTTAAGTCGAACGATTCGATCCGCCTGCAGTGCATCCGACAAGATGACAAGTCCGGTAGCCAAGAACGCTGGCGTTTGCTGACCGGGAATCGAGCGATACCACTACATCTTCTTTCGGGATGGATGCCGGCGACCGAACACTTGGGCGCGAATTGCAAGTTCAGCGGAACGATTCGCTGCACGGTTTCCGCGACGTCGAACGAAGGCGAGGTTTCCGGCACCCTCTCGGGCATCGATCTCTCGCGACTCACGGCCGTGGCTCAACTGGGCGCCATGGATGGCCGAGCCCGTCTCGAAATCGCGTCCGCCAAATTCCGCGATTCGGCGATCGAGGAACTGAACGGCAAACTGACCGCAGGGCCCGGCAAAATCGACTCCGCATTGCTACGAAAGCTCGACTTGCTACTGAGCAGGCAACAGCAATCTTCCTTCGCAGCCCTCGGACCAGCCGTAAATTACCAACAACTGGCAACGGACATCGAATGCGACCAACAGGGCTGGCTACTAACCGGATGTTGTAATGACACGAAGCCGGGGACCTTGATGGTCGATCGCCGCGAGGTACTCCTGCGACACGCCTCGGAACAGGCGTCTCGTCGACTTCGTCATAGTGACGTGCTGGCGATGTTCGCCGACGAGGAAAGCCCCTGGATTCCCGTCAACGCCCAGATCGGCTGGTTGATGCAACGCCTGCCACCGCTGTCAGAAGGACCGACAGACAAATCAGTCAAAAAGAAGGTGACGCGATAAGCCACCAGCGACTGGCAGCGGCTGCGAACACGAGCTTGAGCGGTCCAAGCGGTCCGCCTCGCCCTCGCCCCCTGGCCAGCTCATTACGTCGATGCAGGCATTTTGCCTTTGAACTTGTCCATTGCCTTGGGAGCTGGCCGAGCCTGCGTCATGGCTTCATAGCTGAGCCAACTCTTGAATGGGATGATCGCGGCCACGACGGCGATTAGCAACTGACTGCCGATGAAAATCCAGGTCCATAACTGTTCCGTAGGAGCCGAACCGCCATAGGCGTGCAGTCCAACGCCCAACTGATTTACTCCGAACCAGGACCATGTGGTGAGCGCATTACCGCAAACGGCGAGAATTGCAATTCCTCGTGGACGCACCATGCCTCCCCAACGGGCGTGCAGAATGAGCGCGTTCCACATGACGATCATCAGGGCACCGTTCTCTTTGGTGTCCCAGCCCCAGAAGCGTCCCCACGATTGATCTCCCCAAATTCCGCCGGTGACGGTTCCGATAAAGCTGAGCAGCATTGCTCCGCAAACGACACCATAGATCATTCGCCCCAGCGTCTTGGACATTTCATTATCAAGAACCGGCGTACAGATCCCAAGCACGAGATAAGTTATCCCCAGGAATCCGGCCAGGAAGGTTGCTGAGTAACCAAAGGTAACCGTGGTAACGTGCGTGGCGAGCCAGAAGTTGGTATCGAGGACCGCTTGCAAGACCTCCAGATTGTCGTCGCCTTCTCCGGCAACGTCCAAGAAGTGTGCCACGATCAGTGACAGAAAACTAACCACACAAGCGACCGTAAGCCCGATACTGTTTCGATAGATCCGTTCCAAAAACAGACCAACGAGCATCACAGTCCAACCGACGAACACTGCCGACGAGTAGAGATTGGTCACAAACACGAGCGGGCGTTGGTCGAGGTACATGCGTCCTACGAGGCCCAAGGTATACAGACCGGCCGAAACGACCGCGACTGCAAACGCCGCGTCGAGCAGCGGCTTCCGCCATCCAAACCAGCTTCCGGCGCAAAGTAACAGGGCGAACACGGTTAGCGCCGCACAGACGTAGAACGGCTGCATATGATTCATAATGCTCTCGACCACCGCGCGTCCTCCTACTCCGGGTACCGTCTCATCGACACGCGTTTGGTACTTGGCGACTTCTGCGTTGAACGTCGTGGCGTCCCCCGACTTATACGCGTCCTGCATGATTCGTAGTGACGTCAACCAAGCACCATCGGTTGACGCCGCGAACGCTTGATCGACGAATTGCTGAGGCGTTATCTGGCCCTGGGCCATTGCCGAAAGTCCCGCCTGCCCCTCATCGTTCGCGGTATTCCGTATGGCCGCTAAGGATGCCTCGGAAATACTCGGCCAGTCCTCGGCGGTGGTACTGCGAGGAATCAGCCGCGGAATAAAACGCATCGGATCAAACCGAGGATCCGCCAATGCTTGCCGCTCCATTTCGTCAAGCGTGCCCTGTGTCAATTCCAGCCAGCGCACCAATTCTCGAGGCGTAAGATCGCCGACTCCCTCGGGAAATCGATTCAACTTCTTCAAGTTGACGTAGATCTGAGTCTTGCTAGCGAACTCCAAGGCCTTCTGGTCAGCTAAGGAACGATCTTTCGGCTTCGTCCCACGCACTCGCCCCGCCCAATCAAACACGGCACTCAGTCGCTCATTGTCAATTTCAGCGAGTGAATATCGAAAATCTTTGTTCGCTTTGAGCCCGAGGGCACTAAGCACATCGTCATTGACGATCCGAAAAATCTTGCGACTTCGAGCTGCTTGCTCGTCGAACAACACATCCGCCATCCAGAGAATCGCGGGCCGCACCTTCTTTTTCTTCTTGCCTGGCTTATTCTCGTCCTTCACTTCTTCCTTGAAGGTGGTCCGTTCAGAAATCGCGAACAGCGAGTTGCGGGCCAATGTATCGAGCGGCTTGACCCGGCCACCCTTCTGCACGGGCAGTTCACCAAAGGCATGCATATCGAACTCGTTATGTAGACGAGTCCGCTTCGTCGCCATATAACCCACCACGACGAGCGTTAGGAGGAGGACAATCCAGGGAATCTTCTTGTCTAAGGAATTCATTTCGACAACTCCCGTCGCAAGAACCTGGCCAAACTCTGCGAGAAGTGAACCAGCAGTCCTATCGAAACCATCGTGCAGGAAATGTACGGCATCAGCCAACCGGGATTACGTACAACCGCCAACACCGTACGGGTTTCATTCGGTTTGAACGAGGATTGATAGAAAGTCTCTCCCTCGTAACGCAGCGGATGATTCATCCGAATAAGAACTTCGCGATCGACGTCCTTGGCAGAGTCGATCATGCGAATCAAGCTCGAGTAATTCTTGGCCGTGGTCGTTCCAGGATATCGGTCGAACTTGAAGTCAATCAGGTGAACCCGATACGGCTTGTAATACCGCTTGAATCGTAGGTGAATATGGTACTCCTTGCCGCCGACCGTTTTTTTCTGCGGAATTACATTCCATTCTCGGAAGCGCGGCAGGCCCAGCTGACAGGAGACCAGCAAGTCTCCCAATTTTGTATCGCTATCCTTCTTCTTGAGCGACAGCAGGGCCCCTGGGTAGTCCATGTCGTTCATTTGGGTACCGCTAACGACCGGACGTTCTTCTAGCTTATAGCTGCGCAGCGTGCCAAATTGCCCAAGTGAATTCAACGGCACTGAGCGACGAACGAGTGCGGAGTTATCAAAAAACTCATTGACTTGAATATCGAAAGGCAGCTGCTCGTCCTGAATCAGCGCTCCCGGGTAGATTTTCGACGCGGGAATGGCAACCACACGATTCTGCTCGGGATCGGTCACGTCGATCACGACCAGCTCAGGCGTCCGCTCGTCATACGCGAAGCTGGCGGAACTCCCCTCGTCGATCTCCATCTTCATCTCGACCGCGTACATCCCGGTTACAAATTCAGAGATCAACAGCACCACGAGACCGGAATGGAGCATCAGAATCCCAAACCGTAATCGAAATCGAAGGGCGTGAGCCGTCAACAAGTTGGCCAGCAGGATGGCACCGATCAGCCAACCGCCGGGATACGGAAACTTCGTTTCGACGCCGGCTAACCATTTAAATGGCAATACGTTGGACAAAACGTCGAGCGGGATCCAAACGATGAAGGAGCGAAAGTAGTCCGAAATAATGTGCCAGATTCCGCCCTTTACTTGCGCAAGCGAGCCGAACCAGACCAGCAGC
>CAYLRE010000078.1:0-17021 GCA_964385715.1 uncultured Planctomycetaceae bacterium
CCTCGGCGGCTTCGGCGTTGGCCTCCATGTCGAGAGCGCAGAATTCGACAAATGCGTCGGCCACGCCGGCCAACAACGCCACACTCTCCAGCGTCGTCTGTCCCATCACCGGCATCATAATGTTCAGCTGAAACTGCCCACCAGCCGCGCCACTCACGGCAATCGTCTGATCGTTCCCCATCACGCGTGCCGCCACCTGCATCATGCTCTCGCACATCACGGGATTTACCTTACCCGGCATGATCGAGCTACCTGGCTGACGATCGGGAAGCTTCAGCTCGTAGAATCCACAACGCGGACCGGAGCCGAGCCAACGAATGTTGTTAGCCACGTTGAATAGCGTGCTGGCGATCGCCCGCAGCTGGCCATGACACTCGACAAGTCCGTCACGTTGAGCGTTGGCCTCGAAGTGATCGACCGCCTCGATAAAGTCGACGCCCGTCTCTTTGGCCAGCACGGCGGCCACGCGCGAACCGAACTCGGGGTGGGTGTTGATTCCGCTACCGACCGCGGTCCCGCCAACCGGAAGTTCAAGAACCGCGGAGAGTGCACGTTCGGCCCGTTCGATCGACAGGGTCAACTGTCGCGCAAAGCCGCCGATCTCCTGTCCGAGTCGAAGTGGCGTGGCATCGGCCAGGTGCGTGCGACCGATTTTGATGATCTGATCCCACTCCGCCGCCTTATCGGCGAGTGCCTTCTGGAATTTCGCCAGGGCCGGCAGTAGCCGATTCTTAATCTCTGTGGCAACCGCAACATGAATCGCCGTGGGGAAGGTGTCGTTCGTGCTTTGCCCCATGTTCACATGGTCGTTGGGATGCACCGGCTTTTCGGCCGCAAAGCGATCGCCGCCGAGAATCTCAATCGCGCGATTGCTGATCACCTCGTTGACGTTCATGTTGCTCGAGGTTCCGCTGCCGGTCTGGTAGACATCGACCGGAAACTCTCCGTCCAGATTGCCAGCTGCGACTTCGCGGGCGGCGGACAGTAGCGCCTCGACTTGTGCATCGTCGAGCGGGTTCTTGCCGCTGCCGGTCAACTTGCCAAGATCTCGATTGGCCGTGGCCGTGGCGAACTTGACCATACCCATGGCGTGGATCAAGGCCGGATGAAGCGGCTGTCCCGAGATCGGGAAGTTTTCTACCGCTCGCTGGGTTTGAGCGCCGTAGTAAGCTTGGGCCGGAACGCGAACGTCCCCCATCGAATCGTGTTCTGTGCGAAACTCGGTCATGTCTCTCGTGCCTTCTCTCTCAGTCAGTTTTCAGCTAGGGAAGTCGGGCTAGATCGCTCGGCGACTCCAAATGTTTGTTTTGGGGTATGTCACGTTTGCCGGCGAAGCGATGAAATCGGTCGCGGCACGGACATCGGCTGTCGTGTGGACAGTCACTATTCAACGCGCTGTATGATAGCGAGATTGGCAGACGCGACAAAGATAGAACAGGCAGCCAATGGGGAGCGATAATCGCCCGAATTGCCGCTTTTCCTGCTAGCTGTCGGAGCTGTCTGCCGCGGTGGTTCTCGAGCGGTACTTCTCAACCCGCTCCCGCACCCCGGGAATCAGTCGCGAGGCGTTCTCGTAGTAGACCTTCCGCAGAACGTCGTCCGGCAACCCCAGACCGTAGATACGCCAGAGACCTTGTGGCGGAAACGGCTTCTCCGAGTAGGGGAAGTACTCGTCTCGCGTCTCCAGCAGCCGCCAGTGTAGCCACATTCGTTCCGGCACCCGCGGGCCGTCCGATCCGAACAGAATTCGGTCGGAGTAGTTCATGAAAAACTCACGAGCGGTGTAAGGCTGGCGGCCGAGTTCCGCGATTCTAGCAGCAATCTCCACGTACAAGTTGGGATGCGCTTTGAGCCACTCGCCAACCGTGGCCAGATCTTCGGAATTGTTGGCCATGTGAGCCCCGATGAACGTCGTCTCCTTGTGGCGAGCGATCACGCGATTGCGAGCTTCCAAGAGTTCTTCGCGAGAAGGCCACTGGGGGCCATGAAAACTCCACTCCGGGTGGCGGTGCAGTTCCTCCCAACGCTCGTTCGTTTCGTCGATGGGATCAAAGAACGCGGCGGGGTCGGCCGTATGCATGATGACCACGAGTCCGAGCTTTCCACAGGCCTGCCAGATTGGATCCCAACGCGGATCGTCGATCTTGATCAATGAACCATCGGGATTGCGATAGCCAAGTCCGAACTGCTTGAACAACTTGAGTCCGCTGACGCCGAGCTTTTTGGCATGCTCGAGCTGCTTAACTGTACGGCTGGCGAAGTCATCGCGATGGCAGTCCCAACTGGCCGGGTCGTCCTCCTGGCCGTTGCCTCGCCAGTCGATGTTGGCATACACAACGAAGCGATCGCGATGTTCTTTCCAAAGCACGTCGAGGTGGTCTTGCAGCAGATCACCCAAACGCCCGTCGAGACTGACGCAGACGGCGATATTCTGCTGGTCCATCATTCGAACCAAGTCAGGCAGGCGATCTTCAAACTTGCGGATTCGTGGATGAACGTGAACATCGACGACTGCGTACTTGGCTTTCCTGAGCAAGTGCTCACGTACGCGAAGTTTGGGTCGAGGGCGAAACCGTCCGAGCAAAAGATCTCGCCCGTCACGCCCGTCGAGTTTGTCACCTCCGTCGAGTGGCTCTGCCTGACCGGCAACGGCTTCTTCGGTGTCGGGCCCCATTCTGGTGCTCGCCGATTTGCCGCTTGCCGGTTCGGTGGCATTCAACGTCGATGCCTCTGGCGATGCCGGAGCTATGGGTGCATCTGCGGGCCGGTTACAGCCACTGGCGAGAACCAACAATGCCAGACTCACGCTGCATGCGTAGAATAACGCCGAGGCAGCCTGCCGCTGCTTCGACGTCCGCCCACTTTTTTCGACATTTGTTTCGTTTCTCATTCTGTTACTATACCGCTAGCTTTCGATTTCGCGAGATGGGCTGTTAGTGCCTGCGTCCTTGGGCCGATGTGCTCGGGCGAACGTGGCATCGGCCTTCCGCATATCACGTGCCCCTAGCCAATGATGACCGAGCGTACCGAATACCAGTCGCACGATGAGCAGCAGCGGTCTCGGGACCTGAGCCTGAAGGGCACCCGTGCCCCGGCGGAGATTCCTGGATACCAGATGCAGCGGTTTGTAGGCTCCGGTGCCTACGGGGAAGTTTGGGTCGCCGTCGATCGAAACACCCAGCGCCGCGTGGCGATCAAGTTTTATACGCATCGCGGCGGACTCGATTGGGCGCTGCTTTCACGTGAAGTTGAGAAGCTGGCGTTCCTGTCGGCTGATCGCTACGTCGTGCAGCTACTCGATGTCGGCTGGGATGCGACTCCGCCGTACTACGTGATGGAGTATATCGAACAGGGCTCGCTCGAAGATCGTCTCAAGCAGGACGGCCCGCTGCCGGTGGCGGATGCTGTGGAGATGTTTCGCGAAGTCGCTGTGGGGCTGATGCATGCCCACGGACGCGGCGTATTGCACTGCGACTTGAAGCCGGCCAACGTGCTGCTCGACCAGGACGCCAAGCCACGCCTGGCTGACTTCGGTCAGTCACGACTCTCCCATGAACAGACGCCCGCCTTGGGAACGTTGTTCTACATGGCGCCAGAACAGGCCGACATGAACGCGGTGCCGGACGCGACCTGGGATGTCTACGCTCTGGGGGCACTGCTCTACACGATGCTAACTGGCGAGCCACCCTATCGTAACGACGATGTGCTCAAGCAGATCGACGCCGCCGGCAATCTTGAAGATCGACTGTTAGCCTATCGCAATGCGATTCGACAAGCTCTGCCGCCGACGGCACACCGCGAGGTGCCAGGCGTCGACAAACCTTTGGCCGATATCATCGACAACTGTTTGCTGCCCGATCCCAAGAGGCGGTACGCGAACGTCCAGTCGGTGTTGGACGAGTTGCAGGTTCGTGAGGTCCGCCGCCAACGCTGGCCGCTGGTGGTTCTCGGGACGATTGGTCCGGCGCTGTTGGTCCTCGTCGTGGCCTTCTTTGCTTGGCGGTTGATCGACACGTCGATTACGAACTTGGAAACACAGCTCACGAGTAGCCGACTCAATGAGACGGCAGGCTCAGCCCGTCGCGTCGCCGACTGGGCCACCGATCGCATGAATCGACGCTTTGAAGCGGTGGAGCGACTCGCCGACGACGCTAAGTTTCGCGAGATATTCCGCGCAGCGCTTGCCGACCCGCAACTTGGGCGTCTACGTACCAAGTTGAGTGACCCCGGCCTGACGCAGCCCGACCGTTCCGAGGAAGCGGCAGAACTGCGAAAGCAATTCAATGCCCATCCGCTACAGAGAAAGTTGGCTGCGCTGATTACTTCTGTGCGCGGCGGACGACATCAGCCGGAAACCGCAAGCTGGTTCGTCAACGACGCCCGAGGATTGCAGGTGGCTCGGGATCCGATCAGCGCGACCGTCGGGAAGAACTACGGTTGGCGAACCTACTTCACTGGCCGGATGAGCGACCAGCCGCCAGATTGGCGGCCCGCGCCTGGTGACCATGTGGTTCGAACCAACATTTCCGCACCCTTTCTCTCTCAAGCGACGGGACACTGGATCGTCACCGTCTCGACCCCCGTGTTTGCAAAGGCGAGCGACAGCAACAGCTCCTCGTCCGCAGAGGATGTAGAACAGACGGCGGGTGATTTTCTCGGCATCGTCGCCCTCACCGTCGAGCTAGGTGCCTTCGGCGAACTCCGCGAGGACGATGCGGCCCGCACATCGAGCGAGCGGATCGAACACTTTGATGTCCTTGTCGATCGTCGCGAAGGGGCCAACCGCGGTCTCATCCTGCAGCACCCATTGCTCGACAAACTGCGCATGGAGGGAGAAATCCCGGAACGGCTGAGCAAGATTCGTTTGCGTGACCAGGATGTGCCCGACGAACGTATCCGGCAGGAGAACTACCGCGATCCGTTCGCCCAAGACGACGATGGCCGGGAATACGATCGGCGTTGGTTGGCCCATATGGTTCCGGTTCGCGTTCTGCGCAGCGAAGGTGAGGAAGAGAACACGGGGCTGTTCGTGATCGCGCAGCAGTCGTACGACATGGCGATCGGAAACGCCGTCGACGAGCTTCGCCGATCACTGACCACGGTGAGTCTGCTCGCCCTGGTCTTGATTACACTCGTATTGATGCTGCTTTGGGGCTACGTTGTCCGTCGCTTTAATCGCACGATTGGAACCCGTGTGGCCGGTAGCGGCGGAACCATTTCGCTCACATCGACCGAGCCGATGGCGACGTTGCCCGATGTGGGACAGATGCGAAAAGAACAACCGGTCGTCGTTCGTCATAAACGCAATAACGACGATCAAACCGGCGACAAGTAACCAAGAACCCACGTAGAAAAATCACGTCCCCGATCTCGAAGACCCCGATCTCGAAGAAAAGACCGATGGCCGATCTCGTTGCACAGGGTAGTCAACCGACTGAACGATGGCGTCGCCGGCTGCCTGTCGGGCAGGCGATCGTCGTTGGCCGCCGCAGTGACTGGGCCGTGCCGTGGGATGGGCAGATTTCACGGCAACACGCCGAACTGCGCTTTGAAAAGGGGAAGTTACAGATTCGTTGTTTGCCGCATGCACACAACCCGATCTTTCTGCGAGGCGATGCGAAAGACCTGTTTGAGATTTCCATCGGCGAGCATTTTGTGATCGGTGGTACAACCTTCTCGCTTTCGGATGAACGTGCGAATGTTTCCATGAAGGTTCCTCCACCCGCCGAGGAACAGACGTTCTATATCGAAGACTTGAAGAAGCTTCGGTTTCGAAACGCCGATCAACGAATCGCACTTCTTAGCCGCTTGGCAGAATTGATTGCCACCGCGAAAGACGATCGCGAGCTGTTTTCAAGCCTGGCGAACCTGCTACTTGCCGGAGTATCGCGTGCTACGGCAGTCGCCTTCGTGTCGGCTCCCAATGACGGACTGGAGGCGGAGCCATCTGCAACCGACGATTTGGCCGACAAATCACGCTGCCCAATTCGCATTTTGCATTGGGATCGACGTCGCATGACGGGCGACGATTTTCAACCGAGCGATCGGCTTATTCGCGAATCGTTGCGGAACCGGACCGCCGTACTGCATCTCTGGAAGACATCGAGCGGTCCTGAGTTCACCGTCTCGGACGAAGCCGATTGGGCGTTCTGCACTCCCCTGCCGCACGAAACGAATCAACGCTGCGCGATTTATGTCAGCGGACGATTCACGTCCGAAGTTGATGAGACGACCGATGCATCAGGCGAGGTGCAGCCGAGCGATCTGCGCGACGACCTGAAGTTTGCGGAAGTCGTTGCGGCGTCGCTCAGCAGTGCATTGGAGAATCGTCAGCTACAACAACGGCAAGCGGGGCTTCGGCAGTTCTTCGCCCCCGTCGTGCTCACCGCTTTGGCGCGAGAAGATCCCGACACCGTGCTCGCACCGCGGGAAACAGATGTCTCGGTGCTGTTCTGCGATCTGCGTGGTTTCTCTCGACGCAGTGAACAGCATGCCGACGACCTAATTGGCCTGCTCGATCGTGTCAGTCAGGCGTTAGGGGTGACAACGCAGCATATCCTCGATGCCGGTGGTGTCGTGGGAGATCTGCAAGGGGACGCCGTCATGGGATTCTGGGGCTGGCCGCTCGCCCAAGAGAACGCCCCACTACTGGCCGCGCGAGCGGCACTCGCCATCCGTGCCGAGTTTCTGCGTGCCGCGGCAGTGGCCGACCACGCGCTCTCCGGATTTCAAGCAGGCATCGGACTGGCCACGGGACGCGCCGTGGCCGGAAAGATCGGCACCGATGAAGTCGTCAAAGTGACGGTCTTTGGCCCCGTCGTGAACCTCGCGGCACGACTCGAAGGAATGACGAAGATTCTTCACGCCCCAATTCTGATGGATGAGCCAACGGCCGCTCAAGTCCGCAACTACATACCGACCGACGAAGGACGAGTGCGCCGACTGGCAGTCGTGCGGCCCTATGGAATGAAGACCCCGGTCGATGTCAGTGAGCTGTTGCCACCGGAAGCGGAGTATCCGCAGCTGACCGATACGCATGTTGCTGACTACGAGGCGGCCGTGGCGGCGCTCGTTCGCGGTGACTGGGCAGACGCGTTTGATCTGCTTCATCGTGTGCCAGCAGAGGATCGGGTGAAGGACTTTCTCACGGTTCTGATCGCTCAGCACAACCGGACCGCTCCTAGCGGCTGGGATGGAGTTATCCGTCTCACCAGCAAAGAATAGGTGACGACGGTCTCAAGAACGGAAGTGTTCGAACGCGCGTTACCGTGGGCCATTGCTTGCTACGCCTCTAAGAGCGTAGCAAGATGCTGTTCCACACAACCAGCCAACACGCCAGGGTTGTAGCCACCTTCCAAAACGCTGACCAGACGACCATTTGCGTACGTTCTCGCCACATCGATCACGGCCTGCGTGAGCGTCCTGAAGTCTTCTGTCTCTAGCCCCAGCGAACCGACTGGATCGTCCCGGTGGCTGTCGAAGCCGGCGCTCAACAGAATCAGTTGCGGTTTGGTCCTGGCCGCGAATTCCTGTAGCTCATTCTCAAAGCATTCCATATAGGTTTTACGAGGCGTTCCAAACTCGACCGGTAGATTGCGTGTCGCGCCCAGTCCCGGACCGCTCCCCGTCTCACTCTTGTCGCCTGTCCCGGGGTAGAAAGGCCAACGATGAATTGAAAGAAATCCGACGCGCTCGTCGGTCCAGAAGACGTCTTGAGTTCCGTTGCCGTGATGAACATCCCAATCGATGATTAACACACGGTCCAAGTCGAGTTCCTCGGTCGCCACACTGGCTGCCAACGCAACGTGATTCAGCAGACAGAATCCCATCGCTCCGCGAGGGAGGGCATGATGACCTGGTGGCCGGATCAAGCAGAGGGCCTGGTCGTGCTCCCCACCGACAACCCGATCGACGGCATCGCAGACGGCACCAGCGGCTAGCGATGCAACGTCGAAGGACGCGGACGAGACCAAAGTGTCCTGCTCGATGCGACCACCGCCTGCTTTGGTGAAATCCTCCAACTGACGGAGGTACGCAGCTTCATGGACTCGCTCCGTTCGGTCGCGACCGAGTGGTTGCCAATCGGGTCGCCCGCAGCGCTGATCCAGTCCAGTACGTTGCAGATGCCGCGCCACTTGGCGAAGACGTTCGGCCCGTTCGGGGTGTTGCCCGGTCTCGTGGTCCAGGAATCGGGGATCGTAATAAAGGAGCGTCATGGCGGCCCATTGTACCGCAGAATTAGGGGCCGTAGCTGTCCTGGGGCCACGTTTTCTGGCTGCCCCGACAAGGCTCGATTCCTTGACAAAATGGTCGTACCGAGAGTAGCCTAAGAGAGAGGTTTTGGGCCACCGGCGAGCCGCTGCAGCGACTTTCGGGAGGCCCCGCGGCCGCACTTGGTTCAGCAGTGCGAAGCCGCCTTCGCCCTAGGTGCGCTGCGACATTTAGAAGTCGCCGTGACCATTGGAACCCTGCCGAACGGAACACCGGCGGGAAACAAAGGGGGCGAGACGAACAGGAACAACTCCGAGGAGGCGTGGAACATGTCGCGTTGGTTTCAACGACCACACTATCACCGATTGTCTTTGAAGACTGTGCTTTCCGCGGCCTTTCTTGCCGCGATGTTTCTAGCGGCGGGTCCGAGCTTTGCCCAGGATCGTGACACTCCCGATGCGGCAGCTACTCCCTCCAAGTTCCTGGAGATCCGCGGGTCGGCCAAATCGCCGGACGAACGTAATGCACGCGATATCTGGAAGTCGACTGAGGAATTGAGTGAGGCGCGCTTGGGCCGCTTCGAGGAATTCTTTTTCAAGAAATATCTGCCTCAGATGACGCAGGCTTATATGCGAGAGGACCTGCCTTCGTTTCGCGACGACTTAAGACGAGAATTCCTTGACCGTGATCCAGGCAACCCGAAAACGATCGATCAACTCAACGATATCCTTTTTCGTTTTATGTATGGTGTCGCTCGGGGTGCCCGGCGGGCGCGTCTCAATAGCGGCAAATTTGCCGACGTATTCTGGATCGAATCAGATCTTTATTCGATGGACGGCACTAAGATCACGGATCAAGTCCAGGCCTTGCTTCCAGCCAAAAAGGACTTCCATCCGGCGGTGCGTTACAACGCGATGCTTATCTTGGGGGATCTGAATACCAAGAAGGCAAAGATCGTCCAACGACCGCAAAAAGAACCGGAGATCGCTGTTCCTGCGGATCCCTACCTGCAAGCGTTCACCCCCATGCTCGACGTGGCGATCGGCAAAGAGTACCGTCCGTCGATCAGTAAGTTTGCTCAGACCGAAACGGGCCCTGCTCCGGAAGCGGTACGGATCGCAGCTCTATTGGGTCTAAAACGGCATCTTGACGCGAAACCGACTGAAAATGCCGGACTCAAGGACATTGTAATCGGCGAGATGATCAAGCTTGCGAACCGACAGGTCGAAGGTGCCGGTGCCGACTGGCGCCGGCGACTGGCTGTGGAAATCCTGGGGACCTTGCCCTACGAAGGGACCGATGGCAAGGCGATCGTCAGCGATCTCGACCTCATCCTAAACAATGCCGAGTACCCAATCTCGGTTCGGTGCGCGGCAGCCAAGGCGATCGGAAACTTGCAGGTGGATACCGCGCCCAGCAAGGAATCGGCGACGAAACTTACTCAGAATCTCAGGCGACTCGCGATCGAAGCATGCCTTGAGCAGGTAGCGCGTGGCGAATCTCCCGTCCAGGAAATGTCCGCAGCGGAACTGATCGCATCACTCAACGATATCCTCATCGGACTTCGCGGCTACGGCGACCTGAAGCCTGCCGACGACGAGGATGCGGAGGAAGCCGAAGAGCCGGAGATCGGCGGCGTTCAGGCCTGGATTGGCGAAAGCGATCAGAATGACTTCAGATCGGCGGTTCGATTAGTGCTAACTCTAATCGTGGAAGCTGACAAATTAGACGTGGCAGTCGTTTCCGATGACGCGATGGCAAGGTTCGTTAGGAATATCGCGCGCATCGATCGAGGGAATCCACGGAAGTGATAGACAAGATCTGCTGGTCGGTAGGTAAACCGTCCGACCGTCAACGATCCCGATCTCTTGCGAACGCAACCACAGTCGGCCGCTATGCAGCCAGTGTCGCGGCGGTCGCATCTTTCCGCTGCATAGCGACAACGCGAGCCGCCGCATAAGCGCCAAAGATCATGGGGATGAATAGCAAGTCTCCCTGCAGCATCGCCCGGTAGAAGGGCAAGGCGTGGACATAGCAGCTAACGAGTCCCGCAGTGGTGTGAGCGTAGATCGTATCGAACCACCACACCGCCAGATTGGTCGAAACGTAGAACGCGAACGACGGAACAAGAGCCGCCGTTGCAATTCGCGCTGCCGTTCCAAGGCGTGTCTTACCTGAACGGCGAAGCAGTCCACCCAGCAAGACCGGCATGCTGAGAGCAAAGTAGACGGTGATCATGACTGCCAGGTTCGAGTGGTGCGGCAGCCAGATGTTGCTCAAAGCGACAGCAAAAACCGGAACGGCGGCGGCGACCATCGCTCGCTTGAAGTAGAAGCCGGCAAACAACGCGACGGCGACCGTGGGGGTGAAGTTGGGCGTGTCGGACAAGAAGCGTCCGGCAAATCCAATTCCAACCAAGAGAAAAAATACGGCGACAGCGCGAAGCGAATTCAAAGACATCGGAGTCGGCTCCTATCCAACAGATATAGCAAGTAGGTTCCCTATTCTACCTTGGTGCTGAACTTCCACAAGACGACATCGTCAGCACCCAACACGGTTGATCCGGCCCCTTGTGGGGATTTTTCACCGTTGACTTTGAATATCCAATTCCGAGCCCCCTCTGCCCCGCCCTCGTTCTCGACCCCGGCAATTGCCATCACGAACGCGAATTCACCATCGCCCCGACTCGTGAACTTGATTCCGTCGGCAGCTTTTCCCGCTTCCACCAGGGCATCCATCGCCGTCATGCCATGTGTCCAAGCGACGTCGTAGCGTCGTTCGTCCTGCTGACCGGCAAAGTCAAACACCAATTCGACCGTTTTGGCGCTCGGCGCTGGCGCCGATGTTTCCACCGACGCGTCGGTACATCCCAAGAAAAGTACCACCATCAGCCATGCGATGCAGCCGTAGGCGATTCGAGGTCGCGCGACAGATATGCGGTTCACTGTATAAGTCACGGTGGCAATCTCCCCAAAGGCAAGCGGCTTCCAAGAACGCGATACGGTATCGGCATTGTAGAATCAGCGTACCGCATATTAACCATCGGCATCTATCCATCACAACCACTCTTGTTTTCCGAGAATGGAATCGTCAGAGACGGGCCATTATTCCAGCAGGCTTTCCAACACGGTTTTGCCTGCTCGCCGGTTCCGCGATACGATAGGATTGTGTTTTCATAGGAGCATGCCGACTCCTGCTCCTCAAATCGACAAGTCACCACCGACGGAACCGCTCCGAATGCCACGTTTCAACATGTTCGCAATCTGGATCGTAGCTCTCGTCTCGTCGTTTTGCTATCAGCAGGTTGAACATCGTCGCGAGTCGATATTTCTCACCGAAGCGATCGACACCATCCGCGACGAGGGACTGGAGGACGTCAGTCGACAGGAACTTTTCAATGCGGCCATGAGCGGAATGACCGAACGACTGGATCGATTTTCTCGATTCATTCCTCGCGATCAGAAGGAACTCTTTGAACAACAGGTAGAGAATCATTTTCCAGGCATCGGCATTCGCATTCGTCGGCGGCCGAATGAGCAGACGCAAGAAATCGAACTGTTTGTCGAAGACACGGTCATCGGCAACCCTCGTCCCGCGCACGACGCGGGACTGCGCAGCGGAGATCGAATCGTGGCCGTCAATGGTCAAGTAATTGTTGGCAAGGAACAGGTCGGCGAGGGCGAGATCCCTGTTTCCGAATCGATAAATCACATTAAAGGGCCTGCCGGCACCAAAGTCGACATTACCGTGCTGCGGGACGGCAAGCGGCAGACCTTCGCTGTGACGCGACAGGAAATCGACGTCGATACTGTGCTCGGCGATACGCGTGACGCCGAAGGAAAGTGGGAATTTGACTACGCCGCCGATCCGCGAATTGGCTATATCCGCATCGATTCCTTCAGCGAACGGACTTTGGGGGACCTCAACAAGGCGCTGGAGATGCTGCAAGAGAAGAAGGCGATTCAAGGGTTGATTATCGATTTGCGAGACAACCCAGGCGGATATCTCTCAACCACCGTCGAGATGTGTCGACGCTTCATAGACGATTCGCATTTCGATGGACTCATCGTTTCCACTCGCGATCGCTTTGGAAAGGATCATGACGTGTATCGCGCCACAGGTGACGGCGCACTGACACGGTTCCCCATGGTGGTAATGGTCAACGGCGAAAGTGCCAGTGCCAGCGAAATCTTTTCGGCTTGTTTGCAGGACCACAAACGGGCAATCGTTTGCGGAACGCGCAGCTATGGCAAAGGGTCGGTGCAGAAGATGATCCCAATGGAGCGGGGAAGGAGCATCTTGAAACTGACAACGAACTCTTTCTGGCGGCCCAGCGGTCGGCAGATTCATAGGATGGAAGACGACACCGATGAAGATGAATGGGGCGTGCTTCCCGACGATGGTTTCGTTGTTCCGCTCACCGACGAAGAGAACGAGCGACGTCTGAAAGAGCGCAACGAGCGAGACATTGCGGAGATAGAATCGACCGGCGCTTTGCCGACCGATCCACTCTTCGATCCGCAGCTCGCCAAAGCGGTTGAATATCTTCAAAACCAACTTGAGACAAAATCGGAATAATTCGAATTTTTTCTCCGCTTGGAGGAACAGTTTCCGCGACCTTCCCCCCTTAACGCGCGATTGCAAACGCCGTTGCAATTTCTTCCGCCCTACAAAGCAAGGCGCGACAGCGCGGTCACCGCTCTCGAAAAAATATTGATCGCTCGTAAGTGCTTATTTCATCGAAGTCTAAGCGGGGCCTTCTGACCCGAGAAAAAAGTTTTTGGCGCGTTTGGCCCCGAACGTGCATTAACGCTTCTTCCATGTCGCAGTCAACGGGAGCGTTCGACTCCCATGCGGCGGACTGGCAAAGTCACACCCATCTCTCGTGACACAAATTGCCGGGCTACGAATCACATCGCACTCGACTTTTCATTTCAAGGAGGAATGGTCATGGTCGCTAGCAACATTCGTTGTATTGTCGTTGAAGTTCCCGTTCACAAAGATGACGTGATGATCGCCGATCGTCCGCGAGCACGCGATCTGTTGCCGTGGGCCGATCCCTACATCGCCAAGTTGATTCGCAACTTGCAGGATGAGGTTCGCAGCGAACGTGCGACGGACCGAAAAGAGCGAATGGAACGCGCCGCAGCCCAGGCGACCTTCCTGGCGGAAGCCGAATCGTTCCCGGCAGAAGCAGAGGCTCCCTTGGTGAAAGCGGAAGCCCAACCGCCGCTCGTGGAAACGCCGGTCGAAGCCGATCCGACGCACGAATACCTGTGGCCGCGCGCGAACGAGTGGGACGATTAACGGACCCGTACTACTTTGTCCCGGCGGTTCGTTCTTCCGGTTTGACCCCAGGCTTGTAGACCTGGCCAAAACCAGCGTTGGTGGGTTGGAACGGAACGACCGTCTTGGCGGAAACGCCGGTCGTCGGGATTTGCCTTTCGCGGCCCAGTGCCCACAGGATTCCTTGCAGGCCGAGTCGTCGCATCGAGGTGTCGCGGAAATCGTAAGGGTGACCCAAAGTCGTAAAGAAGACGCGTCCCTTGGCGCCGTCCGTTCCCTGGTAGGTCTTGGTCCAGGCGACCGGGGTGGTCGGGGGATATTCAGGATTTCCTTCGTGCGAGGAATTGAGCGTTTCACCAGTTAGCAACGGAGCCGAATCGCCATGTAGTTTGTGTTTTCCACCATCAACATGGTAGAGCCAGGAGTAGCACTTGAACGGCGATACGCCGCGCAAGATCGGATGCGACTTCTGGTCCTTGATAAGCGTCACGGCCGTTAGGTAGTCGTTCCCACGAT
Source organism: uncultured Planctomycetaceae bacterium (assembly GCA_964385715.1). GTDB lineage: Bacteria > Planctomycetota > Planctomycetia > Pirellulales > UBA7805 > MB-PLM-2. Next base: position 14,014 of record CAYLRE010000078.1, read on the forward strand.
GGCCGTGATGCGTGATCCAGTGTTGTCCGACCAAGTCGGCAATCTTCTTGTAGTTCCATTCGGCGTAGGGGCTATCCTCTGGGAACTGGAATGCGTGCGTGGCCGTTCGAAATCCAACGATCGGTTTGCCGGTCGCCACGTACTTGAGGAAATGCTCCATCTGCTCGGCCGGTAGATTTCGAAACCGCGTGAACAGCACCATCAGATCAGCATCGGCGAGCGCTTCGAGGCCCGTGATCGACTTGGTGTTGTTGGGATCGATGAAGCCTTGGTCGTTGAGCGAGTAACAGATCGTGGTCTTGAAGCCGTAGTCGCGCTGCAAGATTCTCGCCAGCATTGGCATCGACTCTTCGCTACGATATTCTTCGTCGCCGGTCACGAAGACGATATGCGGTGCATCTTGCGCTGCCGATGCGGCTGCTTCGCCACCAGCCTTGGCGTCACATCCCTCATGGTCGTCTGCCAAGCTCGTGTTCGCCACCAGGCAACCACATAGGACGGCGACCAAGACCCCAGTGAGCACAGGAAAGCACGAAAGGACTCGATGCAAGGCGGAACGGCGGTAGTTCTGTCGGTGATTCATCATTGGTATTCGCGCAGACTGGTTTCGGTTGCCGTGGGAAAGTTATCCGGAATGGGAATGGTGACGGCGCCGGTGGCGACCCATTCACATCCTCGCAGGAGCGTCGTGACGAAGCCGACACATTTCATTGAATAGTCGGCATGTCCCATCGGGGTGTGGAACACGCGTCCCTTGCCATAATCGATGGTCATCATCATCGGCTCGTGCAGATCCCGTCCCGCCTTATCCTTGGGGGCGAAGGAGGTCGCCAGCACCTTCATGTTCATGGCCGGTCCACGAAGCTTGTCGTAGAGCTCGTCCTTGAAGTGCAGCCAACTGCGCGGCATGCCTTTGGTGATGGGATGCTCGGTATCTCGAATGGCGACCAAGAAGTCGTGCTGAGGACCATGTCCCCCGCCCGGGCCGGCACTGTTGTCGGTGACTAATCTGTCCTGATCGTTGTAGTAAACGTAGGGTCCCGATTTCTCGTTGCGGCCGCCCCAGCCGCCGAGTCCGATGACTTCGTTGTACTCCTTCCAGTCGCCGAAAGCGTTATTAGCAGCATGAACGCAGACGAATCCACCTCCGCCGCGGACGTAGTCGAGGAAGGCATCCTGCGTCTCCTTCGACCACATCTGTCCGTTGTAATTGGAAACAACGACGTCGTAGTCGGAGAACTTCGGCTTGAATGTGCTCATGTCACCACCTTGCGGGGGCGACGTGGCGACTTCGACGGTAAACAGCTCGGAATCCCCGATGGCTCGCTTCAGCACCGGCGTCGTGGCCTGCCAGTTGTGGTTGTTTTGACCATCAACGATCAGCACCTTGATCGGCGTGCGTGGTTCTGCCGGTTTCTCTGCCGTAGCGGCGGCGTTGTTCGAGGCATTCGTGTCGGCCGGCTTCGGGTCCGCGGTACACGCGCTGAGCGTGGCCAAAGAAAGGCTAGTAAGAATCGCCAGACACCAGATGTGACGAGATTTCATAACGGTTTTCTCCTGTGTCGACGTCGTCTATTGGTCGGTCGCTTTTCACGTCCAATCACGCAACCTGGCGTCGGAACGCTTTGAAAGGCTTTGTTCTTGCGAATCAAGAAGCCGCCATTGTAACGGGGAGATACCCCGCTGAATAGAATGTCACCGCCGTAGCCATCCACGAGCGGCTGACGCTGGCTCTCGCCCGAACGCTAGTAGCTCCGACCGCTGCTGACGCCCAATGTTACTGAAGCACACCTTCTTCCTTCAGCTTGTCGAGAACTTGCTGAAGAGAGAAAGGATCCGGGAACGGTTCTTCGTTTTGCCTGAGGACCTCCCGATACTTCTCGATCACGCGACCGAGGTCATCGGTCATTCCAAAATCGTCGAGCAAGACGGGGTAGGCGTCCAACACGTTACTCCAGTGTTGAATCCCCTTCTGGTAGTGCTCAAGTGCGGGCGCAATTTGCGCTTTTCGCATCGCGCGATCCCCTTCGTAGATTGCCTGATGGGCAGCGATCGCATCTTCCGTTCGCTCCACCTCACAACGCACTCGCCACGACTCGTAGGCAACCAGTTCACGGGAGTACCCAATTGCTTCTACGCGTTTGATGGTCATTTCGTAGCGGGCGATGATTCGGTTCAACTCTTCGAGCTGATCTTCCTTCACGTCGTCACGAAGATCTCGGAGATTCGCCCACACAGAAACGGCGACACGCAGCTTCGTTTCTTTTTCGTCTTCATCACAGTCGCTCCACGGCTTGGCCCAGGCCTCTTGTTGAGCCTCGGTAAGCTTGTGACCGTATTGTTCGAGCCGCTTTGCCTTCCACTCGGGATTGAGAACATCAACTTCTGCCAACAGCTTGAGTGCCCGTCGCCGGTAAACGTCGTAGTCGAGCAGTCGTAGGCGCAGGCCACCTCTCATCACCATGGAACGCTCGCCATACCTCCGCCACGCATCCGCAGCGTTGGACCATGCCCGTTCAAGTTTCGGCCCGAATTCGCCATCTTTCGCTAGCGCCTCGGCATACTCAATCAAAGAATGCGCGGACTCTCGGTAGAAGAGAGGATCGGACCGTCTTGGACGGGCGATTTCGTTTCGATCCTTGCGATCATTTAGAAGCAGATACCATTGATGAGCCAGTAACCAGTTGTCGCGGACCGGTCTGCCGCGAATCGTCTCTTCGTAGGCCGTGCCGGCGAGCCAGTCCTCTTCCGCCGGTGGATCATGGTAGGCGTCATCCGCCTTGAATAGACGACGAAATGCACGTCGCTCTTCCGCCTTGCCGATCTTGTTTCCGGTGAACCAGGCAAGATCACCCGGCAACGTTGCTTCTTGATCGTTGTAGCTGATGCCTCGTTCCAGGTACTTCATACCGCGTACAACATACGTGTAACGGTCTCGATAATCGTCGAATCTAACCGACATATTGTAAGAGACGTTATAGGCTTGAAACAGCCAGACATAAACAAAG
>CAYLRE010000079.1:0-8113 GCA_964385715.1 uncultured Planctomycetaceae bacterium
TAATTGGTAGTTGCCTCGATCCGACCAAGCCACGGTGATTTGTTGCTTACACTTGCGGCAAAAATAGGTCCAGTCCATGGTCTTGGTTCTTTCTTATTTGTCGTTGGATTCGCGACGAGAGACGGCAAGGGTCGCCTTGCGAATGAGGTTATCAACTAGTTTTCGAAAGTACTCGTTCTGTATTTCAGGCAGTGTGGCACCCATGAGTTGCATAATTCGTCCTGCGTCGCCATCAAACAATGCAAACAATCGGTCTTCATTAACATCCCAGAATTCGTCAGACTCAGAATTGTAAGAGGGCTCGGATAGGAGGCGAGCGACGTTGATGGCAACGGACGTATCGCCGATCTCGATAGCTTCCGTGATGTGCGGTGCGAGCCATCTCCACTTAGCAAGCTCTCGCAGCGCTATGTCGGTGTCGCGGGCGCCCCGTGATATCAGGTGGTCAAGCGCGTAAGGGGTTCGTTCACTCAGTATGCTGCCAAGAACCTTTCCGTTTGTTATCGTTTCTCTGAGCCTTTCCTCCAGATAGCTACGAAGCTCTGGCCGCTCGGCATCGCTAATCATGGCCTCTGCGTCGGCGGCGAAGTGCTGCCAGATCGCATTCACGAGTTCCAGGCTATGTTGAAACGCGTCGTCGATGAAACGCCGTAGCCAAACGGCGCCATCCAGCAAGGGCAATGTACAGGATCTACGTAGCTCTAGGATTGCCTGAAATCCAAGCGAACTGCCAGACGCAGAGGAGCCGTGTCGCTTGCCGATTTCTTGCAGGACCTGTTCCCACAACATCGGGATCTTGTAATGATGCACCAGATTGCCCGGAACGATTTCACGGTGAAATATTCTTGGGGCGAATTGGCGCCAAACGCGTTCGTACTCTGCCGATGAACAGAGCTGCTCTACCATCACGGAGTCGGGGTCAGGTTCGCTAGAACGTTCCCATTTCCTCGTCTCTTCGATGACGGTCTGATCACGAACTTCGTGATCAGAGATTACTTCGTCGATGGCCCGATGCCAATATTTTCCTAGCAATACCGTTTGAATAGGTTTAGACTCGTCAGGGATTTCGTTTGCCTCGGCCAAGCCACGCCCCATGACTGGCCAGAGAAACTCCATGATGACGGTCGCGTCCTCCAGATTCTGTTTCGTGTCCTTCTGTTCTATTTTTGCCGTGAACTGCCTCCACTCCCCAATAATCTCCTGGGAGGTACGTGAATTTTCCCTTTTAGCGGCTTCCGGCTTAAGGTGATGATGGTCTTGCATTTGCGCCTGATTGCGCTGCATGAACTCCAAAGCCTCGGGCGCCCCGTATCGCAAAACGTTGACCGCAAACAAGTGATTCCAATCGACTTCCCCACAGAGCGGCTGCCAGGCGCGATGGGTTCTGGCCAGGGCGTGCCGGAGTTTTCGCGGAGTGTCGAGCAGTGACGCAACGGTGTCAATCAACTTGCGCGGTTGAGGATTTTTGTGATGTTCGTGGAATTTTGGATCAAACAGGTTGAGCATTGACGAATGGGTGAGCGAATCTTGTCGGAATCCATCTTTTTTCGGGTCTCGGTTCGCGCATTGCTTAAAAACCAGCTCGACAATCACGTTAACCGAAGAACCATTGAGGGTCTTGAGCACCTCGATGTGATCGCAGAACTTCTCGTAGTCGGTTTTTTGTTCCGCAGGAGTCCCGCCGGTCAGTACAAAGGAGACATTCAAGAGCTGCTTTAGTTTATGCAGGAATGCCAGAACCTCTTGTTGCTCAAAGGTACCACTGTCATTGCGGTCGAGATCCTCGACCACCAGGACCAAATGGGCATCAAGATCGTCAAGTATTTGGTCCAATCTCGATAGTAAATGGTCACGATTGGGACTTTCCAGGACGACGCCAGCGATTGCCTTGATCCACTTTTCGCCGCCGGAGAGCGAGCGGATGTACGACTCGGGAAGGGATCGCAATAAGGCGGCGTCGATGTCTTCTCCAATACGTGCCACAGCCCCCGCGAGCATCTCGTGTATCGATGCCCCCGAAGTCTCCAGGCCCCAGCAGCTGACGATGCTTACCAGATGATCCCGCCCGAATATCCGATTGCGTTCGAGATCATCCTTGAGCCACTGGACGACCGTCGTTTTGCCGACACCGAACGGGCCGCCGATGCCGATCGCCTCTGCGCCACCGCGAATTTGATCCGAGAGTCGGTTGGCAACGACCTCGTTGCCGAGTAGATCGTGAATTGCTGGTCGGTCGTCTTCGAGCCAAAGTTTGATTCCTGCCCAATCGACGTCCTGGGAGCGATTAACAGCGGCCTGCGAATCGCCGGGTTGCGCGAATAACCACCGAGCAACCCAGACTGCTGCGATCGAAAGACCGGGAAGTAGCAGCCATTCAAACAACGTGCCCTGATATCCAGCCAGTGATGGGTCGCGTTTCAAATCCAAGATTGCTGCGAGAGTAAGGCCTGCCAGACACGCAAACCAAAGCGGCGGATGGACGTGTAAATACCTCAAATGTTTCAGCCGAGGTGACAGTAATTTGCAAAGAACGTGGGCAGCCACGACGCACAGTGCGAAGATAAACGCGTAGCGCATGAAGATGGGAAGAGTCATGCAATACTTGTGAACCGACAACGGCCAGGTTCGCAAGACCGGCAGCAAAATCGCCACCGCAAAACACGTAACCGCGAAGACGCCAATCGCCCAGCACCAGTTTCGAGCCCAGCGTCTCCAACGAAATCTTAGAGGCATACGGATTTGCAACCGCTTTAGTGCATCGTCGAAGGTCATTCGTTCTGTCACGATGAATCCTCGCGGGTCCCCGAAGAAAGCACGGCGTTGCCATCGCCGATCCTAGCAGAATGAATAACGCGATCAAGAAAATTCCGTAAAAAGTGCGGTTGGCCGCCGAATTAGGTCGCGTTTGCCAGGTTGCGGCGGTTGTTTCACGTCTGTTCGCTGCGTGGTTGAGGCTTGTTTGGCCGGTGTTTGACGCTCAGCCTCGGGTGCCACTGACTTTGCCAGTGTCGGTGGTGCCCGCGAGGGTCGCTCCACGGGCACACGAATTGGCGGAAGAAAATTTGCTTGATCTGAACACCGGTCTGTGCATAATCTCACTCCCGCTGCACGAGATTGTTGCAGTAGCAACTGCGCACGGCCGCTGGGAATAGCGGCGGAGCACAGGGCGGTCGTTGAAGCACGAGCACTGGCAAAGCCAGTGGCACCCGGGCAACAACCCGCATGCTCGTTCTTTGACAACTTAAGAGGCTTGAGCGTAGGCCGTGGTCGAGTCGCCTCGCGGACTCGCATCGACAGGGAAAACTAACCCGAAGCGTCAGCGAGGGACACGACCAGTCGGGCCAGCGAATATGTGGAGACGTTTCGGCGGCGTGATGACGTCACAGCATCCAGATAACGGAACATCTTTTGGCGATGCCACACGAGTTTACGGCGTGTTCGCAGTGAGTGGGTAATCCAACGTAGTGCCCCTCACTGACGTTTCGGGTTAGTGGGGGAGCCACTGGTAGCGTGCTAGTGAGTGCTGGGTGCAGCTGAATGGTGTGTCCACTCGCGGCGTTACGGCGGCTCAGCGGGAGCTTCGCCCTCCCGAATGTTTTTGGCAGTTCACGCAGGCGAACGGCAACGAAACAATGCCGGAACGTTTTCAAACGAAACGGGCATTGAACAGCCGTCGAACAACCGTTGAACATTTGCCGAACAAGTGGCGAACATTCGGCGCACAAGTGCGGAACATGTTCGGCGGCGCGCGGGAAGCTTGGTAGCCCGCGTTTGCGTCACGGAGTGCCGCACGACTTTACAACACTGGTAGCAAGCTACCAGTGGCACCCGGCGGAATATGTTCGCGTGCGCACGGGCAGTGGTGAGAACACTAGAGGAGACCTTCGGTCGACCAGGTGGGACGGTCGCACAGACCGCCCCACAACGCCAGGCACCCACGTGATTCGTCAGCAGATAGCCACACATGCCCACGGCAAGCGTGGGCATGGCACCCGAGCCATCAAGCACTGGCAGAGCCAGTGGCACATTTTGACACGCTACGGTGGCTCGGCGGGAGCCTCGCCCTCCCGAGCGAGCGGCACTACACCGCAACCGCCGAGAGCAGGCTCTTGCCGGTCGACTCGAGATCGTCGCAGGCTTCGCCGACGCGGTCTGCCATGGCCGCTTCGGCCTGCTTGAGATAGCTGCGGGGGTCGTACTTCTTCTTGTTGCCGACCTCGCCCTCGACCTTCAGCACTTCGCTGTAATTCTCAAACATGTGGCCGACGATCGGACGGGTGAAGGCGTACTGGGTGTCGGTATCGACATTCATCTTCACCACGCCGTAGCCGAGGGTCTCGGTGATCTGGCTCTTCTCCGAGCCCGATCCGCCGTGGAAGACGAGATGGAAGCGGGCGTCCTCGCCGAACTCGCCGCGGATCGCTTCCTGGCCTTCCTTGAGGATCTCGGGTCGCAGCTTGACCGCGCCCGGCTTGTAGGCGCCGTGGACGTTGCCAAACGTGGCGGCAAACATGTAGGTGCCATCGATGGGGCTCATGCGGCGATAGACTTCGACCATGTCCTCGCTGGTGGTGTAGAGCTTCTCGGCGGGGGTGTCGGCACCACCGGCGGCACCGTCTTCCTCACCACCGACAATGCCGGCCTCGATCTCAAGCATCATGCCGATCTTGGCGAGTCGCTCATAAAGCGGCACGCTAAGGTCGAGGTTCTCCTGGAGTGGCAGGTTCGAGGCGTCCAGCATGTGGCTATTGAAGAGCGTCAGCTGACCGGCCGCGTGACGACGCTCCGATTCCTCGATGAGCGGAATCATGAAGCTATCGACGGAGGTCGGCGGGCAGTGATCGGTATGCAGGGCGATCAACACGTCGTAACGCTCGGCCATGCGGTGAATGTGCTCGGCGATCGAGATCGCACCCAGCACCTGGTCGCCAACTTCCAGACCCGAGGCGAACGCACCACCACCGGTCGAGACCTGGATGATGCCATCGGACTTCTTATCGGCGAAGCCCTTGAGAGCGGCATTGGCGGTGACCATGCTCGAGACATTGATGGCCGGGTAGGCGTAATTGCCATTCTGGGCGGCGTCGAGCATCTCGCGGTATTGTTCTGGCGTGGCGATGGGCATGGTAGGTTCCCTGGGATTGCGGGGGTTTCTTGAAGGGCGGGCCGTGGCGGCTCCGCGGTAAACGCCGGCGATGCTTCAGCTGGGAGCACCAGGGCGTGATTGGGTCGGTTTGGTAGGTAGGTGGGCTTCTCCGCCACCGGGGCGCGAGGGGGGCCTTCGCGGAATCCTAAATTTTAAGGGATTGCTGGGCACCTCAACAAGTCGCGCGGCGGTCGCGAATTGGCGGCTGACGGAATGGAGCAAACCCGCTGCCGGGCAGGAAATCGCTAGGCATCGGCCCAATCGCGGCAGCGGCCCAGGGCATTCTGCCAGCGGGCGACACGCTCGGTGGCCTCGTCGCGGCTCATCTGCGGCGAGAACTTGCGGTCGAGCTGCCAGTGGCCGGCCAGCTCTTCGCGGCTCTTCCACACGCCCGTCGCCAGGCCAGCGAGCAGCGCGGCCCCCAGGGCCGTGGTCTCGGTCACCTTGGGGCGAACGACCGGGATGCCCAGAATGTCGGCCTGGAACTGCATCAACAGGTCATTGGCGGCGGCTCCACCATCAACCCGTAGCTCGGTGATCGGACTGGTCGCGTCGGCCTGCATGGCAGTGAGTAAGTCGGCGACTTGGAAGGCGATGCCTTCGAGAGCGGCCCGGGCGATGTGAGCCCGCGTGGTGCCGCGGGTCAGCCCGACGATGGTGCCGCGAGCATGCGGATCCCAGGTGGGAGCACCCAAGCCTGCGAAGGCCGGCACGAAGTAGACGCCCTCCGTATCCGGCACGCTGGCGGCAAGCTCTTCAATGTCGCTAGCCCGCTCGATGATGCCGAGTCCGTCGCGAAGCCACTGCACGGTCGCCCCGCCCATGAAGACGCTGCCTTCGAGGGCGTAATGCGACTGCCCATCGATCTGCCAGGCGGTGGTGGTCAGCAGGTTATTCTGCGAGGCGATGGCCGTGGTGCCGGTATTGAGCAGCATGAAGCAGCCGGTGCCGTAGGTATTCTTGGCGAGCCCTGGTGAATGACAGAGCTGACCAAAGAGGGCCGACTGCTGGTCCCCGGCGATACCGGCAATCTTGATCGGCGAGCCGAACAATTCGGCATCGGTCTCGGCAACGACCTCGCTGCTACTGACAACCTCGGGCAACATGCTGCGGGGAATGTCGAAGATGGCGAGCAGCTCATCGCTCCAGCTGCCGGTGTGAATGTCGTAGAGCAACGTCCGCGAGGCGTTACTCGCATCGGTCACATGACGCTCGCCGCCGGTGAGCTGCCAGATGAGGAACGAGTCGATGGTGCCCATGGCGAGTTCGCCACGCTCGGCCCGCTCGCGTGCTCCCGGTACATTCTCTAGCAGCCAGGCGACCTTGGTCGCGGAGAAGTAAGAGTCGAGCAGCAGACCGGTCCGTTGGCGAATGAGCGGATCGTGCCCGGCGTCTTTGAGCTTCTCGCATAAGGGCGCGGTACGGCGATCTTGCCAAACAATGGCGTTGGCGATTGGCTCGCCGGTGGCGCGATCCCAGACAACGGTCGTCTCGCGCTGATTGGTGATACCAATGGCGGCAACATTCGCGGCCGAGAGATTGGCCGACGCGATCGCCTCGCGAGCGACCGCGAGCTGCGTCTCCCAGATCTGGCCGGCGTTGTGCTCGACCCAGCCGGGCTGCGGAAACATCTGCTCAAACTCTCGCTGGGCAACCGCGACCGGCGCGGCGTGCTCGTTAAAGAGAATAGCCCGACTGCTGGTCGTCCCTTGATCGAGAGCGAGAAGATAGGTCACGGCAACCACCCCACAGTGCCCGGTAACGGCGCACAGCAACACGATGGACAGATTCACGTGACCACAAAGAACCGCCAGCGACGAACGAGCGGCCATTCACGCCGCAGCTCTTCTTAGGCGAGAGCCGCCGGCGATGCGATCACCGGCTTCATTCTACGCCGCCGCCCGTTCAAAGCTAGAAGCAGGGCTCAAATCTAGGAGACAGATTCCGAGCTAGGCGATAATGTCGTGATGAATCTTGGGGTCGTCGACCGGGCCGATGAGCCGCTGCTTGAGGCCCTGGTACGGTACCGAGAACTTGTAAGGATCGAGACCGAGGAGGTGCAACACGGTGGCTTGAAAATCGCTGACGAACATGCGGTTCTCGGTGGCGAAGTAGCCGAGCTCATCGGTAGCACCATAGGTGGTGCCGCCTTTGATACCGCCACCGGCGAGCATGATGCTCATCGAGTGCGGATGGTGGTCGCGACCGAGGAACTTGGAGTTGTCCCGCTTCTCATTCATCGGCGTACGGCCGAACTCGCCACTGAACACGATCAGCGTGTCGTCGAGCATACCGCGTTGCTTGAGATCCTTGATCAAAGCGGCGATCGGTTGATCGACTTCCTTGCACTTCTTCGGCATGGCTGTCATCAAGTCGGTGGTTGTGCCGGTGCCGTGCATGTCCCAGCCCCAGTCGAACAACTGCACGAAGCGGACACCGTTTTCAACCATGCGACGGGCCAAGAGGCAATTGTTGGCGAACGAGGACTTGCCCGGCTCGCTACCGTACATCTCGTGCGTCTGCTTCGATTCCTTGCCGATGTCCATCGCCTCGGGCACGGAGACCTGCATGCGGTAGGCCAGCTCGTACTGCTCAATGCGGGTCAGCGTCTCGGGATCGCCGACTTCGGCCAGCTGCAATTCGTTGAGGTCGCGGATCGCATCCAGGCTGCGACGGCGGCCGGCGCGGTCCATGCCCTTGGGATTGGTGACGTAGAGCACAGGCTCGCCGCTGGTGCGGCATTGCACGCCTTGATAGACGCTCGGCAGGAAGCCGCTTCCCCAGACGCTCTTGCCGGCACTGGGAACCTTGTCGCCGGAGACGAGCACCACGAAGCCAGGCAGGTCCTGGTTCTCGGTGCCGAGACCGTAGGTGGCCCAAGAGCCCATCGACGGCTTGCCGAACTGCGAGAAGCCGGTGTAGAGCATCAACTGGGCGGGGGCGTGATTGAACTGGTCGGTCCACATC
>CAYLRE010000079.1:8123-17005 GCA_964385715.1 uncultured Planctomycetaceae bacterium
GAGCGGACGATGCAGAGGTCGTCGGCCACGGTGCCCAGGTTCGGAATCAACTCCGAAAGTTCCACGCCGCTCTCGCCATGCTTGGAGAACTTGTAGGGGCAGCCGAGCAGCTGCGGGTGACCCTTGATAAACGCGAATCGCTCGCCCTTGAGGAACTCGTCCGGGCAGTCCTGATCATTGAGCTCTTGCAGCTTTGGCTTGTAGTCGAAGAGTTCTTGCTGCGGAGGCGAACCGGCCATGTGCAGGTAGATGACGTTCTTCGCGCGGGCCTTGTAGTGCGGCGCCTTGGGGGCCAAGGGACCACCTGCTGGTGCCGAAGAAGGCGACTCGGCACGGGCCTTCTCACCGGCCAGGAGTGACGAGAGGGCGATGGCACCCAGCCCGGCGGTTCCGCCTTGGAGGAAGTGGCGACGAGTCGTGTGCTGCAGTTTGTGCTCGAATAGATTCATGATTGGATTCCTTGAGTTCGTTGACGCGTGGGACACGAGGGGATCGGTGCGAGCAATCCTGCTCGCCTTACCGGGCGTTATCCCTTGGTCAACGCTTCATCCAGATTCATCAGGACGTTAGCCACCACGGTCCAGGCGGCCAGTTCGTGAATATCCAATTCCGAGGGTGCTTCGCCAAGGCCTTCGGTGGCCAGCAGCTTGGCATCTTCGGAGTTTTCGCGGTAGTAAGTTAGCTCACTGTGGTAGAGCGACAAAATTCGCTGTAGCTCGGCTGGTTTCGGCGGACGGACAAGCGTAGAGCGAAAGGCATACGTTGCTCGCTCTTCCAGTGTTGCGCCACCTTCGGTCACGGTGGCTCGCGCCAGAGCTTGAGCCGCTTCGATGTAAACCGGGTCGTTGAGTGTTACGAGCGCCGCGAGTGGCGTGTTCGTGCGGGTTCGCTTCACGGTGCAGATTTCCCGACTAGTTGCGTCGAAGGCGATCATCGACGGGTACGGGCTGGTACGTCGCCAGAAGGTGTAGAGACCACGACGATAGCGATCCTCACCTTGGCTGGTTTCCCATTTGTCGCCGCTGTAAACAACTTGCCAAATTCCCGGCGGCTGGGGCGGCATGACGCTCTCGCCGAACATCTTCTTGCTCAGCAGACCGGAAGCGGCGAGTGCCTGGTCGCGAACCATCTCGGCTTCCAGGCGGAAGCGAGGGCCGCGGGCCAGGAGAATATTGTCGACATCTTTCTCCAGCAATTCCGGCGTGGCACGGGAGCTCTGTCGGTAGGTCGCCGACATGGCAATTCGCTTGACCAGTTGCTTCATCGACCAACCTTGCTCCATGAAGTCAATCGCCATGCGATCGAGCAATTCAGGATGCGAGGGAGGCGTTCCTTGGGTGCCGAAGTCTTCACTCGTATGAACGAGACCGCGACCAAACATCTTTTCCCAGAAACGATTGACCATCACGCGCGCGGTGAGCGGATTGTTCTTGTCGATGAGCCATTTCGCCAGGCCGAGGCGATTCATCTCGGCTCCCTCCGGCATAGCGTGCAGCGAGGCGGGAACGCCCGGCTCAACGGCCGGTCCCTTCGTCAAGAAACTACCCCGAACCAGCACGTGGGTGTCGCGTTTTTGGTAATCGTCGAGTTCACGCATGATCGGGGTCGTGGGACCACCGCTCTTGGCGCGAATCGTCTGTAGCATCGACTCCGCTTCGAACAGCTCATCACGCAACGGCTTCAAACTCGGTGCGATGGTGCGGTAGTACGAATTGAGCACTTCTTGCTGCTGCAATTTACGCTTCTCCGGCGTGATGCCGGCGATCTGAACAACGTTCTCGGGGAGCTTGCCACCGAGAGCTCGGAAGAAGAAGCCGCCTTTGCCGGTGGCGTTGACGACCTTCACCAACAAGCGGTTCTCGCCTTCGCGAAGTTGAACCGGCACGCGATCCTGATCGGGGAAAGCGCTGCGGCCGATCTGCTTGTCGTGAACCACGCGGCCGTTGAGCCAAACCTTGATGCTGTCGTCGCTACCGAAAGACAGATCCAACGGGCCGGGCACTTCCGCTTCAATCGTGCGATAGAAGTAGAAGGCGGCGTAGTCGCCCTTGAGCTCGTGGACTTTGTTGTCGACCAGCTCCGGCGATTCCTTCCAGGCTAGTTCGACTTCCTCGGTCTTCTCTTCAGGCTTTGAGTCGGTCGTTTCTGCGCCGTCCGCTGGGGCCTGCTCAGTTTCCTCGCTACCTTCTTCCTTGCTCTTCTTCGCGATGCGATAGGTTTTCGTCAGGTCAATTTCGAACTCGGGCGGGAACTGCGTGGAGAGCGTCTCGCCGTAGCTGTCGGTGGTGAAGGGGCCGATTGTCTGCCAGGTTGCCAGTTTCGGCGGGGCGGTCGGTCCATCGTCGGCCAGCTTCTTGGCCCAGGCGGCTTGCGCCTTGTCGAGCTCGGGCGAGCTCGCCGTGTTGAGTTTTTGGCGAAGGTGATAAGCCTTGACCATGAGTGTGTCGATCTCGCCGATCACTTCGCCGAGTGGTGTCGCGATCACTGGCGATTCGTTCGGCTGATCGTTGTCGGCGGTCTGATTTAAGAACGCATAGAGCTCGTAGTATTCACGCTGCGTAAGTGGATCGTACTTGTGGCTGTGACACTGGGCACAGGCTACGGTCAGTCCCAGCCAAACCTGGCCGGTGGTATTCACACGATCAACGATCGCCGCGTTGCGGAACTCTTCGTCGTCGGTACCGCCTTCGGTGTTGGTCATCGTGTTGCGATGGAACGCCGTGGCGATGTACTGCTCGGTCGTAGCAGCAGGGAGCATGTCGCCGGCAATCTGCTCGATCGTGAATTGGTCAAACGGCAGGTCGCGATTGAAGGCCGAGATGACCCAGTCGCGGTAGCGATAGATCGAGCGCCGGTTGTCTTTTTCGTAGCCCTGGGTGTCGGCGTAACGGGCCAGGTCGAGCCACATTCGGGCCCAACGTTCCCCGTATTGCGGCGAGGCGAGCAGTTTGTCGACCAGTCGTTCGTAGGCGTCGGGACGCTTGTCGTTCACAAACTCGTCAACTTGCTCGATGCTTGGCGGGACGCCGATGATGTCGAGATAAAGTCGTCGCACGAGCGTGTAGCGATCGGCTTCCGGCGAAGGCTTCAGGCCTTCCTTCTCCAGGCGGGCTAGTACGAAAGAGTCGATCGAATTGCGCGACCAGTTGTTGTCCTGAGTCTTGGGCGTCTCGTGAAGCTGCGGCGCGATTAGCGACCAGTGCGAGGGTCCTTCGATCTCGCCCTGTGCGTCTTCCGGCCACTTGGCACCTTGTTCGATCCAACGTTCGATCAGTGCGATCTGCTCGTCGGTGAGCGGCTCGCCTTCGTCCTCCGGAGGCATGAGTTCTTCTTCACCGCGAAGACGGGCGAGTAGCGTACCTTCGTGCGGCTTGCCGGGGACGACGGAGATCTCGCCGGAGTCGCCGCCGATCAGGGCCGACTTGCGATCCCAGCGGACGCCACCTTCGGCCGTGTCACTGCCGTGGCAGTGGTAGCAGCTCTCGCTGAGAATCGGTTGAATGTCTCGGACGAAGTCGACTTCTGCTGGATCGTCGGCCATGGCCGAAGCAGCGAAGCTGAACGAAAGTGCGAAGCCGAGGGAGAAGGCGATCGCGATCAAAGAATGACGCAGGTAGGACATCGTGTGGCGACTCCTGGACCGTTGTGTTGGCGGGCGGTGTTGTGGCGGGTAGGGGACGGGCTCGTGGATGAACCCGAGGCGGGGGCGTGACTGAGTCTTCCGATCGCACCGGGCTCTTCCGATTGCACGGGGGTGTTTCGGTCACGAAGGTTTTGGCGGCCGTATCTCTAAGGCCGAGACCCTCTATTAGAACACAGAGTGCACGGCAGGTGTATAGCTAAGGAGACCTTAATTCGAGGGGATTAATCGTCGTTTTTACCCGTTTTGGGTGTCAATCTAGCGGCTCAGCTGCGGTATTGAGTGCATTTGGCGTGCCAGAAACGGGTGCTCAGCTCACTCTCAGTGATCGTCTGACCCAGCGGTTTCGCCACCGGCGTTTCTGGTGCATCAAACGCAAGTTGCTGTCTTAGCAGATCTTATCGACCTGCCAGCGAGGAATGTCGAGCACCTTGGAGGGTCTATCGGCATTGAGCAGGGGCAAACCGTATGGGGCTTAGAAAACCGCCGCGATTGTGCGAAAGTCAACCTCGAGCCGCACACTTGTGTGCCGACGCGTCACTCAAGTGGTCGCGCCAATCCGGTGGTGTTTGTCTCCCCACCCGGCTGATCCCATAAACAAAACTCATCCCCGCACAAGAAGCCCAGCAGCGTTGGAGAACTCGATGAAAGTACTTGTCACCGGAGGCGCCGGCTACATCGGTAGCGTGGCCGTAGAACAGCTGCTTCAGGCGGGAGAATCGGTCGTCGTGTTCGACAACCTGTTTCAGGGGCATCGAGCCGCGGTGCATCCGGATGCCACGTTCATCGAGGGCGATCTGGCCGATCGAGCGGCAGTCGACGCCGTGTTCGATGAGCATGCGATCGACGCGGTTATGCATTTCGCCTCCCACACGCTGGTGGGCGAGTCGATGGAGCAACCGTTCTTATACCTCCAGCGGAACGTGCTCTGTGGGGCGAACTTGCTCGAATCGATGCTCTCCCATGGTGTGAAACGATTCATTCTTTCCTCGACCGCCAATCTGTTCGATGACCCGGAAAAGATGCCGATCGCCGAAACAGAGCGGATTGTTCCTGGCAGTCCCTACGGCGAATCGAAGGCGATTCTTGAACGAATGCTCTATTGGCTCGACAGAACCAGTGGTTTGCGCTACGCGGCACTTCGCTACTTCAATGCGGCAGGGGCTACGAAAGAACGAGGAGAGGACCACGATCCAGAATACCATCTGATTCCGATCGTGCTCCAAGTGGCCATGGGACAGCGAGAGAATGTGACAGTCTTTGGCGACGATTACGATACGCCGGACGGGACCTGTGTGCGGGATTACATCCACGTCTCCGATCTAGCACAGGCGCATGTCCTGGCGCTGAAGGCCTTGGATCAGGGAAGCCGACAGTACAACCTAGGCAATGGTCGCGGGATTTCGGTCAAACAGATCATCGACACGGCTCGCGAAGTGACGGGGCATCCGATTCCCACCAAAATTGGACCGCGTCGTGACGGGGACCCCGCCACGCTGGTCGCGAGCAGCCAGAAGATCCAGGACGAATTAGGTTGGCAGCCGCAGTACCCCGACGTGCGGCAAATCGTAGAGAGCGCCTGGCTTTGGCATCAAGCCAATCCAAATGGCTACGGCGACTGAGATCGGGCGCCGGCAGGGGCATTTCGGCTCCCTAAAGGGGGGGTACTGCGGGGCTTCTCGCGGCGTCGTGTCGCCTGTCTTGCGGCTATTGCGAGCCCCTTTTACATCTAGCGCGATTATGCCAATTCGGTAGGGTTGTGCCGCTGATGCGCCTAGCCATTTTGGAATACCGGCTCTACCAAAATGGTATAGCCGCGCGTCGAATCGCGTCCCCCGTTGGGGGCGGACTACAGTAATTGTGTTTTACGTAAGTGCTGTTGCAGCATTTGTTTGTGGCTTGTAATTTGGATTCGGCGCTCGGTTCTGGCACGCCTGTTGCAATAGTTTCGTGACCGACAACCATCGATTGACCCCCGCGTTGCGTCGTGATCTCGGGGCTCGATTCACACCTAGGAAACGCTAGTGTCCCGAATCGACTGACGAAAGACAACTCAATGAAACCTACGTATGAGCCAGTAGGAGGTACGCGTACCTCCTTGCGGCGTGAATCCACGGCAGTGGATTCGTCGCCAGCGCGATCAGGTTGTATGGTCTTTGGCCTGCATCCGGATCGACGCCAGTTCCTAGTGCAAGCTGCCCGTAGTGCCGGGTGGGACGCCGTCGAGTGTGGCGAGGAACAACTCGACGCCAGCCCGCACATTCTGGATGGGCAGAGTCTGATCATCTTTGACCTGGAGACGAGTGATGGCTCGACGGCCGTGGCACTTCAGGGTCCCACGGAGCGCGCCGCCAGACAGAAAGGCGTTCTGCTTGTTCTTTGTGGTAACGAAGGCAACGTCGCCGAGGAAATCTGGGCACGCCAGATGGGTGTCTGGTTGTATCTGCCGGGCGCCGTGGACAACGTCGACTTCTCCGAGGTGTTCGAGGAAGCATCGCGGTTGGATGAGCGGCGGCACGTTGAAAGTGGTCCTGCGGATGGCCGTTCGGAGTCGTCCCGTGTGAAGAAACCAAGATAGGGGTTGCGTTTAGAAGTTTGTTTTTTGGGGTTACTAAGACTTTGCGTTTGGTGATTTTTTGAAACGAAAATGTGGTGTTGAAAACTGTGTACTGATAGGGCGACGGTACTCTTGTCGTTCGATGGATTCATCGTTTGGTGAGACTACCGTTCAGTGAAACAAGTTCAACGAGGAGCTAATGATTTAACTTCACGAGGTCAAACGCGGTAGAGTGCGTTGGATCTCAATTGAGATGGACAATCGTAATGGAACTTAGAGACCCCTTCACGCGCCCGCGTGAAAAACGTAGTCACAGTTTATTTTCGGCGATCGTAGGTCGTCGCATTCTTGCCGAGCGGCCGCGCGAACGCTGCGTCTCTTCGGCCGTATTGCTTGTCATGGCGGTTCTGGTCGCGGTGCCGGCCCAGGCGAACATCGTGTTCGATCTTGTGCCCCGCGGATCGACCTATTCCTATGGCCATGGAGCCCGTGGCCTGTACATTGGCAACAATTACACCTACCCCAACCACGATCGGACGAATTGGGATTTTATCGATGTCCAATTGTCGATCGACTGTGCAACTGGCGAAGGTACGATCTCTGGTGGAATTCGCCATGGAGACGATCCGGCGGGATTGCAGAATTGGCGAATCGAGAACCTTTCGTTGATGGACCTGGAGTTCCGCGATCGGTTCGGCGTTTACGCCAACGGCGGGAACTACAACGGCGGAATGACCCCGGAGCATATCAGTCGCATGCTTCAGGGGCGCGATCCCTTTACGAACGAAGATTGGAGTGGCTTCGGCGAGTGGGGATTTGAGTGGGCCAGCCTGACGATGCTGTTGTCGCACACCAGTGGTTACAACATCCCGGTCGACAACTGGGATGGCAATGCGATGCCCAGCATGGGGCATCCTCTGGTGGCCGAACTGCATTGGGATCCCGTCCTAGGCGCGCTTACCTTCGAGGCCTGGTACATCAACCAGGATCAAGCAACGTATTACAACTCCGGCGACACCAAGGCGAACGCCGTGTTATTCAGCTCGGGGGATACGAGCGGTCTTGGCCCAGGTCCCGTGCCTGAACCGTCCGCGATCGTGCTGGCTGCGCTGGGTGCCTTGGCGTTGGTCGTGCTTCGTCTGAAGCGATAGGTCCGTGTTGGGCTCGTCCATTGATGGCCGAACCGACGGTTCATTTTGGATTAGCCTCACTGCCCAAATGGCAAAGTCACACCGGTCGGTCCCGGGTCCTGTAACTGAGCCACCGACGTACCTGAGCCACTGACAATCGTGCTCATTCTAATTGGGGCTTCGTCGCTGGCCCGATCGCTGTTCAAGAGGCGTTGCCAGTTGGCCTAGATGCCATGCAGATTAGGTGCCAGGTGTTTCAAAGGCAGAGCACTTGGGGTCGGCTATGGTCAGCTTGAGATGACGTGGTTCATTTCCTAGAGGCGCTATCCAAGAGGACTACGCATCACCACGCCCCCGATAAAGGCCCATACGGCTAGGAACGCGATGCCAAAGGTAGCGTTGATGATGTCGGGCGTCATGTTGTTTTCTCGCATTATCGATTCTCGCCTAATGCATCCTGCCTCGATCTCGCTCAGTCCATGAATCCCGCCACGGTCGTGCCGGGAAGAAGACGGCTAGCCATGCCCTCTTCACAACCTCTCTTCGGCGGCAATCGCCGTTGGACTCGACCAGGACTGGCGAGGCTCTTTTGACTGTGCCAGAGACTTAAGTCTTCTTAGGCGGGCGATGCGGCACGGGAAGCCTATTTGTGACAGCCGTCCGTTTCGGTATCAGCCGCAGGAAGAGTTTCCTCTGGCAAATTCCCTTCTTCCGCCCGTCCGTATGGGCCGTGCTGGGCGATTTCGTGTGGTCATGCGGGCCGTCTCGAGCGAGGGTCGCGATCGGTGGTCATGCTCGTTGGTGCGGTTATTTGGGTGACGGAAGAGGGTTCAAAAATAGTACTTGAAACGCGCGGCGTGAATGTTCTAATGTACACTAAGTTCGCGGGCCGGTTGAGGCGGTCATGCCAGGGCAAGAAGCCCACAGAAGCTCGCCGGCGGAATCGGCTCCTTAGCGTTGTGCACGGTTCTCAGCGAAACGAACCGTTAGATCAGGAAAGAAAAAATGCCGGAGAAAAGAAGGCTGTCGGAAAAAAAGGGGACGCCAGCCGCCGCACCTTTGAGCAAAACGGAAACTCCCAGCAAAACGGATGCAACAAAGCGGCGGCCGGTGGACGACTGGCCGGCCCAGGGAGAGGACCGCTGGGCGAAGGGTAATGCGAACCGTTCGCAATACGACGACAGTATCTGGGACGTGTTCTGCGACGAGGAAGACGAGGACCATCGGCAGGAGTCCTTGGACGAGTGGGACGGCGTTATCGACTGGGATGAGCGGTGTCCAGACGGAAGTAGGTCCGACGAGAACTTGGCAGATGAATGGTGAACCGACGGGGTTTAGAAGGACCGGGATCGTGAGATGAAGAAAGGGAGCACTCGGGGATGATTGGATTGGACGTTGTTCGGGAGATTGAGCGGCTACTAGCAGCAGGAAACGTGACCCATCGCGAGATTCAACGACGCACACGCGTAAGTCGGGCAACGATCAAACGAATCGCCAACGGCACCCATGTGTCACGTCGACGGAAGGCGAAGAGAGACGATCGTGACGAACCGAC
>CAYLRE010000080.1:0-16908 GCA_964385715.1 uncultured Planctomycetaceae bacterium
CGCTGCGGATCAAACAGCCGCGAAATAGGTAGCTTGCCACCACTGTTCTTAGTCGCCTTTGATCTATAATTGAAATAGGTCATCTGCCGGGTTCGATTATCGCAACGGCGCGGCAGCCGATTTCATGACGGCTCCGCATTCGTTGCCTTTTTTCAGCAAGAGGGTAGGCGATCGCATGGATTGGATCGTTGCTCAAAAACTCGCGCTCTCCATCGGCCTGGGGCTGCTGGTCGGATTGCAGCGTGAATGGACCGCGCCTCGCGTGGCCGGCATTCGCACGTTCACGCTGATCACCATGTTCGGCACGATGGTCGGGCTGTTGACCGATCCGTTTGGCTACTGGCTGGTTGTGGCAGGGCTAGTGGCGATCGGCGCGATGGCCGCGGTCGCTAGCCACGCGAAGGCGATGCGGGCGGGAGCACGGGCCGGATCACGGGCAGGACTGACCACCCAGGTCTGCATGCTCATCATGTACATCGTCGGCGTGGCACTCTCGGTTGACCAAACGATCTTGGCGATCATCGTGACCGGTGTCGTGGCCGTGCTGCTGCAATGGAAAGGCATGCTACACGGCTTCGTCGATCGCATTGGCGAGAAAGATATCCGCGCCATCTTTCAATTGGTGCTAATCGGCCTGGTGATTTTGCCGTTGGTGCCGAACGAAGGGTACGGTCCCTACAAGGTGATCAATCCCTTCGAGATCTGGCTAATGGTCGTGCTGATCTGCGGCATCAGTGTAGGCAGTTATCTGGCATCGAAATATCTCGGCACGCGGGCAGGAACCGTGCTAAGTTCGGTGCTCGGCGGCCTGATTTCAAGCACCGCGACGACTGTTAGTTACAGCCGGCGGTCGAAGAAAGTTCCGTCAGCGGCCGGCCTGGCGAGTATCGTGATCATGATCGCCTCGACCATTGTGTTCGCCCGCGTGATTATCGAGGTCGCGGTCGTTGGCCCCAGCATCTTGCCAAAGTTGGTTGCCCCTTTGGCAGTCATGATGGGCTGGATGACGATCATCTGCGTCATACTCTACGTGTGCACGAGGAAGGAAGAGCAGCAAGTTTTGCTGGACGAAGATCCTTCCGACTTAAAGGCGGCAATCATCTTCGGAATCCTGTACGGCGTCGTTCTGTTCGCCGTGGCCGCGGTGCGAGAGAATCTCTCCGACGAGTGGCTTTATCTCGTAGCCGCGATTTCCGGTCTAACGGACATGGACGCAATCACGCTTTCCACCGTGCAACTGATCAAGGCCGAAGGGCTGTCGATCGATACCGGCTGGCGAATGATTTTGATCGGGGCAATGTCGAACCTGATCTTCAAGGCGGGCGCCGTTGCCGTGCTGGGAAATGGGCGTTTGTTGGGCCGAATCGCCCTGGTGTTCGGACTGTCGCTCGCCGGCGGCGTAGTGATCCTGATGTACTGGCCGTAGGTGCGACTGGTGCTTGTCCGTCGCACGAACCGGAAATCCCATAGAACGCCCCTCAGTATTTCTTTTTTGGACAGGATGAACAGGATCGACGCGGATGCAATGAATGGATCCTGTCTCATCCTGTAATCCTGTCGAAAAATGAACGACCGTTTGGGGGTTATCCCTGGGTGCCACTGGCTCTGCCAGTGCAAGGTGTAGGGAATGCTGTGCATGCGGGAACTAAAGTCTCCATCTTGGGTGCCATGCTCACCCCTGGTGAGCATGCTTCCGTCGCATGTTAAATCACATGCCCACGCAAACGTGGGCATGGCACCCGATAAACTTAGCCCCAAGCGTCAGCGAGGGAACCAAAGAGATTCCGTCAGGCACAGCCTGACCTACGTGTTTGTGGTACGTCTACTCGCGGTGTAGCCATGGCTCGTAC
The DNA here is from genome assembly GCA_964385715.1 of uncultured Planctomycetaceae bacterium. GTDB lineage: Bacteria > Planctomycetota > Planctomycetia > Pirellulales > UBA7805 > MB-PLM-2. The sequence goes on from CAYLRE010000080.1 coordinate 1,851, forward strand.
GCGTGCCTCGCCCTCCTATGCACGGATTTGGAGAAAAACCTGACAACAAGATTCTGTTGTTTGGCAACCTAGGTGGCGCTGCTGCAGGACGGCCTCCTGCCGTCCCCTGTCGTCAATACTACGGCCGACGGTACTACCTACGACGGCGGCGCTCCATTTCCATCGCACCGAACAGCTCCTCCATCGCCGCATCGATCGACGTCGGAGACATGTTTGACGGCGCGGCCGGTTCGCCGCTCGTCAGAGTATCGCCAAGGAGTGCACCGCGTCGTGGACCTCGCCTGGCCATTTCCGCAAACACCTCGTCGGCTGCCGTTACCACAACAGAAGGATCGCCCGCCGGCTCCACCGGCTCTTGCTCAGACCTCCTCGGATGATGATGCCGGTGATGGTGGTGAGCGTGATGAGCTGCCGGTCGTGGTCCCGGTTCATCGTGACGATGGAAGAAGGGTGGTCGCTGCGGGCGATCAGGTCGTCCACTGTCCTGGTCACCTCCCGTCGTCCAGACATTGTCGCGCAAATCGGTCAGATTCGTGTTGCGCTCAATCACGTCGGCTAGCGTCGTCGCCTGGATCTCTCGCAACTCTTCACCGCAGAACGTGTTCTGGTACCAGAATCGGTCGCCGTCGCGAATTCGCGTGAATTGATCGGCGATCACCGTGTAGGCCAGCTCACCCATGCTGGCGTCGTGGAAGTGATCTTCCGCCAGGGCACCAACCCAGGCGTCGATGTTGTTCACGTCGCCATAGAGCTGCTCAAGCTTGTTGGCAAGTTCCACGTCGGAGGTGATCGCGTCGAAGCTGGTCACCGGAGCGAGACCATAATCAACGCGAACCTGGGCGTAGTCGACCAGCCCATGATCGCGCCCACGCTGAATGTTCAGGCTTGCCAAGTCGAAGCCACCAGCTCCAGGAGGGCCGAACAAGAAGTTCCGCACGTCGTCGACCACCTGGGTGTCGATTTCCTGAGCCAGGTTTTCGACAGCCCCTCGGAGCAGCGAATCGATGCCATGCTCGGTCAGTTCGTCGGGGGCGAAGAAGGCGTCTTGCAGGGCCAGCGAACCCTCGGCGGCGGTGGTGCCGTCGTTGTTGAGCCGCAGCAACTCACTTGAGAGCATGCTGTGGCCGAAGCGGTACATGGCCGTTGAGAAGACATTCGCGATGCCAGGGTTGACCGTCGCATCGTAACCTTGATAGCGACCGATTGCCCCGCGACCTAGGAGCGTCGGCAGCCATTCGTTGTAGGTGATCGCTTGCAACTGCGCGACCACGATCCGTCGGGCTGCCTGATAGATCTCTTCATCGGAGAGCGTCGGATTAGCCGCGGCAATCTCGTCGGCCAGCTGGTTGTGTTCCCGCACCCATACGGTGTGCATCGCGGTTAGTGCCACGTTCTCATTGGCGCGAATGTCGCCCGCCAGGAACAGCGTGTCCGAGGGTCCACCAGCATTGTCGAGTCCGGCCGTGTTGAACGGCAACAGGTCGCCGTCGCTTGTCGCCATCCGTCCGCCAGAGAAGCTCCGCAAGGCCGCCGCCCGCTCGGCGTCGCTTCCATAGATCACCGAACCATCGAGGAACGCGGTGATCGAGTTGATCTGCTGCCGCGGGTTGTCGAACGAGTGGCCAGTCACTTCGTCGTAGTCGGAGCGGCTTAGCCCAATCTCGACCGTGCCAGTTCCGAAGGGATCGAAGTGCGGGTCGCCCGTCGGAACTTCAATGTTGAATGTCTCCGTCGGATCGGCTCCCACGGTCAGGTCGATGTCGTGGTCGATGAACTGTCCCCATAGCCAGACGAGGTCGGTCATGGAATTAGAATTTGTGATCGACTCGCTCTGAGCCGAAACGGCATTGGAAATTTCCCGGGCAGACGGTCGATCGGTTCCCGCCGGGTCGTCGATACCGTCGGCGTATTCGACGGTGGTGTTGCGAAGCAGCTGGATCCCGGCGGAACCCCAGTCAGGGTTGTCGAGATTGTTGCCGACACCGTCGATCGGCGCGACTTCCGACGTCATGGCCGCAGCCTCAACGGGCGGCGGGGGTGGAGCCATCAAGCCAAGTGTCATCGTGTCGATCGCCAGTAGCCGTCGCTCTTCCAATGTCTCGTGGGCCAGTCGTGTGACGCGGCCTGGTTGTGCTTTTCGCCGGCGCTCGGCGCGTATCTCTCTCTTCGTTCTCTTGTCCACCGTGAGCCTCCTCTCGAACCCCTGAAAGTGACGAATGTCGCAGGCGGAATCGCCCTGGTTCGGGCCTTCGACCGATCGTCGATGCCCCCGCGGCGACGAATCGCCGCAGAAGTCATCGATCTCCGACCGGTTGAAGGCCCTTAGAAATGAAACCCTTGCCTGGCCCACGATGTAGAACGGGATTTGTCTGAAAAATCTACAACTGGCCGCGAAACTTTTTTTCCACCCCGGGGTTTGTATAGGTGAAGTCAAAATTGCATTCGCAAAATACCGGCCGCAGAGAGACGGGCTCGTGTCCTAGAGCCGCTTTGCCTGCGGCTAGGCAGGCGGCAAATCGATCCATAGGAAGAGGGTGCAGAGATGAGGCCTAGCTGCCCTTTGGCGCTCAGCGTGCGCGACGAACGTCGCTTGGTCAACGCCTTACGGAATCGCAATGTCGACGCGCTCGGTCAGGCGTTCGGTATCTACCACGATCCGCTACTGCGAATCATTGCCGCGAGAATGGACGCCCGGCTCCGTCGCCGCCTGGACGAAGACGATGTCTTGCAGGAGTCGTACCTGCACGCGGCCAGGCGGCTCGATCACTTTGCTGATGAATGGATTGGGGCCGATGAACGGATCGGCTCACGGCGGCTCCGGTTCGACGGGAGTGAAACGAGCCGACCTACAAGTCCAGCATCCCGAAATCACTCGCTCATTTTCTTGTGGCTGCGGCTCGTCGTGCGGCAAACGATGATCGATCTTTACCGGCATCATTTGGCCACCGCGAAACGGGATCTGCACCGTGAAGTATCGACCGACCGCGGTGGAATTCTGGTCGGGCAGAATGCGCGGTTCGTCGGCACCTCGGAGCAACGGAGCCAGCCGCCATCGCAGCATGCGGTTCATGAAGAGCTCGCCGAGCAACTGGGTAATGCCGTCGCTCGGCTCAGCGAATGTGACCGGCGCGTGATCGCTTTGCGGCACGATCAGGGTCACAGCAATACGGAGACTGCCACCGCGCTTGGCATCTCTGCCAAAGCGGCCAGCATCCGCTACGCGCGAGCGCTCACGCGGCTCAAGAAGATGATGGCCTAGCTTTCCTCGAACGCAGTGACGGACAGATGTACCTTTCTCATGTCAAAGTTTCTTTTTGACGAAGTTCTTCCCGATCGCTAAATTGAATTGTTGTTTATGCGGTGGCAATTCTGTTGACCGCGAGGGAACGTGCGCGAAGGTCTTGGGGAGTCGGGCGTCGCGGGTGGCGTGCATGCTCATCTCTTCAAGTTACCAATTCCAATTCTCGGAGGTGACGCGATGATCGACTCGATGCTCACGCGGCGAAGCTTATTCATAGTGCTGTCGGGGTTGCCGGTGGTCCTGCTTGGGATACTGCCCGAGCGCATCGCCCGGGCCGAAGACTCGCAGATCCTACAATTGGAACGCGTGATCTCGATCGATAAGGTCGGCGACGGCCAGGTGAGTCTCGTCGCCACGGCGCCTACGGAGGAGATGTATCAGGAAGGAAAGGAGAGCTTTGCGAAGGAAATGGATGGCAAGATGACGGTTCTCCTACGCCGCTTGGGGGCCGGACATCATTGGGCGGAGATGGACGACGTCGACGGTCAGCTCAACGACGATCGCCGTGAACTCACGCTCACGTACAACCACCGAGGCATCGCTCGCGCGCTCAAGGGCGACCGCTGGCGAATCTTGTTCGAGTCCGACGCGGATGTCGACGTGGTTAGCAGTAGTGACCGGGAGTTGGTTTTCACAACGTTGGAAACGTCCGAGCTGGGGCTTTCGCGGTTGGTGATCAAGATCCAACTGCCTGAGGGCGCTACCGAGGCGCGATACAAGCAGAACCCACCTAGCATCGACTATCGTCTTCCGGTCGTGGCAGACGTACCGAACGCACGGACCTCGGTCGACTTCGAGCTGGAGTCCAAGCCTTCGATTATGTCGTCGTTAGCCAAGTCGCACTCGCTTGACGTGTTTCCCTACTTTTGGACCGCCAAGCAGGTGTTCCGCAACACTGGCGCGACCACGGTCTCCGACTATCGCGTTCGTTTTCGCATTAATGGATACAGCTCGTGGAGTCCATGGAAAAAATCACCGAGAGTCGTACCGGGGGCGACAGTCGTAGACGCCTTCTTTCCGATTCTCGACATTGACAAGGTCGCAGCGGCAACCGGCTCCCGTCCGGTCGCGCTCGAAATGGAAATGGAGTATCGTGATCCAGACGGGACATTGGTGCAAGAATCTGACACCCGTCGCTTGGAGCTATTGGCCCGCAACGATGTGACCTATTCCAGCATGACGCTCGACGAAGCTCACGACTTTTACGACAATTTTGACTACGGCGGGATGATCGCAGCTTCGTTCGTCACGGCAAAGGACCCGGTGATTCAGCAGTTTGCCGGGGCGATTGCGCAATCGGTCGGCGGCACGGGCGCCGCTTTCACGGACGCCGAGGCGATTAAGTTTGTGGCCGCGATTCATCAATTCTTGGCGACCAATAATATCGCCTATCAGTCGCCACCAGGCCTTCTGGTCGACGGTCAAGTGCGACAACACGTGAAGTACGGTCGCGACGTGCTGCGAAATCGCGCCGGTACCTGCATCGACCTGGCAATTCTCTATGCCAGCGCCTGCAAAGCAGTCGGCTTGCGTCCCTTCATCGTCATGGTGCCGGGGCACTGCTTCATGGCGGTGCGGCTTCCCTCGGGCACCCGGCTGCCGGTTGAGACGACCATGATGAAAGAGGGGCAATTTATTGAAGCGGTCAAGGCAGGTGAGGCACAGCTTGTCAAGGCAGAGAAGGGCCCGGTCATCATCACCGACATCTACGCCATGCGCGACGAGGGCGTCTGGCCGCTCGATCTGCCGAAGATGTCGGACACCTTTCTCAAGGACAAAGGCTACAAGATTACCCCGCTCAATATTCCCGAGAACAATGACGAGAAGCGACCGGAATCGCCGAACGCCGCAGTTGCCGGCAAGTGGATCTATCAGGGCCGCGTGTCGGGCATCGATATGCAGTTGGCTGTGATTCTCCAGCTTGACGGCAATTACGCCGGCTACGCGCGAATGGCGTTTCAGAACGGACGGGTGCAAGAGGTCAACGACCAAGGCACCTACCGACTCGACGGTAACGTGATGGTCGCCGTGAGCAACACGGGCGAAACCTTCCGGCGAGCTTACGAGGTCAAAGACGGCAAACTACATGTGACCTACAACGAGCTGAATGCGACGATCGGCTTTCAACGCGTCGAGGAGTAGACATCTCGAGGAGTAGACATCTCGAGGAGTAGACATCTCGAGGAGTAGACATGCTGATCGCGCGATATTTTCACGGGCGGAGTCGATCCGCAGAGAGCATCGATTTTCCAGAGGTCCATTCGACCTGTTCCTGCAAGTTGCCCACCACTTCCTCCATTGAAACGGTGATTTGTGTCTATGTTCGGCTTTATCGATTTTGAAAGAACTCTGCTCTTCGGCGTCATAGGGGGAATTGTTGGCTTGGTCTTGTCGCTCGTGGCCCGAACGCAGAAGGCAGCCGCTCCACGCGACGTCTCGACCGGGGCAGCCTTCATACGTTACGCGCCATCGGTGGCTTGGGGGTTCGGTCTGTTTATTGGTGCGGCGCTTATCGGATTCATTACGCTTTGCCTCGTAATGCCCTTCAAGACTCCTGGCGAATTCTGGGGTGCGATGCTGGGAGGGACTCTTTTCTTTTCTCTGTCTGGTGTGTTCGTCGTTTTGCTGTTTCAGATGCGTGTGTTTACCACCGACGACGGCTTGGAATACCAGGGCATCTTTGGCGGCCTGCGCTCGATTGACTGGACAGACATTGCTCGCGTCAAATGTTCTCAGGACGGCATTCTCAAGGTCGTCTCGAAGGACAACGTGAAGATCAAATTGCAAACGCTGACACAAGGACGACGCGAGGTGTTTGCCGTGCTGGAAGAGAATTTGCCTCCGGGCGTCGCTGTGGCCTGCGCCGATCAGCTACAAAAATTCCGAAATCACCTCAATCGGTCCAGCCCGTTTTCGCCAATCTCGAAGTAGCCATCGGCGGCTAAAGTGACTCTTCGTCCACAGTCGCGGCGCCGATCTATCCCTCAACCGTTACACCGCGATAGGTCATTTTTCCCGCACCGACGAAGCGCTGGGCGAGTTGAGGGATGTCGTCGTCGTGCCCTAGGACAATTACGGTGTCGCCGGTGACTAGCTGCGTCTCGGCTGGTGGATTTAGCAGTGTGGTACCATCGACGCGGCGAATGCCCACGATCAGGAAGCCGTGGTTGCTGCGCACCTCGATGTCGCTCAGCGTCTTGTCGACCAACGGGGAGCTTTCGTCGACACGCAATTCGTCGAATTGCAGGCCAATCTGGCCCAACTCGTCGTTCATGTTATTTCGGCTAGACAGTTGCTCAAGCATGTTCTCGGCGGTTGGCGATATGATCAACTGCGCTACCTTGGAAGCGCCGATGGCCGTCGGCAGGATGACCTTGTTGGCGCCGGAACCGAGCAGCTTTTTCTCAGTGCGTGGGTTTGCGCCACGCGCGATAATCATGAGCTGCTCGTTCATGGCGCGCGCCGTGATCGCCACGAATACGTTCTGCGCGTCGCCCGAGAGGACGGTCGCTAGCGTCGACGCACAGGCGATGCCCGCCTGTTCCAATGCGAATTCGTCGGTCGCATCGCCGTCGATAGTCAGGTACCCCTGGTCTCGGGCCGCCTGGAGTCGCCGCTCATCGCAGTCGATGACCACAAACGGTTTGCCTGCTGCCTGCAGCTGCTCGGCCAACGTCGAGCCCATGCGGCCGACTCCACAAATGATTGTATGGTTTCGTAACTGATCGATTTCCTTCGTCATTCGTCGCACTCCCAACACTTTGTTGATTTCACCGTCCATGACCATTTGCATAAAACCGCCGACGGTGTAGATGACTGCCGCGTAGCCGGCGATGATGACCATGATGGTCAGCGCTCGCAACGTCGGAGACTGCACTGGCTGCACTTCTCCGTAGCCGACACCGAAGATCGTGATGATCACCATGTAGACTGCGTCATCGAGCGGCCAGCCCGCCATTGCATATCCGACGACCGCGACCAGGCAGATCGAGACGAACATGGTAATGCCGATCAGCATTTTGCGGATCGGCGCCGAGATCGACACGCGTTCCGAGGCGGCGTCGGGAAGGTTAACTAGCTGCTTGGTGTTCACGTTCGATCTCGTCAGGTCAGGCGACACGCGAAAATGCCCTCCGAAGGCCAGAGGAAAGGCGCAGTCGCCGTAGCGATCGAGAACAACCTTGCAAACGACGTGCCGCCGCCGTGTTCGCGCTCGGTTGTGATTGAGGCATTTGTATTGGGGGAACGTACAATCGCTTGGTTTGCCTATGGATGCGGCTGAATTGCAGTTGGCGGTAATAGCACGAAGTTTCCGCCTTCTGCGCTTTGCGTTTGCCTGCCTGCCCAAGTTTCAGGCAGGCTATTCTACGGTTGCCGACGAACCCCCAGCGAAGCATCCGCATCTGTTGTTTTCTGAATTCCGCAGGTACAACTAGCGTCTATGTTCCGCGTCCCTCGCTGCGTTCTTGTAATCGCGTCGGAACGCAGGCTAGGAGAAGCTATTGATGAACGACATGGATCCGCGGCTGGTAGAGGTCTTCTTTGAAGTGCAGCGAGGGCTGCCAAGGCAGGGGCCAGGCGACGCCGGTAGTACGGCCAAGGCTCTTTCCCTTTGTGCCGAACTTCCGCGCGACGCGGCGATTCTGGATATCGGTTGCGGGCCGGGAATGCAGACGCTTACGCTCACCGAGAAGACTGCCGGCAAGATTGTGGCGGTCGACACGTGCGATGAGTATCTCGAGCAGCTGCGGGAGCGAGTAGGTGAGGCTTCGCTATCGGATCGCGTGAAGGTGATGCATGCCGATATGTCGGCCCTGGAGTTTGCGCACGAGTCGTTCGATCTGATCTGGTCCGAGGGGGCCGCCTATTGCATGGGCGTTTCGGAAGCGTTGCAGGCGTGGCGACCGTTATTGAGAGTTGGTGGCTACCTCGCCTTCACGGAACTGGTTTGGCTCACCGACGAGCCGCCGGAGGAAGTGGCTGCATTCTTCGGCAGCGAGTATCCGGCGATGGGCAACGTCGAGGCGATTCGGCAGATGCTCTCGGGCAGCGGTTACAAGCTCGTCGATGATTTCACGCTGCCCGATTCTGCTTGGTGGACCGATTACTATGCTCCCTTGGTGGCCAAGCTGCCGGCGCTCAAACAGAAATACGAGGGTGACGAAGCGGCGCTGTCGATCGTTGGCATGACGGATCGCGAAATCGATATGCGACGTCGCTTCAGCAGTGCGTACGGTTATCAGTTCTTTGTTGCCTGTAAGGATGGCTAGGCGATTCGATTCTCGTTGTTGTGGTCACGCAGCGTGTTTGGGTATGCGGGTAGCCGTGATTCTTCTCGTGGCCGGGGCCGTTGTGTGTTGCCGCGAGGGGGCTCATTCTTGTTTGACAAATCGGCCCAAATGTGCATGATGGTGTCCGTGTAGTATGTCAATGGAATAATGGTCAGATGGTCGAGTTTGGAGGGCCGATGGTTAAGTGCGAAGCGTGAGCAGGGCGGTGACTTTCTCGTAGGGCATGACGCCCAAAACATAACCCGAAGCGTGAGCGAGGGACACGACCGATTCGCATTGAATTTGCACTGGTAGCAAGCTACCAGTGGCACCCATATTCAGGCCAACTTAAAACAACGCCCGAACAAACGTTGAACATCTGCCGAAAAAGCATTGAACAAACGTTGAACATCATGCGAACAAATGTTGAACAAGCATCAAAAAATTGCCGAACATTCCAGCGCAGAATCGAATAAGACCCTGGATATGAAGCCTGATAACGATATGCAGCCTGAAACGCGGCGCGATTTTCTTAAGACCACCGGGCAGGTTGCCGCCGCCACGACCTTAGCCGCTGCGGCTGCCAATCCGGTGCACGCAGCGGAAGACAATACGATTCGCCTGGCCCTGATTGGCTGCGGAGGTCGCGGTTCCGGAGCGGCCATCGACGCCCTATCGGTCCAGAGGGGTAGCTCAGACGGCGGACCGATTAAACTGGTCGCCATGGCCGACGTCTTCGAGCACCGGCTCGCGAGTAGCTACAAGAATCTTAGCCAGATGAAGCCCGATCAGGTCGACGTGCCGGAGGATCGCCGCTTCGTCGGGTTCGATGCCTACGAGAAGGCAATGGACGTGCTCCGGCCTGGGGATGTAGTTATCTTCGCCACGCCGCCTGCCTTTCGCTGGGTGCACTTTGGCTACGCCTTGGATCGCGGCCTGCACGTCTTTATGGAGAAGCCGGTCACGGTCGACGGGCCGAGCACGCGGCGGTTTCTGGAATTGGTGGATCGTTCGGAGAAGACGAACCTGAAGATCGGTGTTGGCCTGATGTGTCGACACTGTGAGGCGCGGGAACAACTAAAAGAACGGATTGACGCCGGCGAGATTGGTGACATAACTTCGCTGCGAGCTTACCGCGTGACCGGACCGGTGGTTCAGGAGTTCACGAAGCGGAAGCCGGCCGAGATGAGCGAACTGATGTATCAGGTGCAGAGGTTCCACGCTTTCCTCTGGCTCAGCGGCGGACTCTTCAGCGATTTTCTGATCCACAACATCGACGAATGCTGCTGGATGAAGGGAGCCTGGCCGGTCGAGGCGAAGGGACTCGGCGGGCGGCACTATCGCGGTGACTACGTCGACCAGAACTTTGACAACTACGCGGTCGAATATACCTTCGACGACGGCACGAAGTTGCACCTCGGCGGCCGCAACATTGCCGGCTGTGACAACGAATTCGCCAGCTATGCCCAGGGGACGCGGGGCTCGGCGATTATCTCCGCGGCAGGGCACACGCCGGCACGGAGCCGGATCTTTAAGGGGCAAAGATTCGTAAAGGCGGACGAGATCTGGCGATTCGCGGGCCGCGAGCCCAATCCCTACCAGCGGGAGTGGGACCATCTCATCGACGCGATCCGCAACGACCGGCCCTATAACGAGACGCGGCGCGGGGCGGAGGCGAGCCTGATCACGGCCATGGGACGAATGGCGGCCCATACCGGACGGACGATTACGCGAAAGGATATGCTCCAGCATGAGCACGAATTCGCACCGCAGGTGGACCAGCTGACGCTAGATTCGGCATCGCCGCTGACGGCGGACGCGGACGGAAAGTACCCGGTACCGCTGCCTGGCTTGGTCACGGAGCGGGAATATTGAGCGGGACGGGCACGCAGAAAGAAAGGACGGCCACAAGAAATCAGCCGATGGCTCTGGCAGAGCGCATAAAAAATACACCCCTCAGGATTCGAACCTGAAACCTTCGGTTCCGTAGACCGATGCTCTATCCAATTGAGCTAGGGGTGCGTCAGCCTGAAACTACTTCGGAGATGCCTCCTGCCAGACTTCACAAAATATTAGCAACGAGTTGCGGCCTTGTATAGTGTGCCAAGATCGCTGAAACGGGGCGGTTCGCGACGTTTCTAGCAGGTTGGAGCGAGGCTGCCGGCTTCGAGGTCGAGCATTCGTCGCTTGGTATCGCATCCGCCTGGAGCGGAGAATCCGGTTAATTTGCCGCCGGTACCCAGAACGCGGTGGCAGGGAATCACGATCGGGATACGGTTCTTGGCCATCACGCCGCCAACCGCCCTGGCCGCACCAGGCGAGCCGACCTGGGTGGCTAGCTGCTGGTACGTTGCGGTTTCTCCGGGGGCGATCTTGCGGCATGCCTGGAGTACTCGCCGCGTGAATTGGGGAAGGCTGGTCATGTCGATCTTCACGTCGCGAAAATCGTCCGCTCCGCCGTCTCCAGCGGCAAACTCCGTTAGCCGCGTGGCGAGCGGCTCATTCCATTTGGTGAAGGCAATATCCTCCCCAAATTCCGCGGTCACGCGCCGCCTGGCTTCCTCTTTGGTGGCGGCACCAAATTGCAGGCCCGCTAGCACCTCACCCCGTCCCAGGATTGTTATCCAGCCTAGTTTTGTGCGGAAAATGTCCCCGTTTAGCGGCTCATGTTCGCTTCTCATATCGGCGTCCTCTGGCGAAGGGGGTGGGTTCCTGATAGCCTAATAGTTGCAGTTTTGCGGCCCGGTTTCAGCCCCCCGCGGGGCCGATTTCGTGATAAAGTTTGCGTTGACGCCTGGCTCGTGACCGTCACGGTTTGCCGAGCGTCAGTGGCTCCCCAGAGAAAGTAACGTCGATGACTCCGTATTTGTCCCTGGCGGATGATTTCTACGTCAATATGACGCTCTCCACGGAGATGGATCTTCCCCGTAGCCGGGAGTCCGTGCTCCATTACTTCGAGCGCGTCCAGAAGTCCTATCCAACCATGCGCAATTTCTATTGCCGCGATAAGGGCGACTTCGTGCTTGAGGAGGAGAAGGGCCAGGGCCGTTATCGCTGGACCAGCATCGAGGCTCGCCGTATCTGCTCCGGTCAGATCAATCCGGAGTCGCTCGAAGACGCCATGGCTCAGCATCGCCTGATGCTCGATCTGGCTCCCTTCATGCTTTCGGTCAGTCCGCTCGATTGCGAGGCTCTCGACCTCTTGTTCGGCTTTGATTTCACCTATCGCGGGAATCACAGCCAGCTTGTGGCCGAGGCCCTGGGCGTCAGTCCGGCTGTGGAGCGGTTTATGGACCACACCGGGGCGACCCTCATCAGCCACGAACCGTCCGTCACGTTGGCCCTCGATGACGAATGCCGCGTCCAGTGCCGGATGAGTATCGAGAGCCGGACCAATGCCTATCAGGTACGAACCGGCGAATTCCCCGAGGAACAGCTCAGCGTCTACTTCACCGCTCGACAGTATGGCAGCCTGGGGGCGGAGACCAGTTACGTCGATGCCCTCAATGGCCTCGCCAAGACCTGCGAGGAAATGGTCGAGGGTTACGTTGTCGATAACGTGCTGCGGCCGCTCGCCCGCACCATTGCGATGCGGTAGCTCAGCGGGGCCATGCGGCAGCCCGTGTGGGGCATCGCTGAGTTCTTTCTTTCTCCATGTCTCCTGTGGCAGGTAATTCATGCTGCCGCCCCAGGCAGCTCCTCTAATCACGCTCTTCGCCGGAATAGCCCCGCTCAAGCCTGCGCCGGTCCGGTTAGTCCGGTCGTGCGGGCTCTTCTTGCAGTCCGCGGGCGATAACCCAGGCGTCAGTTCCGCTCTCCGCTGTCTGCGGTGAGCTAGGCTTGAGATACTTCGCCTCACTAATTTTATGCCTCGATATTGTTTAGGGCTCAGCATCATGTCATTTCGTCGCCGCAATCAGGACTTCGTCGATCGCCCCGTTCAGAGCTTGTTGGTTTCTCGGGCCATTGGCCAATGGTTCTGCTGCCTCGTAGCGATTGGTGCGATGTTGTTGTTCTGGCGAGTTGCCACGACCGATACCGGATCCCTTGCCAGCCACGCGGCGGCCATTGCCACGGAGCTCGCTCCGGCATACCTGGCCGCGGTGTTGTTGCTGCCGATGGCCGTGATCGACGTCGTTCGGACCAGCAATCGCTTTGTTGGCCCGGCACTTCGCTTGCGAAATGACCTGCGACGCTTGGCGGCTGGCGAAGAGGTGAAGCCAATTCGCTTCCGTGATAACGATATGTGGCAGGACATGGCGACCGAGTTCAATGCCCTGTTGGCTCGTCTCGACTCGGAGAAATCCGCCGGCGAGTTAGCCGATGCGACTGACGAGTCGGCAGAGGCCCCATCGTCCTCGTCGGAGTCTTCGTCGTATCGTGCGGAGCAGCAGGCTCTCTCCCAGGCGGCCGGCCTAGCCCGTGAAGTTTCCGCGTCGATGTCGAATTCTGGCGCCGAATCGAAAACTTCGGAGTCGTACGATTCGCTGAGCGAGTCGAGCGGCGAATTGTCGTAAGCGGTTCGCTTGCGGGCAGTTACCGCTTTTGCTGTGATCATGCTCGGGCTTAGATTTCGCTCGCTTTTCGGCATTTGTTCACGATTCGTTCGGCGTTTGTTCCGCAAATGTTCGACGGATGTTTGACGAATGTACGCATCTTGTTCAACGCATGTTCAACGTTTGTTCGAGCGTCGTTTCGTTCTACGGGAGGGCGAAGCTCCCGCTGAGCCGCGGTTGCACCTCAAGTCGGCCATTGTCGTGCGGCATGTGCGCACGCGCTAACGCAGACTGCCACTTGTTGGTGAAGCATGTTTGGTCGTGCCCCTCACTTACGTTTCGGGTTACGGGGGTGATCGTCCTGTAACGACCTGCGGCAACGGATTTGAAGATCTCTGATGCTTCGTGCTCAGCATCTGGGTGCCACTGGCTTTGCCAGTGCACTGATTCGTAGGGCATGTTGTGCATGCGGGAATCCATGGTTGCCAACCGGTGGCGGTTATTCTCATTCCTAAAGCGGCCGCGATTATCGGCCACTGGCAGAGCCAGTGGCACCCTGTCTCGGCCTCGCATGTTCTTGTCGATTTCTTGCCCGCACGAAGCGCGGCTGTGTCTCGCTGTCTGTGTCTTGCGAAGTCGTTTTCGCCCTTCCGCTATCGATTTTCTTGTTGACAGCGATAAGTGTACAGAAATATATATAAATGTCAAGGCGCAAAATGAGCCCACCTGCGCAAAAAGTTGGTGGATAATATTCAATCAACGCAGTATCATTGGCCGCATAATTGTTTCGCAGACGACAACTGCTTTTTGGGGCCTTTGTATGACGACGGATCAGGCTGCTCGACGCTTACTTGAGGGAGCTGAAGGTGTACGCTATTGGAATCGGCGAGTCGAAAATGGGAAACAACTGCCCAGCCTCGCGGGCGTCGATCTCTCAAAGGCTGATCTCAGAGGCGTCGATTTTTCGGGCGTTGATCTTAGCAACGCCGTACTTGATTATGCTCGTCTCGGCAGCGCAAAGTTGGTTGACGCGAAGTTTCAGGGGGCCCGTCTGCGCGATGCTGATCTACGTGATGTGTTAGCGACTCAAGCGGATTTTTCAGATGTCGACCTTACCAACGCACATTGTTCAGGGGGGAATTTTAGTCGCTCCAAATTTGTTGGATCGAATCTTTGTAAGGCACGCTTTGATTCGACAAAATTCTTGGACGCAGATCTGACACGGGCTAATGTGTCTGGCGCCAACTTCGCGAATTCCGAATTGCGTGGTGCCACACTTCTGAACGCTTTTGGCGAAAGTTGTTCGATGGCGCGTGCCGACGTTTGCGAAGCCGATTTTGTGGATACCCGTTTAGAGAATTCGAATCTCGAGAGGATCATTGCGGACGAAAAGACGACGTTTAGTGGGGCGTCGTTCGCGATGTCGCAGCTCACAAGAGGTGCTCTCCGTAGATGTGATTTGTCTGGGGTGAATTTCTATAGGGCGAATCTTCTGGGAGCGGACCTGTCAGGCGCAGATGTCCAGGGGGCGACTTTTACGGAAGCGACTATTGGGGAAGCCGATTTCACGAAGGCAGTCGGGGCGCAAAGTGCAATCGGACTTGAGACTACAAAGGGTAGCCGGAATGCAGTTTACTTCGATAAATGTGTACGCGATTGGTTCGATAGACTTGCTGACTGGGAACGTATTCGGGTCGTTGGTAACCTGAAGCTGTTTGGCGTGTCTTACACCCTCGTGCTCTTTCTTCTCAGCTTTTTCTTCGTTGTAGGAAGGTACAACGAGAAAGTTGAGCTAATGCAAGGATGGGCGGACGAAGTTCAGGCCGCAGATTCAAGCGTTTCCGAGAGAATTCTTGCCATACAGGTACATGAAAAACTATCCATTTTTCATGTATCGAAGTCTTCGATCGTCCTTCTTGCCGCAACACTCATTCTCGTTGTGGGATCGATCGTATACACGTTGGGATGTCCCGACGAGATCAAGGATTTCA
>CAYLRE010000081.1:0-16904 GCA_964385715.1 uncultured Planctomycetaceae bacterium
CGAGTCACTCACAAGCGACATGAGCGTCTTCTCGCTGACCACATTGGTCGACGCCAAGAGCGGGGCTCCTTGCGCATCCAGAAGTCGCACACCATGCAGCTTGAGCGGCGAGAACCAGCTGGCCGATATGTCGTCGACCTGAACCTCGCCATCGAGCTCCGGCAAAGCCCACGACATGAGCCACGGCCGCAGCGGCTCGCGCGTGGCAAGCCACGGCAAGTACCAGCCGCCAATACCGACAATCAGCAAGACGAGAAACAACCGCAGCCGCCACCGTCGGCGACGCTTTTTCCGACCTTCCTTGGCCATGAGCAAAGTCCCCAAGTGATACGCAAGATCAGGGCGGCAGAATTCCGCCCAGCCATTTACCTACATACACCTGCGGAGGTTAGCGATTTTGCCCAATCAGAACAATACTAGCAGCGGTATCACGGAAATCCCGCACCGCGGTGATAGCAGGGGTGTGCGTCATTTCGCCAACCGCGGGGCTGGACCAACACAAACCGTCACTTCGGCGGCAGCGTCCGCACGAACTTAGCCGCCCGCTCGATCCACTCGCGGAGCTGCTCATCGCCGTCAACGCCAGGCATATCCACCATCACCCAGCCGCGCATCACCTTGCCCGTGATGTCGAACTCCTTGGTAAACGGTTCCTTGAGCAGCTGCTCGTACTGATCGATGCCGACGCGGACGATGAGGAAATCCTTCCAGACACCGACACACATGTTGCCATGCAGAAGATGGCCGATGCCGCCGAACATTTTCTTCTCAACGAAGCCGCGGCGACGATGCAGTACGTCGCTTACGCGTGATGCCAACGTCTTGTCGTAGACCATGCCTGTCATCCTCGAACCGCACTTGCCATCCCGCCACCACGACGACGCCAGCCGCCCCTACATGCTGGCATGATACCACAGCCCTCGCGGCAGGGTGATTGAGAACGCCAGCCCGCCATGGCGTACATTGCGTGACGCGAGTGGGCAAGCACCTCTTGCAAACCTCGCCTAGTCCGTACAGTCCAACAACGCCAGCTCCGCACAGCGCCAGCGTGTTGAAAAGGGCATGACCGGCTGGTAAGGTGACGATAGGTCTGGTGAGCCTGTTCACGGCAGCCAAATGAGGGGCGACCTGTACATCCAACGTGTGCGGGAGTAACTGCGATGCTTCAGACGACGCGAACTTGTCGGGTCACCGCGACGGTGGCAACGTTATTACTTTACGTTGCCAGCGCTAGCATTCTGCCAACCGCGACCTATGCGGAAGAAGACAGACAGCAGGCCAACGGCTCGTCGTCGCAAGAAGGTGACGCCAGCCCCCAGCAAATTGCCCAGTGGATTCAAGACCTAGGAAGCTCTAAGGCCCGCGCACGCGAGAAGGCGACCGCCGCTCTGATTCGCAGTGGCCACGCAGCAACTGCAAGTGTGGCGGAAGCAGCCGGGAGTAGCGATTTCGAGGTTGCCTTTCGCGCCTTCCGGATCCTGTCGGTTCATCTCAGCTCGCAGAATGTGCTCACCCAGACTGCCGCGGAAGAAGCACTTGCTAAGCTCGTCCGTTCGGACGACACGTCGGTAGCACGGCGAGCCACCAACACATTGCATGGCCTCCTCGCCCGGCGTCAATCTCTCGCGGTTGCCGCGTTGCAGTCACTCGGCGCAACGGTCGAATTTACCGGTGAGCTCGGCGACGCCGAAACGACATTCGCGGTACGCATCGAGAACGAATGGTCGGGCGATGCGGAAGACTACAAGACTCTTACCCGCCTGCAGAATCTGCAATCACTCCACGTCCAAGTTTATCGCGGAGGTGAAGCGGCGATCGACGTGCTTCCCGAACTCCCGGCACTCCGGTACCTGTCGCTCTACCATCTCAATCCAACCCGCGAACAGGTCGCCAAGCTAGGCCAACTCACCCAAGTGCAATCGCTCGATCTAACGTCGAGCATGATCGACGACGAAGCGGTTCGTCACTTGGCAAAGATGACCAATCTAACGGAGTTGAGCCTCCGCGATACGATTGTCACCGGAGATGCCATCAGCCACCTACGAACGCTACCCAAGCTTCGCTGGATTTCCTTAGCATCGACACGACTTACGGCAGCCGAATTCGAGCAACTTGCTGGACTTAAGAACCTCGAATTTGTTGAGGTATCGGGCACCCAGTTCCGCGGGGCTTCCCTTCAGGCGCTGGCATCCCTCAAGAAGCTACAAACGGTGTCAGCCCAACAGGCCCGTCTATCACGCTACGACGTCGAGGACTTCTCGGAGCTGCGCGAGAACGTCAATGTCGTTCTTCGCCAGAATTGAAGGGCGCTCAGTTGAGATGGAGTCAAACGGCAACCATTCGGTAATGCGAAACAAATAGAATCCATGGCCTTACTTACTTTGCCAAGAAAACGAAACGCAATTGTCACCTCGCGTGCCAGCACGCTCGGACTATTGCTCCTCGCGGCCACGATTGGCTTCGCGACGACGTCGAGCGCAGCTCCTGGTGACAACGAACAAGACACGCCCTCTTCGGCCGCCCAGGTGCACTGGAAGTATTTCGAGAAGACATCCTTAGATGAACTCACACCGCAATCACGATCAGCAATGATCGTCAGCCAAATGGTCGAAGGCCCAGGACACCAGTCCGGACTTCGCGGCGGCAATGCTAGCCTCGGCATCGACGGCGACCGCATCCTGGCCATCAATGGGCGTCGCGTCTATAGCCGCTGGGAGTTCGACTTCTATCGCAACCAGCATGACCGGAACAACGACTTTTCGATGGACCTCATCGTAAATCGGCGTGGGCATCTATTTCCACTTACGGTTCGCCATCTGTTGCCAGTGCGCCGCCTCGGGTTCTACGAAGGAGAACATCGATATTACCTTGACTATTTCCTGCGCGAACTTGGTGTCGAAGTACCGGTCGAAGTTGCCGCCAGCATGCGTCGCATCCCGGTGCGGGCAACCTACGCCCTAAGCGATTGGATCGCCGAGAATCCCCGCAATCGACAAGACCTCGATTGGCTACGCGAATTTGTTCAGCTGCGACTCCAACTAGCCAATCAGGAATGGGATCAGGCAAAACCACCCCAACATGAGATTCCTGTCCCTTATTTCCGCAAGCTGACAGACTTCTATTTGAGCGTGGCCAACCGACACCGCGACGGAGAATTACCTCCCGACCCAGCGACTCACGACGTTTCCTTTGCCTACTACGTTTTCCACTATCCCTTCCCGCGATTCGCGCCCCCACTCGGAACGCTCGACTTCTCAGACAAGCATTTTCTGAAGTGGGTCAAGCTTCGCCACGCCGACACGACGTATACCGATCGACCGCCTCAGGAAGAGGAAGGGGACGTGTTTCAACCTCGTTCGGCGATGCAAGACTACCTGGAACGAGTCAAGTGGGCGATCGTACGTCCGAACCAGCACGGTGGATGGCCCTACCGACACTCCCGTGGAGGTGACGGCGGCGTACTCAATGATGTCGTTCGAGCCCGCTATATCGAAGAACTTCGGGGCAAGATGGGAGACGGCAGTGGTGACGATCCAATTTACGCCTTTGCCTTATGTGCTCTCTACGCAATCGACGCCAATGCGGACGCGATCGTTGACCAGATCAAGAGTATTCGCACGATCTCACCGTACATGGCCTATCGCTGCGTGGGCAGCGCCCGCAACGCCTGGAGCTTCAAGCACAATCGCAGAGAGGACGAAAAACTAGAAACGCTGCTCGCCTATCTGCGAGCCAATCCGATTCAGTTGACACCGAAGAAGTCCGAATTCTACGACTTCGTCCTCCCGCGATCTCGGTTTCTAGAACGCAACAATGACAATTTTGTCGGCGAACCGACGCAATCGAACCTAATTTACAACCCGATTAGCTTTGCCTGTGCGTTTCGGCATGAGAATACGTTGGAGGAGGAATACCAGGCTCTCGATAGCGATATCGAGAGTAATCAATTCGCCGCTAACCGCGAGGAACTGCTCAAGCGGCTCCAGTCGCTAGCAACTCCACTGGCAATGGATGACGACATGCGGCGATTGGCCGACCTTGGCCGCGACGGACTCGGCCGTGGCCTGATCCTGGATGCCTTCAACCACATCGCCTATGGCAACTTCATGTCCGACCAGGTCGATCATATTCTAGGCGAAGCCATGGCAAGCGAGTTGGTCCGCCGCGCGTTCTGGCCGGAAGCGAACAACTACGACCGCGGCTACGGGTTTGTCCAGAAACTGATCGATCAGCTTGACGACGAGGACCCAGAAGCGAGTCGCGACAAGCTATTGGCCGCCTATGCGGACCACGGTGACCTGGCAACGACCTGCCTACTTGCCGAAGCACTCGACAAGTACGGATTTGAAGACGAAGCCGCCGAGCTCCGCAACAAGGTCGATCGCTTCGCCTACGCGTTACTCTCCCGTACTTATACTGCGGGCAATGAACTGGCCCATCGAAATGCGGAACTGGCCGCCTTATGCGGCTACGACAAGAAGCTGAAAATGCACCGGTCCTTGTACGTTGCGGTCCGCGACTTTCTCAATTACCCCAACTCCGAAGCGGGACCGCTCCCCTCTCTACTTGCCGCCCGTTACGAATTGGAACGAGACAAACCGGCCAAGGCGGCGAAATTCCTCATTGAGTCTCTCTCGGCCAGCGAAAAGGATCGCGCTCGTCCGATCTACATCTTCGCCGGAAAGATAAGCGATTCGCACGACGAATTCCGCACCTGGCTACTGCGTGGCATCCGCGATCATGCCGACTTCGACGACACGATCCGCAAACAGCTGGCCAAATCGCCACTGCCAGAGAAGATGCCAGAAATCGCCCAAGAGCTTGGCATCTCCAAATCAGCCAAGCCATAGCGGTCGAGTCTCCTCGGCACACCGCCTACGCCAATACGCCGCCACTGGAACGGATGGGTGTCCGATTCGCGGAGAAGTACCGGATGTCGACCGCCGGATCATCCGGCATCTCGATTCCGCTGATCATTCGGGCAATCATCGCACCCATCGACGGACCAAGCTTGAACCCGTGCCCGGAGAAACCGTTGGCGACGAAATAACCAGTCGGACCAATGGCATCAACGATCGGATGCCAGTCGTCGGTGTTCACGGTGTAAAGAGCCGCGTATCCATGCACGGTCCCGCGACTCTTCATCTCGAAGCGATGATGCAGGCAGTGCATCATCCGCTCGCGAAACTCCGCGGATGCCTCGGTGTCGAAGTGATCAGGATCGCCGACTCGCTCCTTCTCATCCTCCGGAGAAACAGACCCGATCAACAGCTGACGTCCGCCCGCCTCCGGGCGACCATAAACCAAGTCCGCGGCGCTGACGAAGACCGGCACGTCGCCCACCACGTCTGTCGGGCGATCGCGAACCGCCATCTCGACGCGGGTCGGCTGCATCGTCATTGGCAGCGTGACATCGAGCATACCATTGATTCGGTTGCACCACGGACCAGCGGAATTGAGCAGCCGTGCGCAGCTAAATTCCGCTCCGCTTGCGCAGCTAACCGAAAACGTGTCTCCATCCCCTCGCTCGATCGCGACCACCTCATGACCAGCAAAGAGTTGTACGCCGAGATTTTGTCCGGCCGCGAGCAAGTCTACTGTCGTTCCCTGCGGATCAGCGTATCCCCCGTCTGGCTCCCAAAACAGTTCGGTTGGCGTGTGACAGTCGTGACCCTCTCCGGACAGGCTTATCGACTCATCGCACAGATTCAACGACGGGTATCGCTCGTGCAGATCCCTGGCCGACACCATAGAACCTCGTGCCCCCAGCTTGGCAAAGTTCTCCGCGACATCTCGATCGCTGTCGCCCCGCGCGTCCGGCACCCAAACTACGCCGACTGGAGAAAACCCCGAACGGTTTTCCTTGAGCTCCAGTCGGTCGCACCACTCGTGAAACATCCGCAAGCTCCAATGAGCCAGCGACGTGACCTCTAGATTAGCGTAACGCTGCCGCACGACCGCTGACGACTGTCCCGTCGAACCGGCCCCAACATGGGGTCCCTTTTCGAGAATGGCCACGCGACTGAGTCCACGACGAGCCAGCTGATAGGCCGTCGAGACTCCCATGATTCCGCCTCCAATAATGACGGCATCGAAATTCTGACTGGGCATTCTGGTGCTTTCCTCTTGATGAAATGTGGCGGCATCCGTTCGTAAAGCAGTACGATCGCACAAGAGCCTTGCACATTCGGCGAACAACGGGTAACGCCTGACTTATTGCTTATCGGATGTTTCGAGGGCACCCGTTAGCGCGGCCAGATCCTGCTGAATCACTCGATACAGATAGAATGCCAACGCAAAACCGACGACCCCCGCAATACTCAACACCAGCTGAGCCATCACGCTTTGTCGATCCATCGAAATGCTGGTAATCACCAGGGCAAACAGGCCCAAGGCAGGCAATGCCCCCGCCACCAACAGGAACCAGCCAGCCCGACGTCCGGCCAGGTTCATCTCACGGTGCTCTCGCTCGTCGATCCCGAGCCGCTCGTACTGAGCCGGACAGAAGATTCGAAACGCGAGAAAGCAAACCAACAGATAGGGAATGACCGCCGCAATGAGCCCACAGTAGACGAGGGATACAAAGAAATGCACGTAGTCCGTAGCGTTCATGCCCGTGGTGAGCATATTGAGCGCGATCGGGTAAACAACCCCCGCGACGCCCCACAGGCCAACATCGACCCAGGCGACGAATCGCCCTAGCCTCAGCGCACGAATTCGACTCTCACTCGCGGCACTCCCTTCAGCGCTGGCCTGTTTCTCTAAATCGCCCCCTCCATCAACCACGGCGCGCAGCCGCCTCGCCATCGACCACATGTACCACATCACAAGACCGATCCCGAGCGGAAAGGCGGTCAGATTGATTACCGTCTGCACACGCAAAAACACATCATCCGCGCCCGGAATATGAGTAACGATCATCCGCCAGTTGTACGCCAGATTGAACGCTCCGGCCAGCATATTGGGAATCAACGTTGCTAGCGCGACCGTGAGCACCGCGTGGCGGGCGCACCATCGCCTCATGCCCTTGAGCGGCTTCTCAAGCAGCTTCGCCGCGCGCGGCTGCAGGCTAAGCCACAATTCCTGAGCCAACGCGGCCCCACTTGCCGGGCGTTGATCACGATTGGGGGCCATGGCACGCGAAAGGATCACGCGAAGCCGCTGCGTCAGTTCACCATCGCTTGGGTCGCGACTGTCGTCCACCCGAATCGCTCGCGAGCTCTGCAAGCCATCGAGCGTATCGGACAGGCTCTCGAACATCCTTTCGTTAGGAAATGGCCGCTCGCCAAAGAGCAGCTCCCAAAGCAGCACGGCCAGGGAGTATATATCGGCCCGACCATCCAATTCGTCAGGCAGGCGGCCATGGCGAGGGTCGAACGCCTCGAGCTGCTCCGGCGACATGTAGGCCAGCGAACCGCCAAAAAATGCCCCGGCCGTTACCCCTTCGACCTCCGAGGCATAGCTTACATTGAAGTCAGCCAGTTTTGGTGAGCCATCGGCGGCGAGCAGGACATTGGCCGGTTTCACGTCTCGATGAAGCACACCGTGCGAATGGGCATAGTCGAGGGCTTCGGCAAGCTGCGCCCCCCAACGGCAAACCAATTCCGGCCACGACAATTCTCGCAACCGGTTTCGCGTTGATTCGTCGAGTTGAACGATACCTCCGGTGCGCTCAAACTGCTCTTCCAAGGCGCCTATGACAATGCGGCCGTTGCGATGCTGAGCGGGAATCGCCTTGGCTCGCTTCAAGACAGCGTCGAGCGCCCCGCCTGCCACATATTGCAGGTACATCAAACGGAGCTTTCGCTCGGGCAAATCGTGCTGATCAAAAACACGAACGATGTACGGATGATCGAGCTGGGCGAGCGTTTGCGGCTCGCTACCGTGGTCCGATGAGACCTTGAGCGCGACGAGCCGCTGCATCGAGACCTGCCGTGCTAAGAAGACGCTTCCGAAAGCGCCTTTACCAAGAATCAGGACCAGTTCAAAGTCGCCGAGCCGCTCCCCCGGCTGCACGTCGACATGCGAACGCTTGAGCAGCGAGGTCGTGGCCTCTGGCGATTCAATCGCCAGCAACTGCCCCAACTCGGCGGCTCGCTTCGGATAACGTGACAAGTACTGTTCACCGGTCACGCTCTCACCGGAATCACGACGGAGGTGATATTCTTCGTAGATAAGATCAGCGGGCGGGCCATCCTGATTACGCAGTTCCTCGAACTCATTCAGATAGTCTTCCAGTCGCCGCTTGTCACGATCTCCGCGATAGCGAAATTCCAGATCGATCTTGAGAAGTTCGACAAGCGTTAGCCTCCGCAACACCGCGGGTTCGTCAGGCAGGTGTTCCGCAATCGATGGCTCTCCCTCGCCATTCTCCCAGGCCTCAAGAAAGGACTCCATGTAGGGAACCATGGCATCCCACGAGTCACCTCCGGAGTCGAGCATCACCACGTCCGTCTGCGCCGGCACCACGTCGGTCGAATCGGATTCGACGTCGGCTGTCGCGGGCACGACGCCCTTACGCGGTTCGTATTTCTGCGTTTCGTCCATGGAGTGGCCGCGTGATGAGAGACTCGGCCCATCGCGAAGACCGGGCCGACTTCTGCCTACTTCGATTCTACTCGCCGCAACGGTTATTCTCACGCCCGCCGAGCCGACAAGCAAGAGCCGACTATTTTTTATCGCCGCGATGAGCGTTGTTCGGTTACAATGTGCCGTTGACAGCAGAGGCGGAAACAAACGCGCGACTGCAAGCTCGCTTTTTTGGCACTGAGGCAGACAATGGTTATGGACGAGAAGCATTCCGACGAAAGAACAGCAGAACTTGAGGAGCAATTGCGAAGCGGAAACGCAGCGGCCGTCGGACCGTATCTCGACCACGTTCGTCATCAACTGCTCGCATTCATCGAACGGCAACTCGGTAGCCAACTCCGCACCAAGATCGAGGCGGACGACATCCTCCAAGAAACGGGCATCGAGGCGGTTCGCCAGTATGAAAAGAACTCGCAGCGAGACCAGCGTCCTTTCTCTTGGCTCTGTCAAATCGCCGAGCGCAAGATCATCGACGCCCACCGGCACCACTTTGGCGCTCAGAAACGAGACGCCGGCCGTGAAAAAGCCCTCGATCTGGGCGGCGACAAGACCGGTGGCGCCAACTTCATGAACATGCTCATTATGAGTATCACCACGCCGAGCCAGGCGTTCTCTCGAAATGCCCGTGAAGCCCGTCTCGCGGAAGCGGTGGGGCAATTGCCAAACGAACAGCGCGAAGCGATCCGCATGCGTTACGTGGAGAATCTTCCGAGCAAAGAGATCGCGGACAAATTGGGCAAGAGCGATGCCTCGGTGCGAATCATGCTCAGTCGCTCGATTCGCAAACTGCAATCGATCCTGGGCGATGAGTCCATGATGCGGCGGTAAATGCGGGCTACCTGTGAAGCTTGTCGCAAAGACTCACAAAACAACTACGCAATCAACTCATTGACCACGTTGCCATGAACATCGGTCAACCGGAAGTCGCGTCCGGAGTAGCGGAACGTGAGCCGCTTGTGATCCAGCCCCAGCTGATGAAGCATGGTCGCGTGCAGGTCGTGTACGTGGACCTTATCCTCAACGGCATGAAAACCGAAGTCGTCGGTCGCCCCGTGGACCATGCCACCGCGAATCCCTCCACCGGCCAATAGCGACGTGAAACCGTAGGAGTTATGGTCGCGACCACTCTTCGATTGCTTGTCGAACAGCTGCACCGTAGGCGTCCGACCAAATTCGCCCGTGACAAGCACCAACGTCTCGTCGAGCATACCACGCTGCTTGAGATCTCTAATGAGCGCCCCGATCCCTTGATCGCATTCCTTGGCTAGCCGGGCGATCGAGCGGTTGATATTCATGTGATTGTCCCAGGGCTGGCCGCTGCCGTGCCACACTTGCACGAACCGCACGCCTCGTTCGACCAGTCGCCGGGCCATGAGCAGCTGTTTGCATTGCACCGAGTTGCCGTACATCTTGTGGATGTGCTCGGGCTCGCGATTGATATCGAAGGCGTCCGTCGCCGCCGCCTGCATGCGGTAGGCCATCTCGTAAGATTGAATACGAGCTTGCAGCTCGGCGTCGTCACCGCGTTCTTCCAGGTGCTGCCGATTGAGCTGCTGCAACAGATCGACCTGCCGACGCTGCGGTAACCCGGAGATTCGCGGGTTGCGAATGTTGGCCAGCAGCTTCTCGATACGCCGGTCGGACGTGCCGACGAGCGTACCTTGATAGATGGGCGGCAAGAATGCCGACCGCCAGTTTTCGGTTCCCTTCACCACGTCGCCATCGCCTGGGCAAAGCACGACGAAGCCGGGCAGATTTTCGTTCTCCGAACCGAGCCCGTAGGTAAGCCAGGACCCCATGCTGGGCGTGAACTGCACGCCGGCACCGCAGTTCATGAGCATTAGCGAGCGTTCGTGAATCGGCACATCGGCGTGCATAGCGCGGATCACGCAAACGTCGTCAATCACATTGGCGACGTGCGGAAAGATCTCGCTGACTTCGATACCGCTTTGGCCGTGCTTGCTGAACTTGAACGGGCTACCCATGCAGTTACCGGCGGGAAACTCCGTCTTCGGCATCTTCATCGGGAACTTCTTGCCGTCGAACCGATTCAGCTCCGGCTTGGGATCGAAGGTATCGACCTGCGAGCAGCCGCCATTGAGAAAGACGTGAATCACGTACTTCGCCTTGGCCGGGAAGTGCGGTGGCTGCACGGACATCGGGTTCTGCTGACGATCTTCGGCCGCGAGCAAACCGTCATCGGCCAGCACACCGGCGAGCCCCAACGAGGCCAGGCCCATACCACTCCGCTTGAGAAGCTCTCGCCGATTGATTTGATCCGCACCGCTCATCTAGATCCTCGCTCTCGCCAACGCGACTTTCACTTTCACCAACGTCCGCGATTTAATCGACGAACATGAACTCGTTGGAGATCAACAACGCCTGAATGTACTGCTCCCACGGCCCCATCGACGGCATCCAGCTCGGTCCCGCCTGTTCGAAAGCCGCCACCGAAGGCCATTCGCGTAGTCCAATCAGTCCGCCACCTTCATCCGCGTTTCGAACACGCCAGACTTCAACTGGCCAACTAAATTCGTCGTCACGGTTGTGCCCGCCACTGTGGATGACGAAATCGACCTGCTCACCTTTCTCGAGTGTAACCCGTTCGATGCGAACCTTGGCTGGCTTCGTGTTGACGTTAAATTGATCGATCTTGCCTTGTCGATCGGTGACCACCCAGGCGGTGATTCCGTCGCTTCGAGCCGCACCACGCTTTAACTGCAGGGTCGCCTTAAACATAAACAACCCGCCCACTGGGGCCGTCCAGCGGCGAACGAGCATCTGCTTGTCATTGGGACCGGGGCGACCACCGTCGACCGACGCGAAGGCACCTCCTTGTTCCACGGATTCGGCACTGGCCGACAGGTAGCGTCCATCGAAATGCTCGATCGGCTTGAACAGAGTCACCTTCTCTGTCTCGCGATCATATCGAGCAGTTCCATACTGCCAGGGCTTGCTTAAGCCGCCGGCCTTCGGCACCGGAATCGGATTTGCGGCCGCCAAAGCAACAAACTTCCGCCCGACTTCGAGTTCGGCCGGCCGTGGCTCACGACCATAGACGGTCCGATACGCCCAAGCAATGCGGTCATCGGTCTCACCTGTCGCCACTTCACGATCGAGTTGAACAAGCAGCCTGCGAGCGCGACGTGTCACAAAGGCATCGTTGAGCAAGAACAACGCCTGCTGCGGCACCGTACTGTTGAAGCGTTTTGGAAGCGTGGCGTCTGGCACGGAAAAGTCAAAGGTCAGCCGCAGACGCGGAATCTCCTTTCGATCAATAAATTGGTAGAGCGTCCGCCGCGAATTGTCGAGGTCATCGAACGGAGCACCCGCAAGTCGCGTGTCTAGTTCTCCGGAGCTGGAAAGCAACGCGTCTCGCATCTCTTCATAGTTTCGCCGGCGACGATTCATGCGCCACAACAGCGTATTGCGATCGTCCGCTTCTCGGCAGTCGGGCCGATCGTGGCTCGCCTGCCGATAGGTGGCGCTGTTTACAATCGCTCGGTGCAGTGACTTAAGCGACCAGCCATTAGCGATGAACTGATGGGCCAAATGATCGAGCAACTCGGGATGCGTCGGCTGCTCACCGCGAACGCCGAGATCGCTCGGCGTATTTACCAGACCACGCCCGAAGTGCCAGCTCCAAACGCGATTCACAATCACTCGCGGCGTGAGCGGGTTATTCGGGCTCACGATGGCACGAGCCAGCTCCAGGCGGCCACTCCCCTCGCTAAACGGCTCACCACCATCGACATGCGAAAGCACCTGCAAGAAGCGGCGGGGCACTTTATCGCCCTTACGCGCCACGTCACCGCGAACGTGAATGTGCGCGTCGACTTGTCGCTTGCGGTCGATCACTGTCATCGCTCGTGGAGGAGCCGTCCCCATTGAGTCGGCGAGCAGTTTTTCGATACCGACGTTCAAATCGCGAAACTCTTTCCCTTCGCCGCCCTTGTACAGCCGAGGCAGATCGCGATCGGTAACGCCGCGCGTCGGCGAACCGTCGGCATAAAGCACCTGTCGAATCTCCTCTTCCGCCGCATCCGGCAGGACGGACACCTCGGGATTTTTCTTTTTATACTCCTGCCAGCTCTTATGAACTCGCTCGAAGACATCGCCATAGCGATGAGCAACCTCAACCATAGACACCGGCGGGGAAGCGGCAAACGCCTCGGCCACCATGCGATTTCCGTCCGCTTGCAAGCCCACCAGGACGCCGGGCGCCTCGAATTCAAAGTTTTCCTTCTTGAGCTCGGCAAAGCGATGCCAGAGCCCGAAGACCGAGTCGTGTTGATCGCGAGCGTCGATGTACGTTCGCCAGCGACCAACTCCCCCAACACGGCCACCGACTGGCCCGCGAAGGCCCGTCCGGTTCTTCTTCAGTTTTGATTTGTCATCCGTGCGATGCGGCTTCGACTGCTGTACCACCGCCTGCAAGTAGTCGCCAGCGTACGCTCGCATTTCCCGGGCAAACTTTCGCCGCACTTCGTTTCGCTTTTTTTGGACCCCGCTGAGCACCTGAGCCTTTCGCTCCAGGTAACCTTTGTGCGCCTCAGCATCGCGCTGCGTATCGTCGAGCAGCGGCAGTTCCAATGGGGGCAACTCCTTCGAGCTGGCGAACACGCCGTACAGCCCGTAATAGTCTTCCATCGAGAGCGGATCAAACTTGTGATCGTGACAACGAGCACACGCCATGGTCATGCCCATCAGACCACGCCCAACGAGGTCAATTCGATCAGCGAAGATGCGGTGATCGCGATTGAAGTAGCGTGGCCCGACCGTCAGGAAGCCCATCGCCGCCAGCTTCCATCGATTCTCTTCGTCCAGCTCCAAACGATCAGCCGCCAACTGTTGTGTGATGAACTCGTCGTAAGGAATATCTTCGTTGAGCGCGCGAACCACGTAGTCGCGATAGGTCCACGCAAACGGATAACGCTCCTCACGAACATTCACACCGACGTAGCCTTTTGTGTCGGCGTAGCGTGCGACGTCTAGCCAGTGCCGAGCCCAGCGTTGGCCATACTCCGGCATCGCCAGCAAGCGGTCGACCAAGCGTGGATACGCGTCCGGCGAGTTGTCTTGGACAAACGCTTCGATCTCTTCGTACGACGGCGGCAATCCAATCAGGTCAAAGTAGAGACGCCGAATCTGAGTACGACGATCAGCCTCGACCGACGGGGAAAGTCCCGCTTCATCGAGTCTGGCGAATACGAAACGGTCGATATCGTTGCGTGACCAATTGTCGTGGTCGAGTAGGGGAGGGGTGTGCGGTCTGATCGGTTGGAAGGACCAATGCTCGGCGCGAATCTCGTCCGTGCGCGAAACCGGATCGACCGGCAGCTGAGTCTCATCTTCAAAATGTGGCCACGGGGCACCCTGGCGTACCCAAGTCTCAAGCGCGGCAACCGCCTCGTCTGGCAGCGGTTCGTCCGGGGGCATCTGCTTCTCGTCGTTCGTTCGACGAATCGCATGAACCAGCCGACTCGCCTCAACATCGCCCGGCACAATCACCGGCCCTGTGTCGTCCCCCTTCATGGCCGTGATCGGGTGATCGAGTCGCAACCCGGCCTCTTGAACTTCCTCGCCGTGACATTCGGCGCAGTGATTCACCAGTACCGGCCGGACCTTCGACTCAAAGAAATCGATCTGCTCCGGGCTTAGCTCCGCGGCTGTCGCTGGGACAACACTCGCGGCGAAGGGGCCCGGCAACACCACCGCAGATGCTAGCGCCAACATGGCAGTACGCCACCGTTGGCGAACAGATGTCATCCGCGCGCGAAACGAGGCAGATGTCGATCGAAGAAAGAGCAAAGCTGGCATGCGCCGGGTGGGGGGGGAAGTTTTGGCGTGAATGCAGTGCAAACTGAACCATTAGTATAGCCATAAACCCCAATGCTGATCAAGGTTTACATCTATTGTTATCGGCCCGCAAAGAGTCGTTTGAATAAGCGAAAACCGATGCGAATTCAGATGTTAGCCGTAATCCACCCTAAAGGAGGCACCTGGCTAAAAAACGGAGATGCGATCGCGGTTGCTTATGCGTCGGCGGATTGCTACCTTCCCGCTTTCAAATCCGGCCCACTCTGGCCAAGGAAAATCCCCGGGGCAACGCAAAATGCAGAAACTCTCGTTATCGATGCTGGTCGTCAGCGGACTTTTCGCCGTCGTGATTTTGACCGGCTGTGCGTCAGGAAAGGGCCACAGCCATTACCACCATCATCATGACCACAAAGAACCGACCGACCTGGAAGTTGGGCTCGACATCGCCTTCGACGTACTTTCGCTCTTCTCCGACGACGACGATTGCGACTGCAAGTGTCGGCACTGCAACTAGCTTCACGGGAAGATGGCCAGCTTACTCGCCATCTTTCGCCAGTTCTTTCTTACGCAGTCTCGCCTTGGCAAGAATGTCCTGCCCCACGGTCTGCACGCGCTCGTTGGTGGCCCGCTTGAGAGCCGGGATGAGCGCTTTCTCAGCATGCCCAGGAAACTCCCGCACGTGGGCGCGCGCTAGAATCACGATCACGCGGGCCGCCTGTTCCATGACTTCGCTTTCCTTGTCATCGAGCAGTCCCACGGCAATCCGCATTCCGCGAGGAGCCCCGTGAACACGCAGGACATCGAGCACGAGCATTCTCTCGTCGGCGCGATCGATCAGCTTTAGCGCCTCATCACAGATATCGAGTCGATCCCCGATCGGCAGCGTCAGATGCCTGGCCACGCGAATGTAGCCCCGCAGCGTGCGAATCTTGTACTTGCGATTTGTGATCGTCTTGGTCAGCTCCAACAACTCCGGCGCTACATCGGGCGTCTTCCAATCGCCCAGTACACGCGTCGCTTCGTTAACGAAGCCTTCGTCCTTGCTCTTGGCGAGCGAAACCACGATTGCGAGCGACTTCGCTCCGCCGATTTGGCCAAGCAGATCGATCAGGTACGGACGCGTCTCCGGGCTGGCATCCGTGAGCGCCGCTTCAACCGCAGCCGTCAATTCGTCTTGTGGGTTGCGTTCACTGGCAGCCCGTGCGGCCGCGCGTACCGCCTTGCGAGTCTCGTCGTCCTTATCGATCGTGGCGAGAGCTAGTAGCCGCGGCCAATCGTTCACGCGAGCCGTCGTTCCGAGCGCTCGCATCGCCGCCAGACGCAGTTCACTATCCTCGTGTTCGGTCAGTTTCCAAAGGTGAGGTGAGGCCGAGGGCATCAGCCGATAGGCCGCCAGGTGAACCGCTACCTTGAGCCTGGCGACGTCCTTCGCAGCGAACATCGCCAGCACCGCCTTGTCAACATCGTCCGATTCCATCTTGATGAGCGCCTGCTGGGCCGCCTTGGCAACTTGCGAATCAGCTTCACCGCCGATCGCGGCCGCCACAAGAACTGGAATCGCGGTTTCATCGCCGAGTCGCACCAAAGCATCAAAGGCCGCCGCACGGACCGCTGAATCGCCTTTTTGAGCGACCTTCACAAGCGTCGACAAAGCCGCCTTGTTCCCCAAATCAGCCAACGCCGCGACAAGAATCACCTGTTTCCCAGGCTCCTGCTTCT
The DNA here is from genome assembly GCA_964385715.1 of uncultured Planctomycetaceae bacterium. GTDB lineage: Bacteria > Planctomycetota > Planctomycetia > Pirellulales > UBA7805 > MB-PLM-2. The sequence continues at coordinate 16,129 of CAYLRE010000081.1, forward strand.
CGAATTGAGCGATCAGCTCCTTGGAAACATCGACGTCAATCTCGCGAGCCGCCCGCATGGCGGTTTGAAAATCGGCCCACTCTCCGGAGCGAATCAAATCCCGCACAATCGTGCCGCCATCTTTGCCCCGCAACACAATGGAACTATGGAGGGCCGAAAGGCGAATTTCGCGGGCGGCCTTCGACTCTCGCACCTTATCGCAAAGCTCGAGGGCAAGCTTGAGCTTTCCCTTCTCCGCGAGTGTGTGAGCACAGATCACGCAGCCGGCAGCCGAGACGTCCAGCAGTTGCGTTGAGTTCTTGTCCCGCTTTCCTTCCTCGAACATCGCCAGCAAGCCCATCTCTGCATCGGTGGTACCGATTCGACCGAGCGCCCGAGAGGCAGCCATAGCGATCGTACGATCGGCGTCGAAGAGCATCGGCGTCAGCTGCCCGGCCGCCTTGTCGTCCGCCACGCGTCCCAGCGAACCAATCACACCGACGAGCAAGTCACCTTGGACTTTCGACAGGGCATCTCGCAGAGCCGCTTTGGCCGCGGGCGTGGCGATTCGTTCCAAGCCATGTCGTCCGTAGTTCGAGAGATTTTCATCCGTCAACAATTTGGCTAACGCCGGCACGGCCTGATCACCACCAATCACGGCCAACCGATAACAGGCCTTGGCCTTCTTGAATTCAGGAGCGTCCGATTCAAGCACATCAACGAGCCGCCTCACCTCACTCGACTTCTTGCCAGCGGATGCATCGTCCGCGAGGCAGACCGACACTGCCGCCAGGGGC
>CAYLRE010000082.1:0-16838 GCA_964385715.1 uncultured Planctomycetaceae bacterium
AGGAATTCGGGAATGCTCTCCTTGATCGCCTGCTCACTGTAGATGATCGACGACCACGGCGGCTGCTTGGCGAAGAAGTACCACCGCAGGGCGTCCGCGCCATGCACATCGAAGATCTCGCGTGGCTCGCGGTAATTCCGCTTGCTCTTCGACATCTTCGTACCGTCTTCACCGAGCATCAGTCCGAGCACGATGCAGTTGCGATACGGGTGCGGCAGCTCCCTCACCGCCTTCGGATCTTCGGGGTTCAATTCCGACTTGTCAAATAATAGCGTGCTGATTGCCAGCAGGCTGTAGAACCAGCCACGCGTTTGATCGAGTGCTTCGCTGATAAAGTCAGCCGGGAACTGCGACTCAAACTCGCCGTCACCAGTGTGCGGATATCCCCATTGGGCAAAGGGCATTGCGCCGGAATCGAACCAGCAGTCGATCACCTCCGATACGCGGCGCATCCGCGCCCCTTCGGCGAACGGCGAGTCGTACGTGATCTCGTCGATATACGGTTTATGAACCTTGAGATCCTCGGGTAGCTCCGGTTTCTCCGCCTTGGCCTTCTCCCAGGCCTGCATGCCATCGGCACCCGGCTTGGCGGTCAGCTCATCGTAGCTGCAAATCGCCTCTTGCTTGCCGGTTTCTTCACAGACCCAAATCGGAAGCGGCGTTCCCCAGTAGCGCTCGCGCGACAACGCCCAATCGACGTTCGACTCTAGGAAATTGCCAAAACGACCGTCACGAATATGCTCGGGCTGCCAGCTGATCTGCCGGTTGTTCTCCAGCATCTTGTCTTTGAACTTGGTGGTGCGAATGAACCAGCTCTCACGCGGGTACTGGATCAATGGATCTTCGTCGGCTCGCCAGCAGAACGGGTACTCGTGTAGGTACTGTTCCTGATGGAAGAGCAACTCTCGACCGCGAAGATTGCGAGAGACGTCTTTGTCGGCCTCCTTGACCCAACGCCCGGCAAAGTCGGCCGCCACGTCGGTGAACTTGCCATCGGGGGCAACCGCATTGATCAGCTGCGGGCCTTCTCCTTCTGCAAAACGATCCTGCTGGGCAACCAGCACGTCGTAGTCGACTTCGCCGAAGGCAGGCGCCTGATGAACCACACCGGTTCCGCTTTCGGTCGTCACAAAGTCGGCCGACACAACTCGCCAGGCAACCGCTTCGGTTCCACCATCTTTGAGCGCTCCCGTTTTCTCGCCATCGGCAGCATAGTAGTAGTCGAACGGTGGCACGTATCGCCGACCCACCAAGTCGCTTCCCTTGCAGGTCGAAACAACCGCCAGCTCACGCTTGACCTTCTCAGCGACAGTGTCGACGAGCGCCGCGGCCAGGATCAACTTCTGGCCGGTCTCTTCGTCTTTCACAACGGCATAGTCCAACTCAGGATCGACCGCGGCGAACTGATTACTCGGCAGCGTCCAGGGAGTCGTCGTCCAGACCAACAGCGAGGTATCGGGCTCATCGACCAGCGGGAATCGAACGTAGACACTCGGATCGGCAACTTCACGATAACCCTGACCGACCTCGCCCGAAGACAATGCGGTTCCACCTTGGGCCCACCACCAGACGATCTTGTGACCTTGGTATAGTAGGTCGCGATCGAAGAAGTCCTTCAGCGCCCACCAGACGCTCTCCACGTAGCTCTGGTGGTAGGTGACGTAGGCCTTGTCCAAGTCGATCCAGAAACCGAGCCGTTCGGTGACCTGTTTCCATTCCTGCATGTACCGCCAGACGCTCGCCTGGCAAAGATGAATGAACGGCTCCACGCCGTACTCTTCGATCTCCTCCTTGGAGTGGATACCGAGTTCTTTGCAGACCTCGACCTCAACCGGCAGACCGTGCGTGTCCCAGCCGGCCTTGCGCTCGCACTGATAGCCGCGCATCGTGCGGTAGCGGGGAAAGAGATCCTTGATCGCTCGGGTCAGGCAGTGACCGGGATGGGGCATGCCGTTAGCAGTCGGCGGCCCTTCATAGAAAACGAACTTCTCGGCACCTTCGCGAGCTTGAAGAGACTTTTTATAGATCTCCTGCTCACGCCAGAATTGCCCGATACGGTCTTCCAGTTCCGGGAATTTGACCGGGCCTTGAACTTGCTTGAACATGGAGGGCTATTTTCGCGTCTCTACGGGTCGAACGGGCACTAGAATACGAATCCAAGAGTAGACCACGGCAGGCCCGATTTTTCAATCCGGTGCGAAGAGAATGGTCCTGCGGATGAAGGACCAAACAGTCCCCATAGCGGCGCACCGGAGGCCACCAGAATAGCCTCTAGAGACATCTGACACCGACCTTAGAGCGATCAGGATCAAAGAGAGACCGGAGTGGGGCCGTTAGCGGCCCGCGCGAGCCCGTCGCACCCCGGGGCTGCTAATCGCACCGAAGTAAGGCTCCCCCGTGCTGCGTTGAAAGACCATCCTGCCCGAGCGATGCCCGGTGATTGGACGCGGGTAGTCAATCGGACGCCCCTGACCCGTAGGCCGAATGCTCAAAGCGGCACCCGTGCTCGGATCGGCTGGCTGCAGTGTGAACGGATTGCGAATGAACTGCCGCTCCTGCACTGGACGCCCTCCGCCGTGACGCTGCAAGTTCATCAGCTCGCGCTGTTGCTGCTGGTTGATCTGCTCTTGGTCGCGACGATCATTTTGAATCTGAACGCGTCCCTGATTCAATCGATTTTGCAGGTCGAGTCGCGGCCGGACCAGCGTGTTGTAATTGAAGCCGGCAGAACCTCCACCACGCAACAAATCAAGATACGGACTGACAGTCGGCCGCTGCTGATACTGGTTCGCGGGGCTACGCGGATCTCGATACTGTGCGCTCGCCTCGGTGGTCAAAGCCGACACACCGAAAGCAACGATCGTGAGTGCAATCAATTTTCGCATCTGAAATCCCGCCTCCGCTTCTTGAACCTCTGACGCCGCTACCGAGCTACCAGCGACGCTCGTCTTCCTAAATTATTACGCACAACGGTAGCGAGCGTCAACGAATTATCCGCTACGACTGCTGATTTCGTCACGCCAGTCGCTCAATTCCGACTAGAACGTATTGTTGTTGTTTCGAGTTCGGAACGAAATATTCAACGTTCGAATCGCACTCGAAGTCAAACTGATAAACCCGGCCGTACGCTCAAACGGTGCGATAATTCGTGCCATCGTACTGTCGAGGGCCGACAGCTTGTTTCCGTCGATGAAGATTCGATCGCCAGGCATGATCTGGTAATTGGTCGCGTTGGAACCGCGTGCCGTGATCGCATACCAGTCGATCGGCAGTCGCACGTCAAAACCGGCCTTGTCGGGAGTTCGCCTGGCAATCCACATTTTCTGGCTGGACACCTGCGAAAGCCCACCGATGTTGCTGATCGCATCGAGCACGGTTTCGCCACCGCTGATCGGCACGCGAACAACCTGATCGCCAGTGCCGGCACCATCGGTGATGACGTAATAGACCTTGCTATTGAAGGTACCGACGTCGACGGCAACTTCCGGATCTTGCAGGAATTCGCTCAGATGCTCTTCAATCTTGAGCTTGGCCTGGTTCAGCGTCATCCCCGTTACGTAGACCTGTCCGTACATACCTAGGTTGACGGTACCGTCTGGTCCGACCTGATGTTCACCCGCAATCTGCTGAGTTCCGGCGGTCTGCGTGAGAGTCACGGAAACGCCCGGATTACTTAGAACCTTGCTGAGCGCCGCGTCAATCGCGAGGATCGATTCCTCAACCGAGAGCCCCATAACTTGGACCGAGCCATAGGTCAGTCCGAGATTAACCACGCCGGTCGGCTCCACTTGGTAGAAACCGTCGATTGGCTTGTCGTCGAATGCCCCTTCCACGCGAATATTCAAGACATCGAGCGGCTCAAGGTGATACGGCGGCTTCGGCACGACCTTCAGCGCGTCGATCAATAGCACGTCGGGCGGCTCGATCACATATTCCGGCAGCGTCGTCTTCATCTCACCGGTCGGAACCCGCATTTCATCCGGGACCGGGGGAAGCGAATGCTCCAGCTTGGGATTGCGTGAAATCTGATGCCAGCAGCCGGTGGAAGAAAGTAGGCTGCACGACGTTAACAGCAACGCCAGACACCAACGCAGGTTGTGATGATTCAAGAACGCCATGACTTGGGGGGATCCTATATCGGTCGCGCCAGCGCAATGCTAGCGAGCTTATCGAGCCACGGTTCCCCCCGGTGGCTTCACAACAAACTGAGCCTCTTGGCGGCATAATCGTCATAATCGTTCTAGATCTTTTGGCGAAATCATTTTTCTTTCTGGGCCAGTACCGCTAGCACTCGCCCCGAAATGCCCTTGGGCGCTAAGAACCTGAAACCTCTCCCGGCACAGAATGCGGAACTGTGTTAAGCAGTCTGAACAGGGCCCCGCCATAGTGAATTTTGCAAGCAAGTCATATCCGCCGGTGGCGCAACGAGTTGTGATGAAACGCGAGTCCCCTGCCTGGATGAGTCGCTAGCGCGGAACGGAAAGTGCAGAACTCTTTCTTAAGAGCAGCAAGCCCTGTGCTAGCGTCTCAAGCACTTTCGCCACTCGTAATTAGACTCAAAGGAAGTCACGAGACCGTCGGGCGCTAACAACCGACCTCTTGCCTGCGGCTCATCAGCGCGTCCGAATCGGGGCGCGACAGCCGTCTCATCAACTCACAACAAGAACGACAACGAAGAACGGAACAAGTAGATCGGAGACAAGCATCCTATGAAGAACTTTCGCCGCAACAAAAATCGACGTCGTCGTGGTTTTCTGGCCTTTGAATGGATGCTACTGCTGACCGTCCTTGTGATTGGAATCGTCGGCGGCCTAGCGACCGTCCGCAACGCGATCATCGCCGAGATGGACGACTTGGCGACCGCCATCCTGTCGCTACACGATCCAGCGCCCGATTCCGACACGGACGACTAGAGCGGGAGGAACCTCGCCGCAGTCCTCCGCTTCAAGACTTCTCTCTGCGTTCGTCAGCCTAATTCTTCCCTGCGCTACTGCCGGTGCCCGCTGCCCTCTGATCGGGGGCCCGTTGCGGATATCGCCCGCGTCCAAGTGTATCCGCGTCTGAAAGTGCCCGCCTCTGGCATCTCTCTCAGCCAGGCGTTACGTTAAGATCCGCTGTCCGGGCGATCCCTCCCGGACAGCCATCGACATGTGGCACCAACGAGACGCCAACGTCGCAATGTGAATATTGCAGACGAGACACCTACCCCTTCCAGCAGGAACCCCTTCGAGCAGGAATTTCGACATGGCAGGCAAGACTTCGCACGAAAAGAACGCATCTTGGGCAGGATTTGACCTCAGCACCACCGGACTGGGCCTGGGCGTCCGCAGCTCTCAAGGCGAAGAGGCCTACGCGGCGATGAAAGTCCGCGGCGCCACGAAGTGGAAAGGCGAACCGGCCTTCGATCTCGCTCACGTACCGAAGATGATATCCACGCTGCTCAAGAAACTTCAGCGTGAAGGCTGGACCTTCGACAAGACGGTTGTCTCGTTCGCCGTTCGCCAGCACGACATGGTACTCCTGGATAAGCAAGGCGAATTGCTAATGCCTGCTCTGAGTTGGCAATGCAATGCCGCTAGCCGGGAAGTCGCCGCACTTCGCACACAAGGTGCCGAAGCCTCGGTAGGGCGAATCGAAGAACGCTTCATCTTGCCGAAGCTAATGTGGGTGCTTCGCCAAGACGCCAAACTCAAATCACGCGTTGCCCAAGTCATGACCACCGGCGACTGGATCACCCAATGTCTGACCGGCAAGGCCAGCCTGAGCACATCCGATGCGATCAGCAACGGTCTGCTTGAGCAATCGAACAAGCGACTTGCCGCCGATGTGATGAAGAAGGCTAAACTCAAACCGGACTGGTTCCCCAAGGTCGTCCAGAGTGGCCGCGTCGTGGGAACTATTCTCGCGGCCGACAAAGCTTGTGATAACGACTGGGCCGCCGTCGGTGAGATCCTTGGCGGAGGCAAGGTCACCGCGGGTCTTGGCGACAACCACGCTACCGGTGTCGGCTGCGGACTGACCGAGGGCGACTTCCGCACGATGGTCATTTCCGCCGGCACAAGCGGAACCATCAATCGCGTTTGTGGTGCTAAAGACGAATTGGCCGGCAACGCAGCCTGCTTTGAATACTACCGCAGCCGATTGCTGCTGATGATGCTGGCCGACTGCTGCAAGTGGTACGATCGCTTCGTTGCCAAACATGCAAGCAAGTACAAAGATCGCCTCGACGAACTCAACACGGCCGCCCTCAAGGCCGATCCAACTCGCCTGCGTCGTATCCTGCACGAAGGCGGCAAAGAAACCTATCCGCCCGACTGGGACAAGCTCTCCCTCGGCGAAAAGGTCGCCAGCTGCCAATTTTCGATCATGCTGGAACTCTTACTACTCATCAAATCGATGCAGCAAGAAGTTGCTGGCGGGGAGGCAACCGTCGACCGCTTCGTACTAACCGGCGGACTCAGCCAGTCGCAGTTCTTCCAGCAGGCCTTTACCGCGGGCGTGAAGGTGCTGCAGCCGAAAGCCAAAGTGTTGGTCAGCGCCCGTAGCGGACCGCTGCGATACCAGACCGCCGCCTATGGAGCGCTGCTCAATGCGATCCGCCCGACCGACTCGAACGCCGCCGACAAGCTCTGCGCATCGAAGTCCTGCGGGTCGGCGAAAGCCGCCGACACCAAGGCGATTCAATACCTGATGCGAGCCTGCGGACTGTAAACGACCCAGCGGTCACTCATTCGCCCGTTACTTGAGCGATCGCAGATAGGCAATCAGATCGCGAAGCTGCTCGGTCGTGATCTGCTTCTCCAAGCCTTGCGGCATGACCGACTGGGCGTGGACTTCCATCGAGTCGATGTTGTCGCGGGGAATCCGCACATCTTCCTTGCCTTGATTGCGAAGGTAGATCGCGTCGACCGTCTCGGCTCCAATGACGCCGTCGTACGTGCGGCCGTCATTGTCGAGCACCAAGAAGCGGTCGAAGCCGTTGGCAATCGTTGAACTCGGATAGACGATCGATTCGAGCAAGTCGCGGTCACGGCGAATGCGACCAATGAGACTCAAATCAGGACCAACCTCGGCTCCATTGCCGTTGATGCGGTGGCAGGTGGAACAGGCCGCCTTCTCACTGTAGAAGACATCCTTTCCCTTCTGGGGACTTCCACCAGTAATCTGCGGCATCAAACGAGCGAGGTTTTCGGCCTGTTGTTCCTGGGCCTTGTAGAGGCCAGAGAGCAACGGCTCAGCCGCCTGTGAGACTTCCGTCGGATAACGCTTGATCAACTTCTCGATTCGCTCCGGCGTCAGACTCGCTAGCGCCTCGGCACCTTCGAGCGATGCGATCAGCTTTTTTCCAATCCGGGCGTCGCGACCTTCGGCCGCGGCGGGAGCCACCAGCGTCAGCCCGTTGAACATGCCGAAGTTGCCTTCGAAGTCGTCTTCGCGCGCCGTCCATTCCACTTTGATGGTGCCGTCTTCGCGGGGAACCAAACCAGAGAAGACAATGTGCGTGATACCTTCCTGGTAGGGCTCATCCCTACTCATCAGCCCACGATTGTTCTTCGTCTCCGAACCCTTGGCGTCGGTGACGGTCGTTTGACAACCACGATAGGCGGCCGGCTTCGGATAAGCAGTCCCGTAATAGTAAAGGTCGTACTTGGTGTCCTTGTTAAGTCCGGAGATCGTGAAGTGATTGCGGAAGGACTGATGCTCGCCGCCGCCAGCAGGCAGTCCGCTGTAGACAAAGTCGTTGAGCAAGTCGTCGGTCTTGGTCGTCGAGTAGGGCATCAGCTCGGCGCCCTCAACCTTACTCAGCGAAATACCACTAAACGAACCGTCGGAGGTTCGCAGCAGCTCGAAACCTTGTCGGGAGATCGGGTTCCAGGCGTTCCAAATCGCCCGATGTTCTTGCGGCTCTTCACGAAAACCGGCGACCCCGCGATGCGTTTTGCCCTTTTCGGCCTGCACATCGACGTTAACCACAATCGGGGCGGTATCCCGCTCGAATCGCTTGAGCAAGGCCGGCAATTCAAGCGGGCCGACGGTGTTCGTCAATTCAGCGACGGTCAGCGTCTGGTCAAAGTTGAGCGTTGCCGCGGCAAGTGCCTCGGCGGCTCGCGAACGATCGACGGCCAATACATCCTCGTCGAACTGCTCGAGCAAGAACTCGAAGTCGGCAGCCGACAACTCCCGGCCGTGTCGCGAAGGAAGCGCCAGAGCGGCCAGACGCAACGCGCCGTCCAACTCTTCATTACGACTGATCGCGAACAACTCTTGGTCAAGCTTATCACTGTCCTTCGCAGTCAGCGTCGTCACGACCTGTTCGACCAACTCGACATCGTCCTTCGACAGCAAGCCACGTAGAGCCGTTGTAAACAACTCCGGCGTCGCCTTGAGATCGCTGTCGGCCATCGCTCGCAAGATCAACAACCGTGTCGAGCGCGGTGTCGACTCACTGCCCAACGACTCTGCCAGCAGCGGTTGAATGCCAGCATCGCGAGCAAACGTCGTAGAAATCGCCTGGGCGAGAACGGCATCGCCTTCCGAAAGTTCCTGACTCGTGAGCCAGCCCTTCACGACGGTCTGAATTTCGCCAGCCCACTCGGGGTGCTTACCGATCACGTCGATGGCCGTTTCCCGCAACAGCTGGTCAGAAGTGCTCAACAGCGGTAGGACCATGTCCTGCGTGAGCCGATTCTTCTTCATCTGATCGAGGGCGATCAGGGCCGAACGACGAACCCGGGGATTTGCATCGGCGAGTCCCAACTTCGTCGCGTCGAAGGCGTCGACCTGGTCGTTGATACGAACCAGGGCGTGAATCTGCCCGTGCATCAGGTAATCGTCGTTGTCATCGCGAGCAAGCCCCGTGAGCAAAGCGGGCACTGCCGCGGCATCACGAATCTTGCTTAGGGCCTCGGAAACAGTAAGGCGAATCGAGGGTGAGCCCGACTTGTACAATTCCAACAGCTGCGCGACCGCCTTGCCGTCGTTCACGATTCCCGAACTCTTGGCAGCGGCCTGACGCACAGAAGCATCGGCGTCACCGAGGGCCGTGCGAATTGCGGTCAGCGCCGACTCGGTCTTGATTCGTGACAAGGTCCAAACCGCGTTGCGACGCAGCTGAACGGAGTCGGATTTACCCACGGCCGCGGTTAGGGCCGCAACCGCCGCCTCACCACGCGTGGCGAGTCGGTCGATGGCAAGATCCCGAACGAACGGTCGCGAATCGTCAAGCCAGCTGACCATCTCTTCGTGCGATGCGCCAGCCCAATCGAGCTTCGTTCCGCGCGGGTCATCGATCTTTTTGGCCCCCTTCTGACGAAGCCGGTAAATCGCACCGTAGATATTCGGCTTGGCAATCTTCGAAGTCGGACAACCGTAGTAGAGCCAGCCACCGGTATCGATCATCAACAGGCTGCCATCGGCGTCCTCGAAGATGTCGGTCGGGTGGAAGTCGATCGAGTCGCTGCTGATGAACGGATCATCTCGCTTCGGCAAGAACGACGCCCCGTGGCGTTCCAGCTCGACCCGCATCACGCGGTGGGTATCGAACTGGCAGGCGAACACATTGTTGTGAAAATCTTTGCTCAGCGTGTTGTTGCGGACTCGCATCAGGCCGGCCGGTGCGACCTGTCCCCAGCGGCAAACCGCGGGAATGCGGTAACCGGTCTCCGGAAGGAGTGGCTTCCCGTAGACCTTCTTCGAGAGACCACCTTCGGGCCAATGAACCAGGGCGTCGTGGCGACCGCCGAAGCTGTCGAAAATTGCGTTCGTGGTGAACAGCTCACCTTCGGGCGTGAACATCACTTCGACCGGGTTGATCGGGCCCTGCCCATGGATCTGCAAGTCGGTCCCGTCGGCCAGGCAGGAGAACACACTGGCCGCCCCACCTTCACCGAGCTTCTGTCCGCCGGCGTCTTCTAGGTCATAACCGAATGCACCGCCCGTAAAGTAGATACGGCCACAGGGACCTAAGTAAGGTCCGGTCAGATTCGGATTTCCGTTGAAGTCGAACTTGCCAACGAGCTTCTCACGTTTATCGGCCACGCCATCGTTATCGGTATCTTCCAATCGCCATAGGTATGGAGCGGAGATTACATACAGCGCGTTGTCGTGCCACAGGGCTCCCTCGGGCATGACCATGTCGTCGGCAAAGATGGTGCTCTTATCGAACTTGCCGTCGTTGTCGGTATCTTCCAGCATGCGGATGAATCGCGTCCGCGTGGCGAGCAACTCTTCTTTGCGAAGGTTACGACCATCGGTTTCGGCCACGAACAAGCGACCGCGGTCATCAAACGCGGCCAGCATCGGATGCTTCACTAGCGGAGGACCGGCGGCGATTTCCAGCTCGAATCCATCGGGAATCTTGATCTCCGGCGGCGTGAAGTCAATCGCCTCGTCAGAGTCGCCCGCGACAGCCGGCGTTCCAGTTTCGACGGCCGGCTTGGCGGCTACGGTCGTCGTCTCTGCCTGTGTGGCATCGCCCCGATTGGAGGAAGAAGAGTTGCACCCCGCAAATAGGAATGCAGCGCAAGAAAAACCGGTTATAAGAACTGCGTGGCCGCGAGAAATCTTCACGAGTATTCATCCTCCAGTTGGTTCGTCCGGCACTTGAAAAGGTTACGGCCACCTGAAAAGGGAAAAGGCACCAGGTGGGAAAGCGGCGCCGCCGCGCATAAATCAAGCGCAGGTGTGTGACGCAAGCGGTTAAAAATCACCAACTTGCAACGACTGAGTAATTCTACGCCCGCGCGGCGACACCTCGCAACCGGCGAGCATGGGCGAGCAACGGACCTTCGGGGCGTTCGAAATCCGCTCGATTGCCAAGAGATTTCCGACGAAATGCAATCTTTTCCACGGCAATTGGTGTCAAACGACAGGGCCCCTCGCTATATTGATTGAAACGGACCTGCTCTCAACTTCCCTTCTTGCCTGAGCAACAGCACTCCGTCGGCAATTCGCCAATATTATTCGACAGCGCAAAACACCCGCTCTTGGCGGAAACCACGTTCGCACCGAATCCGCAGCGATCTAGCAAGCGGACAACGGGCGATTCCGATTCACCCCCATTCGAAGCAAGAGTCGATGCGATGAATGATTCTTTCTACGTCCCTCCGAAATTCCACTCCAAGCTAACCCGCGCACTCGCCCTGCTCGCGCTCGTCGGAATCGTTGCGATTCCGTCTGGCTGCAACCGCAACCAAACGGCCGCGCCTCCTGGAGAGGATAAGCTCCAAGAAGTCAAAGTCGCCACCGCTGAGAAGCGCAACGACGTGATTACGTCGAAGTATTTCACAGGCGCTGTTCGCGAGTCAGAACGTGTTGACATTCGAGCGCGTGTGCAAGGCTACCTCGACAAGATCCATTTCGAAGATGGCGGTTACGTCAAGGAGAACCAACTGCTATTCGAGATCGAACCGGATCAATACGAAGCTCGATTGGCCGGAGCGCAAGCAGCCTTGCTTTCCGCCAAGACGGCGCAGGCCGAGGCAGAGCAACAGTTCCGACGTGGCGTCGCCGCGGGAACGGCTATCTCAGAAGAAGAACGTGAAGCCCGCAGAACGCGGCGCGACATCGCCATCGCTGCGGTGGCCGAAGCCGAAGCCGCCGTCAAGGACGCTCAAATCAACGTCGACTATACCAAGATCCATTCCCCGCTCACGGGCCGCATCGGCCGAAGGCTGGTCGACCGCGGAAATCTCGTAGGGGCCGACGGCAACACGCATCTGACGACCGTCGTATCTCGACAACCTATCCAGATCTACTTTGAAATCTCAGGCCCGCTGGTTGATCGTGTGCAACGACTGCAGAAAGACAATTCCAACCTTGTTGTCCCGGTCGAAGCACAGCTCACGGAAGAGACCGATTTTCCGCACAAAGGCAAGCTCGACTACCTCGATTTTGAAGTCGACTCGACGACGGGCACAGCCATGGCCCGAGCGGTCTTTAAGAACGAGAAAGACCTCTTGTTTCCGGGAGCCTTCGTTCGTGTCCGTATCCCTTCGCCCAATCCTCGAACGGCCGTGATGGTTCACGAGAAAGCGATCGGCACCAACACCCAGGGCCGCTTCGTCTACATTGTGATCGACAAAAAGGATGAGCAGGGTAACGTCATCGAAAAGAACGTCGTTGCCACCCGTCAGATTCGTCGCGGCGAAATGGTCGGCGGTATGCGAATCGTCACCTCGGGTCTGACTGGCGGAGAAACCTACATCGTCGAGGGCGTGCAAAAAGTGCGTCCCGACGTCGCGGTCAATCCGAGCCCGTACGACCCAGCCATGGCGGTCGAAACAGCTCCCGTGACCAAGACGACGGTGGTTGCCGAACCGCCGCCGAAGACCGATCAGTAAGTCCTACTTTTCGTTGCTCGAAAAACGCCGTCCCACACACGCGAACGTGACGTAGCCCTATGTTCTCTATATTCTTCATTCGACGGCCGATCTTTGCCCTCGTGATCTCCGTGGTGATCATGCTCGCCGGTGGCATTTGTTACTTCCTGCTGCCGGTCGAACAGACTCCCGACATCACGCCGCCGACGGTGGTCGTTTCCACGACCTATCGCGGGGCTAGTGCCGACACCGTCGCTCGAACGGTCGGCGTTCCGATTGAGCGCGAGGTCAATGGTGTCGAAGACATGATCTACATGTCTTCCAAAAGTTCGGACGACGGAACCTATGAGCTAACCATTACCTTTGCGATCGGTACCGACATCGACATGGCCACTGTGTTGGTGCAGAACCGAGTGTCCATCGCACAGCCGCTGTTGCCTGAAGAAGTCAAACGCGAAGGCATCAAGACCGAGAAACGTTCGACCAACATGGTGCTAATGGTCAACGTCTATTCGCCCGACGGGACCGCCGACGCGGTCAGCATGAGCACCTTCATCGATACGCGTATCAAGGACGAACTCGCCCGTATCGATGGCGTCGGCAAGGTCACGGTAATGGGTGCCAAAGATTATTCGATGCGAATCTGGCTCGACCCCAGTATGCTCCGTTCGCGCGGGCTAACCACCTCGGACGTGGTAGCCGCGATTCGCGAGCAAAACGTACAGGTCGCCGCCGGTCAAATCGCGGCCTCGCCCTACGGCGTATACAAGAAAGATGGCACCTTCGACCAGCAGGGCACTCCTGCTTTCGAATTCACGGTCAACACCCGTGGTCGCCTTACCGATGCCGAACAGTTCATGGACACCGTGGTCAAAGTCGGTGAAGAAGGACGTACGCTCCGGCTCAAAGATATCGCCACGGTTCAGGTCGGTGCTCTAGCCGAGAATATGTCCGTGGAACTCGACAACCAAGAGTCGGTCGCACTGGCCATCTACCAACTCCCCGGCGCCAACGCCCTCCAGGTCAAGGAGAAGGTGGCTGCCAAGATGGTCGACTTGAAGGGCAATTTCCCGCCCAACATGAACTACACGATCGCCTACGACACCACGATGTTCGTCGAAGCGTCGATCAAGGAAGTCCAGACGACCCTGCTTGTCGCGGTCGTCCTGGTCGTGCTTACCGTTTACGTCTTCCTACAGGACTTCCGCACCACGATTATCCCCGCGGTAACGATCCCGGTCGCTTTGATCGGTACGCTTGGCGTCATGTTCGCCCTCGGCATGTCGATCAATACCCTCTCGCTATTCGGACTGGTGCTGGCGATCGGTATCGTCGTCGATGATGCCATTGTCGTTGTCGAAAATACGATGCGCCTGATCGACGACGAAAAGCTCTCTGCCAAAGAAGCGACCGCCAAGGCGATGGTGCAGGTAACCGGCCCCGTGGTCGCGACCACCCTCGTTCTGCTGGCCGTATTTATCCCTACTGCCTTTATGCCTGGCATCACCGGCAGGTTATACCGACAGTTCGCGCTCACAATCGCAACCGCCACGGTCTTTTCATCGATCAACGCACTAACGCTCAGCCCGGCACTTTGCGGAATCCTCCTACGACCCTCGCCGGAAAAACGCGGTGTCTTCTTTACCGCCTTCAACAAGGCGTTTGACGTCACGACCCGCGGCTACATGAAGTTCGTCAACCTAGGCATTCGCCGCCTGGCCTTTTCTATGTTGATCTTTGTGGGATTAATCGCCGCCACCGGCTGGAGCTTCATGCAAGTTCCTACCGGCTTTATCCCGGACGAAGATCAAGGCTACCTAATGATCAACGCCCGCCTGCCGGACGGATCCTCGCTCTATCGCACCGAACAAGTCGGAGACAAGATTGAGGCGATCCTCAAGAACAATCGCACGACCTCAACAACCAAGGGTAAGAAGCCGACATACATCCCAGGTGTCAAGAATATTATCACGGTCAACGGCTACTCGGCCCTCGATGCCCTCAACATGACCAACACGGTCACCGTCTTCGTCGTGCTCGACAACTGGTCGAAACGACAAGAAGTCGAGAGACGGGTCTGGGCCATCGTTTCGCTTCTGCAACAGGAATCGGACAAACAGATCCTCAGCGCTTCGACTCTGGCCTTCATTCCCCCGCCCATTACCGGCCTCGGCACCGCGGGTGGCTTCGAGTATCAGCTACTCGACAAACGGGCCAACCCGGTGTCCTCGGAATTGCAGGCAGTCGCCGAAGACCTTGTTCGCCAAGGCAACAGCCCAGCGCAACCGGCTCTCGCCCGCATGAACAGCAATCTGCGCGCGACCGTGCCTCAACTGTTCCTCGACATCGACTGGGAAAAGGCAAAGCGGATTTATGTTAATCACAGCGTGATTGCGGAGACACTGCAGGCCAATCTCGGTTCCTACTATGTCAACGACTTCGAGGCCTTCGGCCGCATCTACAAGGTAATGATGCAGGCGGAATACAAGAATCGGGACAGTGCCCAAGATATCGGACGGCTTGAGGTCCGCAACCAGTTTGGCAGCATGGTTCCGCTCAGCACCATGCTCCAGGTCCGCGACGTGGCGGGCCCCAAGACGGTCTACCGATACCAGATGTTCCCCTCTTCGACGATTACGGGACAGCCTGGTGTCGGCTTTAGTAGCGGACAATCGATCGCAGCCATGGAGGAACTCTCGCGGCGGCTTCCTGCCGATATCGATTTCGAATGGTCCGGTGTCACGCTTCAACAAATTCTTGCCGGTAATTTGGCGCCGCTCATCTTCGCATTAGCGATCATCTTGGTTTACTTGTTCCTGGCGGCTCAATACGAAAGCTGGTCGATCCCGTGGGCGGTGATCCTTTCCGTGCCGATGGCAATCCTTGGTGCCATGTGCCTGACCTTGGTACGATTCCTCGACAACAACATCTACACGCAAATCGGACTGGTTCTGCTGATCGGCCTGGCCAGTAAGAGTGCGATTTTGATCGTCGAGTTTGCGAAACAGGAGCGAGAAGATGGCCGGTCCATTGCCGAGGCCGGTTCGCGTGCGGCGGAGCTTCGTTTCCGCGCGATTTTGATGACCGCCTTCTCGTTCATCTTGGGCGTGGTTCCGCTGGCCGTGGCCAGTGGTGCCGGAGCCGGTAGCCGCGTGGCACTCGGCACGGCGGTGCTCGGCGGCATGACCGCCGCCACGGTGATCGGCGTGTTCCTGATTCCCACACTGTACGTCGTCGTGCAAACATTGGCCGAAGGCCTGTTTGGCCGGCCGAAGCCAGCACAAGCTGCCACCGCAGCATTGGAGGTGTCGCCTGCCGACGATGCAACGCCGCCGTCCAACGAGGGATCGGCGGCGGCCCCGGATCCGCCTGCTGACCCGCCACCAGAGACCTCAACAGAGTAAGCTCGAATCGCTCGGCCTAGTGGCACTCTTGTCGAAACGCCGCGACGTTCGTAAGATATGCGGTTTCAACCACTTGAGGCTGTAGCTCAGTTGGCAGAGCAACGGACTTTTAATCCGTAGGTCCAGGGTTCAAGTCCCTGCAGCCTCACTTTCTCTTTCTTTGCATCAATCGAAAGCAGGAGAGCAGGAAGTCGACTTTTCCTGTCCCCTTTCTGTAGGCTCGCGCGAGTCACCCAACGTGTCTCAAGGGGTGGCGATCGGGGCAAGCATCTGGGTCACGATCCCAAGGCTCAAATGCGTTTTCGACTTCAGCGAGAGGAGTCGTCGCCAGCGAAGGGTAGTGCCGCAGGAGCACCGACTTCAGGGTCGCCTGGTCGATCCATGCCAGGCCTTCGTACGTGTAAACCTCTTCGTTGTAATGCGTCGTGTAAAAACGATCGGCCTGAAGGCGACGCGTGGCATTCAAGATGAAGATCTGAAACATCGTCTCGCCGAATCCGAAACCGGGTGGACGACGGTTGGCCCCCTCTGCCAAGGTTCCAATCATCAAGTCGAGATATTCAATCGGCTCCGGACAATCTTGGTATACCGATTCAAGTTTAGCAATTGTTGACTCATCGTCCGTTAAGTCTCTAAAGGACCTTATCGGAGTCAGTCCCATCTCTCTACGAAACTCATTGTAGCGAGGCACGCCACGCTCCCGGGCCCGCAATACATCGACCGCTCCCAGATCCAGCACCGGGTACCCAGGCACGCTCAATTCCTGGAGAAAGCCAGGATAATTGTTGAGCACGAGTGCGCCCGGGTTTTGTGATCCAAACGAGAACAAGAGATCTGGCAGGCCAGTTCGAGCAATGAGCTTCGCGGAGCCAGCCTGGCGAGTGCGGGGAATTGGAACGCGCTCGATCGAATCCGGTTCTTGAATCCGTCGAACTTCGAGTACTTCTGGCAGGAGCGAATGCAAGCGATACACTTCAACAAACTCTTCGGTCAACGCGTAGGCATGGCCGTGTTTGTTGATGGCATTCCCGACAACACCGCCAAATTCTGGGCTATTAACGTTTATCTCAGAGACGGTCCTACGATGTTTTCCTTTACGAAACAGGTTTGTTAA
>CAYLRE010000083.1:0-16742 GCA_964385715.1 uncultured Planctomycetaceae bacterium
AAATCGAGCGTGTAGTCTCGGCGGGCATCTTCCAGCCAGGTTGGCTCGTAGACCCGATGCTTGACCACCGGCTGGTGGAAGTCGCCGTAGGGAAAGCCGTTGAGCGTGAAGGGGACCAGGCCAACCTCGGCGAGCCAGTCACCCAGGGCCTCTGCCTCACCGGCCGTGCGTAGTGACCGGGCTGCCGGAGCCGCCAGCCAGAGCCCCACGCCCATCGAATTGCCCCCCGTTGAATCAATAGCCAGCTGCTCTTTGACCGCCAGGGCGTACCGCTCGAGGTTCGCCCGGGTGGTCTCCAGGTCGGCTCCAGCGTGGACGTTGGTGCAATACCCAATATTTACGGTCATTTCTTCCTCGCGACGTAACTATAGGCCAGGTCTCGCCAAGAGGCCTGCGGCCGAACCGCTGACTTGATTCAACCCTAAGGGATAGAATAACCTTGATGGGCTGGGACGTGCCACCTGGCCCCCTAGTTACTCGACCTGTCTCTCTCCCAAACGGTCGATGGTTTTCTATTGGCCCCCGACGAGTCCAAGACAATGTGTGGAATAGCAGGCGTCATCTACAAACAACCCGGCCCGACTGGCGACGCGCTTCATAAGATGCTCAGCGGCTGCCAGCATCGTGGCCCCGACAGTACCGGCCTGGCCCTCTACGGACCGAACCCCGGCGAAGATTTGATCGTGCGGCTATTCCTGGCGGCCGATCTCTCACGCCAGGCATCCGATTGGGAAGCCCGCGAGAAGAGTGCCGTCGAGGTGCTCACCGCTCAGGGCTTTGCCGTCGACAAAGTGTGGCGCGACCGGGCTCAAATGCGAGTCAACGGAATGTTCCAGGGCGACATCCAAAAGCTCAGCTACGCGGTCGAAGAAATTCATGGCGTGGAGATCTTCTCGCTCGGCCATAGCCTTGAGATTCTCAAGGACGAAGGGACTGCCGACGATTTGGAAAACCGCTTCGGCTGCGATTCCTTCATGGGCTACCACGGCATCGGCCACGTTCGCCTGGCGACCGAGAGCGATGTGAACCCGTCGACCGCACATCCGTTTTGGGCCTATGGCTTCGACGACGTGGCCATTGTGCACAACGGGCAGATCACGAACTACTTCAAGACGAAGCGCCGGCTCGAACAACGCGGCTATCGCTTTCGCACACAGAACGATTCCGAAGTGATCGCCGTGTACCTGGCCGACAAGATGGCCAGCGGCACTTCCATGGAAGAAGCCCTTGAGCAATCGTTGCTCGAACTCGATGGTACCTTCTCCTTCTTGGTGAGCACGCCGGAGGGGATCGGCTTCGCCAAGGATCCGATCGGGGCCAAGCCGATGGTGGTTTGCGAAACCGAAGACATGGTGGCCATCGCCAGTGAAGAGGTTTCGCTGCGAAGGCTCTTCGGCGAACAAGAAATTGAAACCTACGAACCTTTTCCCGGAACCAGCTATACATGGTCCAGATCGACGCTAGCGGCCGCGACATCCGCGAAATAAATCGAGAGATCCGTAAGGCGGCCGAAGAGTACGACCAAATCGAGCTACTCAACCCCGGCGCCCGACACAATCTTGCCGTGGGTTTGACTCGCCCGGTCGAGTTGACGATTCGCGGCAGCGCCGGTTACTTCTGCGCCGGATTGTGCGACTCTCCCACTGTGCACGTGGAAGGCAACGTCGGTTGGGGGTTCGGCGACAACCTGATGAGCGGGCTGTTAACCGTCGATGGTCATGCCGGAGCCGTTTGTGGTGTGGCCCAGCGAGCGGGCGACATTCTGGTGCGTGGAAATCTCGGCAGTCGTGCGGCCCAAGTCATGAAGGGGGGCTCGCTCGTGGCCCTCGGGAATGCCGGCTATCGGGCTGGTTCGATGATGATGGGCGGAACGCTGATCATCTTGGGCGATGCCCGCGAGGCGCTCGGCGAGTTCCTCATGGATGGCGAGATTTACGTCGGCGGTTCGATTCACAGCCTGGGCGAAGACGCGGTCGAGTCGGAGCTTCGCGATGGGGACACCGACAAGGTGGCCCAGCTGCTGGCGAAGCACGGAATCGAACACAGCGGCACGTTCCGCAAGATCATCTCCGATCAGCGGGCCCTGCGTTACCAGGAGTACGAGTCGGGCGAGTTGCTATTCAACTCCGCAGCAGAGGAGAAGGCGGCTACCGTGGCGGCCGATGGTAACCGCGACACGATGAGTTTTGACTCCGACTGATGTCATCCAAATAACAAGATTTAGATACTTCGATATACCGACGAGACAGATCCCATGGTTAGCGGCAACGACTATTGGAACCGAGCGATCATCAAGGATATTCGCACCAAGAGCGATATTGGGCGTTATCGCGTGCGTGGCTACGGCGCGTTCAAACACCTGCCGACGTTCGACGATTTGACCTTCGCCTTCGATCCGGATGACCTCAAGAAGCTCGGCAAGATCGAGGACCGCGTCAACTTGCACACAACGCTGGGGGCTCGCTACGCCGCCAAGCCGATCGAAAACGACATTCCGATTTCGGTCTCCGCGATGAGTTACGGCGCCCTGTCCAAGAGCTGCAAGATCTCGCTCGCCAAGGGGGCTGCCATGGTCGGCACCTCGACCAACACCGGCGAAGGAGGCATGCTGCCGGAAGAGCGCGAGGCTTCGAAACACCTGATCTATCAGATCACGCCTGGCCGCTACGGTTTTTCGATTCACGATCTGCGTCGTGCCGACGCGGTGGAGTTTTACATTTCGCAAGGTGCTAAGCCGGGACTCGGTGGACAGTTGATGTCGTCCAAGGTAACCGACGAGTTGGCCCGCATCCGCCAGATCCCGAAGGGGATCGATCTGCGTTCGCCGTCGCGGCATCCGGATATCCTCGGTGCCGACGATCTGGTCATCAAGATCGAAGAACTTCGCGAGGCGACCGACTGGCAGATTCCGATCAGCTTGAAGATTGGGGCCGGCCACATGCGGCACGACATTAAGATCGCCGTCAAAGACATGATCGACATCGTGGCCATCGACGGCCTGCAAGGCGGTACCGGAGCCGCCCCGGAAGTGGTGCTGGAAAATATTGGCATTCCGTCCCTCTCCGCGATTGTTGGTGCCATCGTTGGGGTCGAAGAGATGGGCCGCCGCGAAGATGTCTCCTTGATGCTGATGGGTGGAATCAAGGATGGAGTTGATGCTGCCAAGGCGATGGCCCTGGGTGCCGACGCAGTGGCGATCGGAACGGCCGCCATTTTGGCCGGAACGTGCATCGCCTGCATTCAATGCCACTCCAACAAATGCCCCACCGGCATCACCACGCACAAAGAAGACCTGGAAGGGCGTTACGAGATCGATCGCAATGCCGAGTGGGTTGCCACGTTCCTGCGGAACATGACCAAGGAACTCTCGGCGATCACGCTCGCCAGCGACAAGGACAATTGCCACGACCTGAATCGTGGTGACCTGCGGGCGTTGACGCCCGAGGCTTCCGCCATCACCGGCGTGCCGATGGTCGACACCGGCGAAGTTTACGAACCAGAGGACCTTGGCCTGACGGCGTAGAGATTTGTGATCGTGACTCGCTTACGGTAACTAACCCGAAGCGTGAGCGAGGGACACGACCCGAGAACGAACCATTTCAATAACGTCACAATTGCCGAGCGAAACGTTGTGTCCCTCGCTGACGCGTCGGGCTAAGTTGTGTGATCAACTCGCACGGTAATTCATCGTTGGAGTCCTGAAACAATCGTGGCTGAAGAGAATACGAAAACGACCGAACCGTTGGACAAGAACCGCGATGGCGCGGCCCTGTCGCCGAAGTTGCCGATTGTCGATGCCCCGGGCACCGCGCCGCCGATCGGCAAGCACATCGCCGACGTGGCTCGGCACTACAAGCATGCCGCCGGCAAGAGCGACACCTACAGCCCCGAGGTCGTCGACATGATCTATCACATGTCGCGCGAAGGGACGATGGCCGACGATTCAATCAGCGAATTCGTGGCCGCCAAGCTGGCCGCCGAGTGCGATGCCCCGTCGGAATCCCCGGCCGCCACCTGGGATCAACTTGTGTTCCTCTCGGCCAACCTGACGCGACTGGTCATCGACCCTTACCGCGAGAAGTGCAATTCCGTGGTCACCATCGGCCCCGAGCGCGAACGACCGCTGCAACTGGCCAAGCCGGTGGTCCTCGGTGGTGTCGATTTCGGCGCCCTACCGGAGCAAGTACTGGCCGCCTTTGCCGCCGCGAGTGAGTCGGCGGAGCTGGCTCTCTTCTTGGCAGCAGGGGAAGCGGCCGCAGGTGTGAACGCTGCCGCTCGAAAGATCCTTGTCGTCGATGTCGCGGATGATCTGCCCGATCTCGCAGATGCCGCCGCCGTCGAACTGACGGCTGCTTCCGCCGATAAGCTAACGACCGACGTTCTCTCACCCGTGCTCGAAGCGGTGCGAAGTGCGACCGGTTCCGCGATTCCGGTCGGAGTGGTTGCTCCGGCCGCCTGTGCAAAGAAGGTCGTCGACGCCACCATCGAGCTCGACTTCGATTTCTATGTGGCCGACGCGCAGTGGACCGACAACGCTCGTCCAGAATCGCCGCTTCCAGAATACACTCACGGTCCCGCGATTCACGTCCTGGCCGACACGGTTGATCGATTGCGGCACCACTGCCGCGAAGCTTCCAAGCAGGTCATCTATCGCGGCGGCATTCGCGACGGGGCCGACGCCGGCAAGGCGATCTGCTGTGGCGCCACGGCGGTTACGATTGGACTCTCTGGCGTGGTTGGTCTTGGTCACAAGCTGACTGCGCTCAAGGACGAAGAGACGCTGCTCACCACGCTCGAAAAACCGCTCGACGCCGCCGACGCGGCGCGACGCGTGGAGAACGTTGCCAAAAGCGTGTCGGTTGAAGTCACGATGCTCGCCCGTGCGTGTGGCAAGTCGAGCGTGACCAATATGGAGCCGGAAGATTTGCGCTCGATGTCGATCGCGGCCAGCGCGGCGACCGGCATCCCACTCGTCGGCCGCGACGTGCAATTCCGCCAGTACGAGCAGAACGGGGCGGAGTAGGGGCAGTCCTCGCGAATGCATGCCCACGCGACGTGGGCATGGCACCCGGGCACCTCTTGGTTCTTCTGTACGCCGTTTTCGACCGAGACCATTGACTTTAGCGGCGATTCCGCCAAACTGGTCCCATTGGCAACGGTCGATGGGTTGCGGTAGGCCCACCTCGGCGGTTGTGTCCCAGTCCTTTCGCCGGATGGAATCCGCTTCATGGGCAATCAGCTCGACGCGCTCGTTGTTATCTTCACCGAGTTCTACTACTGGGTGACCGTCGTATTCATGTTCCTGATCCACGTCGGCTTCTGCCTCTACGAGGTGGGCGTCTCGCGGGAGAAGAACAAGCTCAACACCCTGATGAAGAACGCGATGCTGATCCCGGTGATCACGTTCGCGTTTTTCTTTATCGGTTGGTGGCTCTACTTCGGTTTTCAGAACGGACCTGGCATCACCGGCCCCATCAAGAGTGCCCCTTGGGCGGAGCCATGGGACGAACTGATGGGCACGCACCTTGGCGGGCCTGGCGATGTTGAAGGCTTGAGCGCGGACGACGCCAAGGCGCGAACCGACGCCAATGCCGGTTGGGCCCGAATTAACGGCGTCTTTTGGGCGGCCTTTCTGTTGTTCTCCTGGACGACCGGATCGATTCTCTCCGGGGCGGTGATTGAACGCATTCGCTCCGGCGCGTTTTGGCTATTGGCAATTCTCGTCGGCGGCATCACCTGGGTGATTGGTGCCGCCTGGGGTTGGTCCGACTCCGGCTGGATGGTGCAGAAGCTCGGCTACCACGACGCCTACGCCTCGTGCATCGTGCACGGCCTGGCCGGCTTCTCGGCGCTCGGTATCTTGATTCACCTCGGTCCGCGGATCGGTCGCTTTCGCGAAGATGGTACGCCTCGCGTGATTCCGCCGCACAACACCTGGATGGTGATCGTCGGTCTGTTCATCATCTACACCGGCTTCTGGGGTTTCTATGCCGCCTGTAATATTCCGATCTGGGAGGTCGAGGCGACATCGGGCGAGTCGACATTCACCGCACTCACGATCTACCTCACTCAAACCACGCTCAGCGCGATTACCTTCAATCTGTTGATGGCCCTGACGGCCGGCATGCTGGTTGGCTACATGGTCTCCAAAGGCGACGCCTTCTGGACGTTCTCCGGAGGACTGGGTGGAATCATCACCGCCTCGGCCGGGAACGATCTCTATCATCCTTACGAAGCGTTCATCATTGGTGCGTTTGGCGTGTGGTGTGCTTACAAATTGCACTACTGGGTGGAACGCAAGTTCAAGATCGACGACGCGGTCGGTGCGGTCGCCGTGCACGGCTACTGCGGCGTGCTCGGCGGGATCATTGCCGGATTCGTGCTGCGGGGTTACGCCAGCTCGCCCGACAAAAGCTTTGCGCTGATCAATCCGGTGGGCCAGACGCTGGGCGTTCTCATTCTGGCGATCGGTCTCGGCTTTCTACCTTCGTTCCTGCTAACCGGCGTGCTGAAGAAATTTGGCATTCTGCGGATTCCGCCGGAGGTGGAACTGGCCGGCTTGGATCACGATATCGTGGTCGAGGAATCGGCCAGGCAGATGGAACTCGCGGCGGCCGAACGTGCAGCCCTCAAGCAAATCTCGGGAGCCTAAGTGATGGACAACCTACTGTTTGCGACACAGACCCCCATTACCGATTGGACGGCCAATCCTGAGAAACTCGGACCCGTCTATCCCGGCGCGGGAGCAGAATTCTTAGGGCTCAGCATCGAGTTCTGGATGTTTGCCGCCTGTTTGGCGTTCTGCATCTACTTTATGATTTGGAAGTTCATCTCCGAACACAAAAAATACGACAGCAAAGCCCGCGAGCTGAATCACGGCGACGGGCTGTCCGACGCGTTGGCGATCCACGCGCCGGAAGATATCACCCAACGAAAGCTACCAGAGACCGATCGGGAGTAAAGCGTCATGCCGAGTCGTGAAGACCTTCGCAAGCAAATGGAACAAGATGGCGTCGAGTACCTGCTCGCGCAGTTTGTCGATATTCATGGTTCGGCCAAGGTGAAGATGGTTCCCGTCTCCGCCTTCGATGACATGATCGATTCGGGAGCCGGGTTTGCCGGAGCGGCCGTCTGGGGAGCGGGGCAGGGGCCCCACTCGCACGACATGCTGGCCCGCATCGACCTGGATAGCTACACGCCGCTTCCTTGGCAGCCAAACACGGCCCGTTATGCCGGCGATCTATTCGTCGATGGTGAGTCGCACCCTTACTGCACGCGTACCAACTTGAAGCGAGTGCTTGGCGAGGTTCGCGAGCAGGGTTACGTCTTCAACGTCGGCATGGAGCCAGAGCACTTTCTCGTTACGCGGAACGAAGACGGCTCGATTACTCCCTGGGATCCGGACAAGGTCGACACCCTCGGCAAGGCCTGCTACGACTTCCGCTCCATGGCCCCGGCGATGGAGTACCTGCAGGAACTGACCAGCAGCCTGAACCAGCTCGGCTGGGGCGTTTATCAGACCGATCACGAAGACGCCAACGGGCAGTACGAAATCAACTTCGACTACTCCGACGCCCTGACCACCGCCGATCGCGTTACCTTCTTCAAGATGGCCAGCTCGCAGATCGCCAAGAAGTACGGCGCCATCGCCACGCACATGCCGAAGCCGTTTAGCGATCGGACCGGTAGCGGACTGCACGTCCACTTCCACCTGGCCGATGCCGAAACCGGTGAAGGCGTGTTTGAAGATGCCTCCGATGCCCGCGGCCTGGGCTGTTCGCAAAAAGCGTATCACTTCGTGGGCGGAATTTTGAAGCACGCTCGGGCCCTCTGTGCAGTGACCAGTCCCACGGTCAACTGCTATAAGCGGCTCAAGCTGGGTGCCGGTTTGACGGCGACCAGTAGCGGTTTCACTTGGACGCCCGCCTTTGTCAGCTATGGCGACAATAACCGCACGCAAATGATTCGCACCGCCGGGCCGGGCCACTTTGAAGACCGCACGGTCTCCGCCGGCTGCAATCCGTACCTGGCGCTCGCCGCGTACGTTGCCGCGGGACTCGACGGTATCGAGAACAAGATCGACCCGGGCGATCCCAACCTGGGCAACATGTACGAAAAGACGTTGGCCGAGATCGAAGCGGCAGGCACCCAGATCTTGCCGCAGTCGTTGTTCGAGGCGGTGGAAGAACTGAAGCGGGACGAGGTCGTGAAGTCGGCCCTCGGCGTAATCGCCGACGAGTTCATCGACCTGAAGATCAAGGAGTGGGAAACCTACGACGGTCAGGTTTCCGCCTGGGAAATCGACAAGTACCTGACGTTCTTTTAGAGGTCGATCGTTTCTGTGTCGGGCGTGAACGGGGAGACGAAGGGGTGCCACTGGTAGCTTGCTACCAGTGCCGGGTGAAACGAGATGGCTCGTCCACTTGCGGCGCAACGGCGGCTCAGCGGGAGCTTCGCCCTCCCGATACTCCTGGCGCTCACCTGCGCCTGAGCCCAATCTCGCTCCTGCCCCCGCTTCGAGGCCCGTAGCGGGGCGGCCGATTGTATTGCACAATAGTCGGCTTGAATCCGCCTGCCGCTACCCTTAGCGTCGAATCGTCACCCACCGATGCCGCACCGTCTGCTTAAGTACGCTCTCGCGCCAGACTACCCCGAGCCGCGGATGTTCCGCGCGCCGGAGCGTTTGAAGGATGAATACGACGCGGTCATCATCGGCGGCGGCGGTCACGGTCTTGGTGCGGCCTACTACCTGGCCCGCGATCACGGCATGACCAACGTGGCGGTGATCGAGAAGGATTACATCGGGGCCGGCGGAACGGGTCGAAACACGGCCATCGTTCGTTCCAACTATCTGACGCCCGAAGGGGCCGCCTTCTACCAGACCAGCTTGGAACTTTTTCAGGACTTGTCGCGCGACTTGGATCTGAACCTGTTCTATAGCGAGCGTGGTCACTTCACGATGGCCCACTCGCCCGCCTCGCTCAACACGCAGCGCTGGCGAGCCGAAGTCAACAAACATCTCGGCATCGATAGCTATGTCGTCGAGCCGGGCTTTATCAAAGAGTGCGTGCCGGAGATCGACCTGACCTGCGGCGGGCATCAAGCTCCCATTCATGGTGCTCTTTATCATCCGCCCGGCGCCATCGCGCGACACGACGCGGTCGCTTGGGGATACGCACGCGGTGCGGACGAGCGGGGCGTCGAGGTTCATCAGAAGACGTCGGTCACCGATATCGAAGTTGCCGACGGAGCGGTCGTCGGGGTGCATACCGACAAAGGATTCATCAGGACACGCAAGGTTCTCTCGGCCGTGGCCGGTTGGACCACGTCCGTCACTGAGATGGTCGGCCTGCGAACGCCGCTGGTGATCTACCCGCTGCAGGCGTTTGTGACTGAACCTCTCAAGCCGTGGCTCGACAAGATCGTCGTCTCGGCCAGCATGCATCTCTACGTCAGCCAGTCGTCACGCGGCGAGCTGGTGTTGGGAGCGTCGCTCGATCCCTACGAATTGATCTCGATGCGGTCTACGCTTGGCTTTGCCGAGGGACTGGCCGGACACATGCTCGACTTGTTCCCCTGTTTGGGCCAAGTCAACGTGATGCGGCAATGGGGCGGGCTGTGCGACATGACGCCCGATTTCTCGCCGATCATGGGCAAGACGCCGATCGACGGGTTTTACATCGACGCTGGCTGGGGAACCTGGGGTTTCAAGGCCACGCCGGTCAGCGCCATGACGATGGCCCACACCATGGCCACCGATGACAACCACGAGCTGATCCGTCCCTTCGGCCTGTCCCGATTCACCGACTTCCGCTTGGTGGGAGAGAAGGGAGCGGCCTCGGTCGGTCATTAGTGCCATGAAGATTGTTCCTTGCCCCATCAACGGTCCGCGTCCGCTGCAGGAGTTTCACTTCGGCGGTGAGCTGCGCGAGATGCCCGACGGCTCCGCGGTTAGTGATCAAGATTGGGCCGACTTCGTATTTCAACGTCAGGGCGAACCGGCCGTAAAGCGGGAGTGGTGGTATCACGTTCCCAGCGGCGTCTGGTTCATTGCCGAACGAAACAACGTGACCGACGAGTTTGTGCGGTCGTACCTCTACAGCGACATGCCGGCTGTCGAAGAGACAACCGAAGAAGCGGCAGCGGCCGCCGAAGCGACGTCGGAAGAAGCCGCAGCAGAAGCAACCGAAGGAGGTAGTCATGGATAGACGACTTCCTATCGCCGACGGGGAGTGGATCGATCGTTCGCAGATGGTTCCCTTCCGCTTCGAAGGCGAAACCTATAGCGGCTACGTCGGCGACGTGCTCTCCAGCGCCCTGTGGGCTAGTGACGTTCGCCTGCTCGGTCGCAGTTTCAAATATCACCGCCCGCGAAGTTTGTATAGCCTGGCCGCTCACGACGCCAACGTTGTTGTGGAAGACGACCAGCAGACGAACTTGCGAGGCGACGTGCTTAAGATCGTGGCGGGCATGGACGTCCGCGCGGTCAATACATTTGGCTCTTTGGCCAACGACTGGATGAACATTACCGAGAAGTTCAGTCGCATGATGCCGGTCGGCTTCTACTACAAGGCCTTCCATACGCCCCGTTCGCTGTTTCGTTTTCACGAAGAGCAAATGCGTAAGGTTGCCGGCCTTGGCGAGATCAAACGTAACAGCTCGCCGACCGCCACGCCGAAGGACTACGCCTTTTGCGATCTGCTGGTAATTGGAGCCGGCCCGGCCGGACTGGCCGCCGCCACGACTGCCGCGGAGCAGGGCCTCGACGTTACCTTGGTCGATGATCAACCGCACGTCGGCGGTAGCCTGAACTGGCAATTCCGTGGTGATGAAGCGGCCTACGCAAAGCGAGCCGGATTCTTGGAGCGAGCCGAACAGCTGGAGAATCTAACGATTCGGACCGGCACACAGGCTTCTGGTTGGTACTCCGATCATTGGGTCGCCCTGACCGATGAGAAGAAGCTCACCAAGATGCGGGCTCGGGCCACCCTGATTGCCACGGGGAGTTTTGAACTTCCGGCCGTGTTCCAAAACAATGATCTGCCCGGCGTAATGCAGGGCTCGGCGGCCCAACGCCTGATTCACCTGTACCGCATCCGTCCGCTCGATCGAGCTGTGGTGCTGGCGGCCAATCGCGACGGCTACCAGGCGGCCCTCGATCTGCTGGAAGCCGGCACGAGCGTGGCGGCCGTGATCGACCTTCGGCCCGAAGGCGAGACGAGCTCTCTGGCGACCGACGTGGCTCGCCGCGGAGTGGAAATTCTTACCGGACACGCGATCTACGAAGCGGTGCCGACCTTCAGCAAGAAGGGCGTGAAAGCCGCGGTTGCCTGTCCGCTTGGTGCCGATGGTCAACCGCAGGCCGAACATGGTCGCCGTTTCGCTTGCGACGGCATCGTAGTCAGTGTCGGTTGGAGCCCCAACGCGGCCATCGCGGCCCAGGCCGGCGTCCGTTTTCAGTTCGACGAAGACGTGCAGCAGCTCGTGCCCTCCGAATTGCCGAAGGGTGTGTTCGCCGCCGGGCGCCTCAACGGTCGATTTGAACTGGCCGCCCAAATCGCCGACGGTGAACGAGCGGCCCTGGCGGCCGATGTCTACTTGGACGAAACGAGCACCGCCGACGGGGTCGAAGATTCGCCGCGACACAGTGGGCCATCGCCGACTCATCCGTACCCGATCTTCTCGCACCCCGGCAAGAAGAACTTCGTCGACATGGACGAAGACCTGCACCTCAAAGATTTTGTCAACGCCCATCAAGAAGGCTACGACAGCATCCAGCTGGTGAAGCGCTACGCGACCGTCGGCATGGGCCCCAGCCAAGGCAAGCTGGCCAACGACAACGCGGTGCGGATCTTGGCCAAGCTCAACGGGGCCACGATCAACGAAACCGGCACGACGACCTCGCGTCCGTTCTACCAGCCGATCTCGATGAATCACCTGGCCGGGCGACGTTTCCATCCGCAACGTCGCACACCTTTGCACGATTGGCACAAAGAGGCCGACGCCGAGATGATGCACGCCGGAGCGTGGATGCGGCCTGAGTATTATCGCCAAGAAGGCAAGAGCCGCGAAGATTGTATCCTCGCCGAAGCGAAAGCCGTGCGTGAGAACCTTGGCCTGATCGATGTCAGTACGCTTGGCAAGCTACAAATCAACGGCCCTGACGCGGCTCGTTTCTTGGAAGCGATCTACACCGGCAAGTTCAGCAAGCAGTCGATCGGTCGCCTCCGTTACGGGGTCGCCTGTGACGAGACGGGCGTGATCATTGAAGATGGCGTGGTGGCGAGACTGGCCGAAGACCGCTTCTACGTGTCGGCCACCAGCAGCGGAGCGGCTGCCTTCTACCGCGAAATGCAGCGGTGGGCCCAGATCCTCAAGATGGACGTCACGCTCATCAACGTGACCGGACAGCTGGGGGCGATGAACCTGGCCGGGCCGAATTCCCGCGAGCTGCTCTCCCCGCTGACCGACGCTGATCTCTCGCCCGAGGCGTTTGAGTATCTTGGTGTTCGCGAAGCGACGGTGGCCGGAGTGCCGGCGCTATTGATTCGCGTCGGATTCGTTGGCGATTTGGGCTACGAGATTCACGTGCCGGCCGCGTCGACACACCATGTGTGGACAACACTGATGGAAGCCGGCCGCGAGCAGGGCATTCGCCCGTTTGGCGTCGAAGCCCAACGGTTGTTGCGACTCGAAAAGGGACACCTCATTGTCAGCCAAGACACCGATGCCCTGACCAATCCGTTCGAGGCCGACGTCGCCTGGTCGATTGGCCGCAACAAGGACTTCTTCGTCGGTTCGCGAAGTATCGAGATCCTCAAGAAACAGACACTCACGCGAAAGCTGGTCGGAATCGAATTTGCCGCCCCGTCTGGAGCTAATGCGAATGGCTCGCTGCCGGACGAAAATCATCTGGTCATCCACGACGGTGAAATCGCCGGTCGCATTACCAGTATCGCCAAGCGGTCCACGCTCGGACACGCCATCGCGATGGGCTTCGTGCGGCCTGACCTGACGCAGGTTGGCACCGAGCTGACGATTCGCATCGATGGTGGCGCGATGGTGAAAGCCCGCGTGGCGGCGATGCCGTTTTACGATCCCGAGAACGCACGACAGAGCTAACCGAGAATAGCGCTTTAAGAACACGCAAACACCCATGTCCGAAACCATCACACGCCGCAGTCCCGTTCTCGATCGCTTGCCCAGCGAGCCGATCGACGTGATCACGAGTCAGGGGATGGCTTTTGCTGTCGTGGTCGAAGCATACGAGATTGAAGCGGCGGCCAAACAGAAGGTGGCCCTCTGCGATCTGAGCTATCACGCTAAGTGGGGACTCAAAGGTAGCGGCGCGGCTGCTTGGCTGGCCGACGCCGGTGTGAATGTGCCGGAAGGGAACTATGCCACTGGCCCGCTCAACAGCGACGACTCCGCGGCGGGTGAGTTGGGCGAAGATGGAGGATTGATCATCCGCCTTCCTGGCGAAGAGTTCTTTCTGGAGAGCGGCGTGAAGGGCGAGTTCCTCGCGCAGCTGCGCGAGCGAGATCTGTCGGCCGGCGATGTCTTTCCGGTCGAGCATCAAGAAGCGACGCTGCTCTTGGTGGGCAAAGAAGCTCGCGGCGTGCTGGCCCAAACCTGTGGAATCGATTTCGCTAAGGCGGATGTCGGTCGTGCGATTATGACCCGCGTGGCTGGAGTGAACTGTACGATTCTTCCGCAGCAGTTCACAGACGGAATTGCCTATCGCATGTGGGTCGACTACAGCTACGCCGCCTATCTTTGGGATACATTGCTGGAGATCGTCACCGAGCTAGGCGGTCGCGCCATCGGTGCCGGTATCTTGCGGGCTGATCTTTCCTAGCGAGGTCGGTCATGGATCAGCCTGGCGAATCCTTCTTTCAAGTTTCCGACGAATGTCGCTCCCTGGGACTCCGCGCCGGGGCGATTCTATTTCGTGATCTCACCATCGGTGATTCGCCGCCCGCGCTGCGCGAACAGATTGACGAGTTGTCGCGACAGATTGGCGATGAGTTTCAAACCGCCGCGGAGATCCGCGAGAGCGCCGAGATCAAGGCCCACTACGAAATCTTGCGCCGCGTCGGCGTGAAGCCGCGTCGTCGTCCCCCTTCGACGGAGAAGCTGCTCGACTTGGCCCGCACACGGCAGACCTTGCCGGCCATCAACTCGTTGGTCGACGCTTACAACCTGGTGTCGATCGCCAGTCGTTGCAGCCTGGGGGCGCACGACTTGGATCTTTTCGATTCGCCCGCCGAATTGCGATTGTTTCGTGGAGACGAACAGTTTCGTCCCCTCGGCAGCGAAGAGGATCAGCCGATCACCGCTGGCGAGTTCGGCTACGTCGACGCCGAAAATCGCGTCCTCTGCCGGCTCGACTCCTTGCAGGCTGACTTCAGCAAGGTCACGCCAGCGACCAAGAACGTGCTGCTCATCGTCGAAGCGACCGATCAGCACGAGCCGGAACAGATCGCGGCCGCCTTCGAGGAAACGATCGCCCTGGTGAGCGAATTTTGTGGTGGCACGAGCGAGGTGGTCGCTCAGCCGTAGGGGCTCTGCTGGCTCCAACCAGGGCTAACGCTGCTATCGCCCGAAGAATCGCGTGAGTTGACGGTACTTGGGTGCTGCTTAAAATAGTGGGTTTCCCCGACACGAAGATAGCCACAGCATGGCAACCAGTGGAGCGAGCTCTCGATGATTGAACAGTTTGGACCAGAGACGGCACTGTTGATGATCGATGTCCAGAAGGGCGTCGACGACTTGGAACATTGGGGTGGCCCCACGGGACGACGCAACAACCCCGAGGCGGAGCCGAACCTTGAGCGGCTGCTCAACGCCTGGCGAGAGCGCGGCCTGCCGGTCATCTACACCGCCCACGATTCCCGCGAAGACGCGTCTCCGCTGAAGCTCTCGAAGCCGGGAGGCGAAATCAAGGAAGGTCTGGAACCGCAGGCCAATGAAGCGGTCGTGCCCAAGGACGTGAACAGCGGATTCATCGGCACCAACTTGGAGCTGGAACTTCGCCGCGTGAATGCTCACCGCGTTGTCGTGGTCGGCTTCTTCACCAACATGTGCGTGGCGACCACCGTTCGCATGGCCGGCAACATGGGCTACGACACCTACCTGGTTCGCGACGCCTGTGCCTGCACGAATCGCGTTGGTCCCGACGGAACCGACTACGATGCGGAAGTGGTCCACGATACCACCATCGCCAGCCTGCACGGCGAATTCTGCACTTCGATGAACACCGACGACGCGCTCGAGCTTTTGGCTGGCGACGTCGACCGACTGGAGCGAGTACAAGGCAATGAGTAATTACGGTGCCCAAGACATGGTCTCGCCGCTGCGGCGAGTGTTGGTGAAGCGACCGGGCGAGGCGATGGCCGGTGCCGATCCGACGGCCTGGAACTACGCCACGCCGCTCGACCTGGAGAAGATTCAGGCCGACCACGATGGCCTGGCCAAGTTGCTGCAAGATTCCGGGGCCGAGGTGTTGTTCCTCGATCACGATCCGGAACATCTGGCCGACCTGGTCTTCACGCACGACCCGTCGCTTGTCACCAGCGAAGGGGCGATTATCTTCCGCATGGGCAAGCTGGCCCGTCGCGGCGAAGATGAGCACCATCGCGAGTTCTACGACAGCATCGACGTGCCGATCTTGGGCACGATCGAAGAGCCCGGCACGGTTGAAGCGGGCGACTGCGTTTGGATCGACGACAAGACACTGGCAGTCGGAATGGGGTTTCGCACCAATCCGGCCGGTGTTGCTCAACTCCAAGCATTGCTCACACCGCTTGGCGTTAGGGTCGAGGCGTTCGATCTGCCGGTCTACACCGGAGCGGCCGCCTGTCTGCACCTGATGTCGATCATGAGCATGTTGGATCACGACCTGGCGTTGGTGTTCGAACCGATGATTCCGGTCCGCTTGCACAAGCTGCTGGCCGAGCGAGGCGTGCAGTGCCTGGCCGCGCCCGCGGACGAATTCACCAAGAGTGCCACGCTGAGTCTGAACGTGTTGGCTCTCTCGCCACGAAAGTGCATTGGCGTGGCGGGCAACGACAAGACAGCCGAGTTGATGGTCAACGCCGGCGTCGACCTCACGAACTTCGTCGGCGACGAGTTGTGCCTGAAGGCCGAAGGTGGCCCGACCTGCCTGACCAGGCCGATTTTGAGAGGGTAGGGGGCTTCTCGCTGTCCGGAGGCGACCGCGGGTGCGAAGTCTTGCGTATGCGTTAGGCCGGCGTGTTCTTAACACGCATCTTGTCGACGAAAGCGTCCCACGAGATGAGCTTGGTGTCGCCGTTGTCGATCGATTCGATTCTTCGTGTGATCTCTGCCGCCCATGCCG
Source organism: uncultured Planctomycetaceae bacterium (assembly GCA_964385715.1). GTDB lineage: Bacteria > Planctomycetota > Planctomycetia > Pirellulales > UBA7805 > MB-PLM-2. The sequence continues at coordinate 16,361 of CAYLRE010000083.1, forward strand.
CATTGGTGTTGGGGTCGTGCGCCGAATCGAGGCTACGAATCAGCGAAGCGGCCAGATCGGCCCGTTCCGACTCGGCCAGGGACAGTGCCGATCGCAGTAAATCGTCTGATTTCGAGGGCATACTTGCATCTTCTTCGACTAGAATTATAGTGCAGGCGGCGTGAATGATATGATTTACGGCCTTGCTATCGTCGAGTTGATTGTAACCGATTCTGGTACGTAAAATGCGCGTAGGCGAGTTCCCAAGGATTTGTCATACGGACCCTGTACCAACGGCATGGAGACGTTCGCAATGTCGACTTTTCCGTTAGATCTACCAGATGATCTTCGAGCCTTTGTCGAGACGAAAGTCGAGCGAGGGCAGTTTGCCAGTGCGAATGAC
>CAYLRE010000084.1:0-16369 GCA_964385715.1 uncultured Planctomycetaceae bacterium
GGTTAACGAGGATATCCATCAAAGCGTTGAGCTCACTGATATATCGAGCCGACGCCTGATACGCCCGCTGGTACGAAATCATCTTCACAATCTCGTCGTCGATATTGACGCCCGTGATCGCAAACTTCTGTGTTTCCAAACTCTGGTAGAAGACCTGATCCCCTTCCGCGACTGCCCGGGCGACTCCGGTCGACTGGGTCACGTTGGCGGTCATCCGGCCGTACACCTGATTGATAGAACTTCCATCTACCGAATCAAGCGGTTGATCGATGAACCCTGCCAACAACACCGCGTTGTCGGTATCCTCACCAATACCGCCGCGACTAGCCGCGAACAGCCTGGCATCCGACTGAAGTTCGTCACGCACTCCAATCGTGCGGGACGTACTCCCGGAAAAGAAATTGTTGACGCCGAGGGCCGCCAGTAATCCGCTCGTATCCTCCGCAAAACTGAAGTCGATATCAGGCGAGTCCGACTGAATCGAGATCCGCGAATCGCTCGTGATTGACACGGAGATCCCGGAAATAGCATTGAGCGATGTCACGATGTCTTCCAAGGACGAATCGCTGTCCAAGCCGTTTAGGTCAACGACAACATCCGTCGTTTCCGTCAGCCCGGTATTGCGATCTCGGACCAAAACCTGGAACGAACCATTCTGCGGCGTGAAGGCGAGCCCCGCTGCGTCGAGCGGCGCGTCGGTATCGTCAACACGAAATTCACCTTCGATCGCCTGGTGGCCGGTCAAGCCTTGACCAGACGAATGAAGGCGATTGAATTCAAAGGCAAGTGTCCCGGCAAACTCGTCGAGATCATCGAGAAAGCCACCCAACACATCATCACGAGCAATCGTCAGCCCAGTAACGAGGCCACTGCGGGCTTCCAGCGGCGATTCCGTCGCGACCAGCTGAAGCTCGGACACTTGTTGTCCTCGATCCGTCGTCGTCACGACAGTCACCTCCCGGCGAGCGACTTCATTCACCAGAAAGTCTCCGCCCACGAAGACGTTGACAACACCACTGTCCTGTTCGATGACTTTGATATCAACCAGTTCGGCCAGGCTGGAGAGTGCGATGCCCCGCTGATCGCGGAGACCAACGGCATCACTGTTTGAGACATCACCAGCTTCGAACACCGCAATACGTCGATTGAGCGTGAAGATTTCGTCAGTCAATCGGTTGATGTCGCTCGCGGCGCCGGCAATTCGGTCATCGATATCTTCTCGTGCGGTCACAACCCGCTCCGCGAGTTGGCGAATGTCGGAAGTCAACGTCCCGCCCTGCAAGACGGCCAGATTGCGAATGGCATCGCTCTCAGGCTGATTGAGTACCTCGGAAACGCTAGAGAAGAACGCATTCAATGAGCTGCTAAGATCGGCATCACCCAGCTCGCCGACGAGCCCTTCAAGCTGCAATGATGTTTGCTGCTGCACGTCGCTACTGGCCGCGTCACTAGCGGCATTGCGAAGACGCTGCTCAAGAAACTTGTCGATCTTCTGAATGACACCCGCAACCTGGACGCCAAGCCCGAGCGTCAGATTGCCCTGACGCTGTGCGGTCGCCGGCTGCAGTACCGCTTCTTCGCGGATATAGCCAGGCGTGTTGGCGTTCGAGATGTTCTGACCAACGACCTGCAACCCGATTTGCTGGGCATGCAGGGCATTGTTGGCCATGCGTATGGAACCAAAAAGTGACATATCTGCTCGGCGTTATCGCCTTGCTATTCTCCTCGAGCTTTCAAAAGCGAGTTTGAGTTTTCGTTTTCTGGCCTTGAGGTGGCGCTCGCTTTACTACCAGCAAGCCTCCCAGTTTCGCTACGCCGCCTGGTCAACCAGCGAGCCGCCGGAACTGTTCGTGGCATCCTTACCATATGTCGGCTGCAACTGGCCGCCGGTAGCGATAATCTCCAACAACTGCGAAAGATGAATCAGCCACCTTTGCACGAGCACCCAATTGGACAGACTCTTGTGCTGAAGAATTCGCCCCCGCGTAGCCGCATCGTGCATTTGAGTCGTCAAATGTGGGTTCTTTGCTGCCCCAGTCTGAGCTACCAAGGAACGAATACTGTCCGACGGCAGGTTTGCTGTCTCTGCTTGCTCTAACAGCGAGGCACGCTGGCGGTGACAGGTCTGCAAGCGTTGCAGCAGTTCCTGTTCGCGTGCTTCCAATTCCGGCAACTGTTCGATCTTCTTGTCGAGCAGTATCCTTCGCTTCTCGTCGATCAGCGAGAGCAGGTCGGACTGCACGCTGGAGAGCTCGATTAACAACTCGGATATATGAGGTTCGAAGTTCGTATCCATTACGTTTCCGTTACCTTCTAAACAGTTTCCCAGTCAAACGTCGCGACTTTCGAAACAGATTCAAACCGCCCGGAGCGGCGACCATTGTTAGTTGCCTGCGTTTCAGCAGCTCACCCACGATTCTTTATCGTGCCCGTCCGAGCTGAAACAACTCAAACATCGGATCGGAGAAGGAAGAAGCGCTCGCCTTGCTCATCTTTTCCGAGAGCATCTGGTCGAGCTGTCCCTGAAACACCTCTTCACCACGACCGCCGTGGAAGTAGGCCGACTTGCCAACGCTCTGACGCATTGTCTTGAACAACATTCCGTAAAAGGACTCACCGACGAATTGATCGAAGGCCTCACGGAGTTCACCAGGCTTCGTTCCCTCACCGGCAGTCGGCCCCTGTGGCGCGACCGGGGGAGTTGGTTGCGGCATCGGCAGTGCCTGATTCAGTCCCTGGTGCGGTGTTGGAATCGTGGAGTTGATCATTTCTTGGCTCGAAGTACTTTGGTATCGGTTGTCTGTTAGCAGGGTGCGTTACGAGAATCGCTACTCGAGAATCACCTTGGCGTGGAGTTTTCCGCTGCGGCTTAATCCCAACAGGATGTCGGCGATGTCCTGCGTGTCCGCCCGCACGGCCTGAAGGGCCTTTACCAGCGACTTCAAACGAACGTTGTCGGACTCCGGTGATTCGAGCCCAATGAAGTTGGGTTCCGCGCCGGTTTCGACGGAGATGTTGTCGTGCCGGATCGTGGTGGCTCCAATCGTCGTATCCCCCGTGACCACCACGGTATTAGCGGCACGATTGATAACCACACGAGCCTCGGTTGCCGGATCGCGAATTTGTCGCTCCATGATGTCGGCGATGAACTCGACAGGATTGTCGAGGTACTGAGCAGGAATCGTAACTTCGATATTGACCTGATCGATTGCTCGGGCGAGAGCTTCTTCCGTAACGGCACCGGCCGTTTGGCTGTTCAGCTGATCCGCCACATCCTGGGCAATCTTGAAGTCCGCCTTATTCTGATCCAAGACGAGCGTCACCTTGCCGTCCTTAATGAACTCGTTGCGAAAATCCTCTTCCAATTGACAGCCGCGGATCACCTTGCCGGTGTTGAGCGAGTGCAGACTGGTCACCATCACCGGTCCCGAGGCCATCGCAAACACGCGGTCGCCGGTCGTGCGCGGGCCGAGCATCGGCGTAAGATAGAGCTGCCCACCGGACAGGCTGCTGGCCCCACCGACAGTACTGATCGTGCAATCGAGTCGATCGCCCTGACGAGCACCGGCCGCGGGCACGGTGGCCGTGACCATCACCAGGGCTACGTTCTTGACTTCCTTGATTTCGCCAGGAGGAACTGGGTTACCCATGAATTGCATCGCGGTGGCCAGGGCACGAATCGTCGACTGCGAAGTCGAGCCATCACCGGTACCATCGAGGCCAGTCACCAGGCCCATACCGTGAAGCGTGTTTTCTTCCTGTCCCTTAACACGGCAAATGTTCTTCAAGCGGGTCTGGGCCGAAGCGACACTTGCCGTCGCGATCGTGACGACGATCATGACGGCGGCGAGCGTATTTGTCAGGCGGCGAAGGGACATGAATAACTTTCCTATCTCAATAAAATCGTCTGTTGCTGTCAGGTGAGGGATAAAGGCGACAACCGCATCTCGGCTGTTAGAAGACCTGCACACGATCAATGAAGCGTCGCAACCAACCACGACGGTAACCGTCACGCACTTCGCCTCGTTCACGCTTGAAGACCATCAACTCGGCGATATCCTCGGCCTTAGCAATATTGCCCGGCTCGACCTTCTCGGGGCGAATCACACCCGTCAGCGACTGTTCCCAAGATTCCTCGTTATTGCGAATCTGACGGTGACCTTCGAGCACGAGATTGCCATTGGGGCGAATCTCGACAACCTTCACCGCGATGCGAAAGGCAATTCGCTCGCTGGTACGGTGATTGGCATCCGCTTCCGAAATGGAATCGAAGCTGGCCCGCAAAGCCGGATCGCCGTCCGACTGAGGTGATGGCTTGAGGCTGAAGTTCTTGAGAATCGGATTGTCCTGCAAGATTGCATTGAGCGAACCACGCTTTTCACTGTCGAGAATCGCTCGGGCGTTGTAGAGCGACTTCTCATCGACCAGGACCGTAATCACGTCGTGCAGCTTGACTTCGTTCGGCGGAATCGGTTCCTGCCAAGTCATGCTGACGTCTTGCAGAGAAAGCACCGGGTTCTCGGCTACTTTGCGGCTGCGATAAAGACTCGACTCCTGAGCGTCCGCGAAACTGCCAACCGCGACCAGCAATAGGCAGACGGTGCCCGCGATCGCGTTTCTGGACAAGCCATTCGTAGAGGACCGTGTGGTTGTCATTCGTTTGAACCTTTTGCTCGAAATCTCTTGTTCGTTTTTGCCCGTAACTGAATTAACTGTGTCTCCACGCGACGACCGATGCAGGCGTTACCGAGAGGCAACCGCTCCGGCGAACACTTCGACCTCTTGATTTCCCGAAACGCGGGCTTGAAACGTTTGCCTCTTGAAGCGTCGATCACCCGGCTTGGGAACCGTTTCGACGACGATTAACTGTCCCTGGCTACCGTCCTGGCGAGCTTTGCCTTGGGTTTCGACACGGATGCCGCCAGCGAGTGCAACAACGGCGACAACTTCACCTCGCTGTACCAAAATCGGTTCACGCACTTGGCGAACAAAGACCGGCTTGCCGGCTTTGAGCGAGCCGGTAGCTTCCTTACCTACCACCTCTTCCAGTCGCGTTGCCGCGTCTTCTCGGCCCTTAAGATCAGCGACTAACTCAACGTGCACGTCCGATTCCAGAATCACGGTCCCGCGGGGCAAGTCGACCTTGGAAACCACCACGCGGCGAGGTCGTTTCACATCGACCATGACGGTGAATTCGCGAACTTCTTCCGTGGCCGTGACCGCTGCGATTTCAAAGCGTTGACGCCCCGTGAAAGGAGCAACACCTCCGGAAACGGAAAAGCGATTGCCCGATTCGTAGATCCAGCCAGCCTGCTGCGGCGACAACTTGAGGTCAAACAGCCAGCCCATGTCGCCCTGCTCCAATTCGTCCTGAGCGGCCACCTTCCGGTTCAGCAGACGCTGAATCGACTGTTCGACAACCGCTTCGGTGCCGACGATCTCATCACGATCGAGACGCACAGCTCGCGGCCGCGGTGTCGGACGAGAGGGAACGACGGCAACCTCTTCCGGCTTCTCCGCCGGCACCAACGTGATGCGACTGGCACCGGAAATGCGGTGCTCACCAAAGTCGACGCCGCGGCGAACCAAGATATCGATGACGCGTCGCGAACGGACTGTTTTTTCTCGCTCGGTTGTCGGAGCCGGAAATAGCTCCACATCCGCTAACGCATCCGTGATCGCTTCCGGGGCCCCGTACAGTTCGGCAATGTCACCCAACCGCACGATGCCCGGCTCAACCGTCACTCGATCGAGAATGCGAATCTCGGCCGCGTCCGTGGCCGAAGCGACCAGGGCAGCGAGTGAGAGACAGACGAGCGACAGGCGGTTTAGTAAGGCGTTCATGATGGTCGAGTTTCAGGAGGTTGTTTACTTAGTCGATGAAAGAAGGCGTTCAAGCGGCTTTTTTATCGCCGCAGGTTTGCAATCAGCTGCAAGATCTGGTCCCCCGCCTGCACGGTCTGGGAGTTCAGCTCAAAGGCTCGTTGCGTGGTGATCAAGTCGATCAGTTCCTGAACCGGCTCGACGTTGGAGGCTTCCAGTGAACCTTGGCGAATAAAACCAGCACCCGTTTGACCAGGAACACCCGTTTGGGCTCCACCGGACGATTCTGTTTCTTGGTAAAGGTTGTCGCCCATCTTGAGCAGACCTTCGGGGTTGGCGAAGGTCGAGATCTGCAATTGGCCCGCTTGCGTCAACTCCGTCGCCGGCGGCTGGCGAAAGCCGACAGTTCCGTTGTCTGTGACAACGATGTCGGTCGCTTCCGGTGGAATTGTGATCGCCGGTTCAACAATCCGTCCCGAGTTGGCCGACCCCATCACCAACTGACCATTGGCATTCAGCGAAAAATTGCCGGCCCGCGTGTAGAACTGTTGCCCGTTGTGCGTCACCTGAAAGAAGCCTTCACCCTCGATGGCCAGATCAAGTTGACCACCGGTCTGCTGAAAGGCCCCTTGATTGAAGCTGGTTTGCGTGCTGGAAACGCGTGAACCGAGACCAACGGCAATGCCAGTCGGGGTAGGCCCGGCGTCACCACCGTCGTCCAAACCGGGCAACTTTTCTTGGCGATAGAAGAGATCTTCGAAGTTAGCACGACCCTTCTTAAAGCCGACCGTGTTCACATTCGCCAGATTATTCGCCAGCACGTCGAGCTTGGTCTGCAGCGACTCCATGCCCGTGGCGGCGGTGTAAAGGGTTTGAACGCTCATGGTTACTCGCTCCAGAAATACTTTGGGGGGTTGCGATTGTTTCGTTGGTTATTGGGTTGTGCGATTACTGGGCCAGCACGCGTGAAATCAGGCTGCCCATGATGCTGTCGTGGCTCTTGATCATCTGCACGTTGACTTCAAAGGCCCGGCTCGTCTTGATCAGTTCCATCATTTCCTCGGTCGGCTTCACGCCCGAGAGTTCCAAGTGACCGCCGCGAACCGCACGATCTTCGGCCGCCACCGGCGTGGTGTCGGAAATCGAAGAGAACATGGTGTTACCGACCTTGACCAGGTCACCAAGCGACTTGGGTTGCACCACGGCCAGCTTTGTCGCACTGCCGTCTTGGACGACGGTGCCCTGATTGTCGACTGTCCAACGACGCGTCGGATCGACGCGAATTGGGCTGCCACCATCGCTCAACACCGGGTGTCCCGCCTGCGTGACCAGCTGTCCCGTGCCATCGAGCGTGAAGTTGCCAGCTCGCGTTAGCAGGGTCTCTCCGTCTCGATCGACTTGGAAGAAACCTTCGCCGAGGATCGCCATGTCCGTGGCGATGCCAGTTGATTTGATGGGGCCGGACGAGAATTGCGTGGCCGTCTCACGGGTTAGAACGCCACCGCCCACGTCGTTAATTCGACCGGAACCGGGGTAATCGAGACCTTGCTCGATCGCCTCGCTGTATCGCGACTGGGCAACAGCCAGGTCACGCTTGAAGCCAGCGGTATCGACATTGGCCATGTTGTTGGAAAGCACGTCCAGGATCTGAGATTGAACCTGGGCACCTTCGGCGGCCATGTAGAGTCCGTAGGGCATGATGAGCTCGCACGCATAACATCTCGCCCCCCCGCGGTCTGTTACGTCGACGACGGCATTTAATGCAAAGTGCGTGCCAGTGGCGCAGGCCGCGCTCTTTTTGTAAGCCAACGAAAGACAAATGCCCTGTTTTCCAGGGCAATATCAGTTCGCGAGACGGCTCACTCAGAAACCGCATGCAGCGCAGGCACACCGCGGAATCGGCCGATCACGCCGAGCGAGGCGCAGAGTTCGCCGATTGGTGCACCAGCACCAACACGCAAAATCGGCCGCTTGCTAGCGGCCGGTGTCATGCGTTCAGAGCTGACAATGTCTCTTATGAGACGCTTTCGATCACCTTGCCGGCGTCGTCGCACATCGTCTGAGCCGTGGCGGCATCGGGCGCTTCGGCCATGATGCGGACGATCGGTTCGGTATTGCTAGCACGAACCAGCAGCCAGCGCCCCGGCCAGTCGAACCGCAGGCCGTCGAGATCGTCGGTCTCTGCATCGGCAAAATGTTCCTTGAGGGCCACTAGTGCCGCCGGCAACTGATCCTTGCCAAGCGTGACCTTGGCCTTAACCATCTCGTACCGCGGCAGCTCGGCTGCAAGTTCGCTGATCTTCATCTCGCGCGCCGCCATGGCATCCAATAGCAGAGCCATGCCGACAAAGCTGTCTCGCACATAGACCACACGTGGGTCGATAGTGCCGCCGTTGCCTTCGCCGCCGATCACGGCGTTGTGCTCGATCATCAGATCGGTCACGTTCGCCTCGCCAACCTTCGAGCGATAGAAGGGGGCTCCGTACTTCTCCGCGATATCCTGAGACATCCGGCTCGTCGAGCAGTTGGTGACGACCGGGCCAACCTTCTGCCGCAACACGTGTTCGACGCAGATGGCCAGCGTGTACTCTTCGCCGATATAACAGCCTTCTTCGTCGATTACGGCCAGGCGATCGGCATCTGGATCTTGGCAGAACCCGATCACCGCCCCTCGACCAGATACCTGGGAAGCGATTTCGGCCAGATTCGCGGCGGTCGGTTCCGGCGTGTGAGCAAACTGGCCATCTGGCGTACCGCCGAAGATTTCAGTCTGGCAGCCAAGCTCCTTAAGCAGATGACGCCCCAGCTGACTTCCGGCACCATGATTGGAATCGAGCAAGACGCGAAAACCCGCGGCGCGAATCCGCTCGACATCGACAATGCCCTTGATCAGAGACCAGTGATCGCTGACCGTGTCCTCTACCGTTTGCACCGCCGCTTCGGTATCCGCCAGGTCGCTCGACTGTGAAGCGTGATAACGCTCGACAACCACTTCCCCCTTATCGGCCGAAATTACACGGCCGTCGGGGCCGAACAGCTTCAGCCCATTCCATTGAATCGGGTTGTGGCTCGCACTGATCTGGATACCACCGGCCGCCTTGTGCCCGCGCACCAAAACACCTGTGGTCGGTGTCGCGGCGACGCCAGCATCGAGCACCTCTCGTCCGCGGGCGGCGACTGCCGTGGCGATGGCATCGGCCAGCATGGCCCCACTCGCGCGACCATCGCGAGTGATCACGAGCGGACCTGCATCAAGCCCCGCCTCGTACGCCAAGGCATAACGGGCCGCCACTTTCGCGGTTAGCGTTTCGCCAACGATGCCCCGCAGGCCAGACACGCTGATAATCAACTCGCTACTCATATGAAAGACCTCGCGGTTTTTTGCTTTGCTTGGGTCTAGGATCGATTGTACTCGGACGCCTGTGCGTGCGACGATTCGGCGCGCCACTCGCAAGAAGACAGCATAAGCGAGCGACCGGTGGACTTCACCCCCTGCTGCGATTCCGTCACAATGAGGGTCTATTGGAACTCCACTTCACGCCGCCAGGGAAACAGGCAGATCAGCTATGAGCGAAACATCTTCGGCACTCGAAATCTTGGAATCCGCAGCCTCAGGCGGCAAACTTTCCGACGTCGCCGTAGCGAACATTCGCAGCTGGCTCACGGAGCGGCGCTTCGCTGCCTATGCCGACGAAGTAGCCGCCCACCTGGAACAGGGCAAGTTCCAAGAACTCTCCGACGCATTTTGGACGACCATTCCCTTTGGAACCGGCGGCCGTCGCGGCATGATGTACCCGATCGGCTCCGCCGTGGTTAACGATCGCACGATTGGCGAGAGTGCCCAAGGCCTGGCCGACTACGTCAAAGCTCAAGCCGCTGAAGGGACTAACTTCTCCGTCGCCATCGCCCATGACACCCGTCACCGCAGTGACGACTTCGCCAGACTATCCGCCGAGGTCATGGCCGCCGCTGGCTTCACGGTCTACTACCTGACCGATCCTCGCAGCACGCCGGAGCTATCGTTCGCCGTTCGCTTCAAGAACTGCTGCTGCGGCATCATGATTACTGCCAGCCACAACCCGCCCTCGGACAACGGCTTCAAGGCATACTGGAAGACCGGTGGCCAGCTAGTCCCGCCCGACGACAAGGGTGTCATCGAGCGAGTCATGAAGGTCGACGAGGTCGAGCGAGTCGAGTTCGACGCCGCCGTCAGCGATGGCCGAATTGTGCTCTGCCAGGACGAGGTCGATGCCGCTTTCTTCGCGGAGCTGAAACAACAGGCCTTCGCTGGCCCGCGCGATCTCAAAGTCATCTTCTCACCGCTGCATGGCGTCGGCTCTTCGGCCGTGTTGCCGGTATTGGCGGCCGACGGTTTCACCGACGTCGAGGAATTCGCCCCGCACGCCTCGCCCGATGGTGATTTTCCCAACGTGCCAGGCCACGTTTCCAATCCTGAAAACCCGGCCGTCTTCGACTCGATGATCGAGCGTGGCCAAGAGATCGGTGCCGATCTGGTCATGGCGACCGACCCGGACTGCGACCGCCTCGGCTGTGCCGCTCCGCTTTCTTCCGATCCATCTGGCCCATGGGGAACCTTCACCGGCAATCAGATCGGAGCTCTGCTGACCGACTTTGTACTTGAGCGGCGTCAGGCTGCCGGTGAGTTGACCCCGGACCACTACGTCGTCAAGACGCTGGTCACGACGGAACTGATTCGCCGCGTCACGGAAAGCTACGGAGCTCGCCTTTGCGGCAATCTGCTCGTCGGCTTCAAGTGGATTGGCGAAGCGATGGACGCCGAAGGCCCCGACAAGTTCGTGCTCGGCACGGAAGAATCACACGGCTATCTGGTCGGGCAATACGCTCGTGACAAAGACGGTGCCGTGGCCGCGATGCTACTGGCAGAACTGGCCGCCTCAGCCAAAGCAGCGGGCCAGACACTTCACGAACGACTAGACACGATTTCCGCCAAGCACGGTTGCCACGCCGAACGAACCATCTCGATCATGATGCCTGGCGAAGAAGGCATGGATAACATGAAGAAGCTGATGGCCCAGATTCGGGCCGAGCCGCCGGCCGTGCTGGCCGATCTTCGCGTCAGCCAGGTACGTGATTACCTCAACAACAGTATCACCGACAGCGACGGAGCCCGTTGCCCGCTCAATGGTCCCCAGGGCGACATGGTGATTCTCGACTTCCAGGCCGAAGGCAACTACGTGGCAGCTCGTCCCAGTGGCACCGAGCCGAAGGTCAAGTTCTATCTGTTCGCCTACCACCCGCCTGAAGATGGAGCCGACTTAGCACGCACCAAAGCGATGCTCGAAGAGCGGCTCGACGCGCTCGAGTTCGACTTCAAGAAGCTGGCCGAGTCGGTCTAAACCGGCGACACATCAACCCAAGTCACATCGATCCAAAGGGGCAGACGCGAAAGCCGCGTTCTCTCGAACCCACCATGAAGCGTTGGCTCGACAATATTATCGACGCATTTGATCGCGAAGACGACGACTCGCCGAGCGAGTCGTCAGTACGAGATTACCTACGCTGGTTCAACGCGGTACTCGACGACTTCGCATTGCTCTACCGCGATGCGGCGGACGAGTGTGCCAAGCTCGATGCGGGCGTGCTGGGCGAACCACCCGAGATGATGTACGGCATCATGCGCGAGTTATTACGCGGCACCCTGCTCAAGCTCTTCGTCGAGGTCGCCCGTGCCGACGGCGAGTGGCACGAGGTCGAGCATCGCATGCTGCGTTCTCTGCTGGCACGCGTCTGGAAAGAACCAGTTGCCCCCCAAGATATGGCCCGTGCGTTCGAGAAGATTGAACAGCAATCCGATCGCCTGGAATGGGAACGCTTGCTGTTGCCCTTCTGCACCATCGAAGAGCTTGCCGACCGCCGCGCCGACGTAGAGACGCTGATCATGCGTTTCACGCACCTCGTCGCCAAGGCAGACGGCCACCTCGACGACGCCGAACGGGCCAAGCTTCGCGAAATCCTGTTTGTCGTGCGGCACGAGCTGTATGAAAAACCGGCTCAGCAATCCTCTTCCTCGGCAAATGAGGTCGAAGCGGCCGTTGTCGCTGCCACCGGCACCAAGCTCAAGGAACAAGCCGACACGCTCCGCACCGTTCGCGGTGGTAAGCCGACGGACGACGATGATGAACCGACGCCCGCCCCGCTTCCCGATACCGAGCAGCGAGAAAAGATGCTCGCCGCGGCCCAAGAGAAGCTCAATAGCCTGATCGGCCTAGAAGAAGTCAAAGAGCAGATCGATCGGCTCATCGACTTTATCAAACTGCAAGAGTATCGCGCCGCTCATGATCTGCCGACCACCGACATTAGCCTGCACTGCGTCTTCTGCGGCAACCCTGGCACCGGCAAGACAACCGTGGCCCGCCTGTTCGGCGAAATCCTCGGCGGCCTTGGCGTGCTCAATCGCGGTCAACTGATCGAAACCGATCGTAGTGGTCTGGTCGCGGAGTACGCCGGACAAACCGGCCCCAAGTCGCATAAGGTCATCGACACGGCCCTCGACGGCGTGCTGTTCATCGACGAGGCTTACACGCTCGCTTCCGAGAAGGCGGAAGACGCTTTCGGACAAGAGGCTGTCCAGATCCTGCTCAAGCGAATGGAAGACGATCGCGATCGCCTGATCGTCGTCGCGGCCGGCTACCCGGGTCCAATGGAGAAGATGATCTCGATCAACCCTGGCATGCGTTCGCGATTCCAGCGGACGATCACCTTCAACGACTATTCGCCGGAGGAACTGGAAAAGATCTTCCTGTTGATGTGCGACCGCGATCATTACGTGTTAACGGTTGCCGCCCAACAGAAGCTCGCTGCGATTTTAGCCGACGCCTACGCCAATCGGGACGAGGAATTCGGCAACGGCCGCTTCGTCCGCAATCTGTTTGAAGACGCTGTTAGCCGGTTGGCCAGCCGCGTGGTCGATGTCTTACCGGTCACCAAGGAGCTGCTGACCACGTTTGAAGCAGAAGACATCGTCGGGCCGAACGCCTAAGACGGCATCTTTGTCTTTCAACGACAAATCTACTCCGCCCGAAGCCGCGACTTTTTTTGCCATATGGCGAAAAACGGGGTGAAGGCCAAAAAACTCCAACGTGTTAACCTATTGGCGGTTACGGCGAAGGGCATTTTCGCCAGTTTCTTACGCAACCTCTTGCTGCCATTACCCTTGGAGTTATTTCGGCCGTTTTGCGGGTGAGGCCAAAAAAGTCGCCCTCGTCGCGCGGCATGTTAACGGGAGGGCGAGCTTCCTAGCGAGCCGCGGAACAACGACCGGGAGGGCGAAGCTCCTGCTGAGCCTGCGCCGCTAGTGGACGTGCTAGTAGCACCCTCAAAGCTCGCGTCTCAGGTCTCAGGCCTATTAAACCAAGTTGTCAAAGAACGGACGCACTCTACAACATCCAACCCGACGCGTGACAGCTTTTTGCATCAAATGACCTAAGTTGTTACGGGATGATACTTCCCGTAACCCGAAACGTCAGTGAGGGACACGACCAAACAGGTTTCACCAACAATCGGATGTCCGCGTTGGCGTCACGGAGTGCCGCACGACTATGGGCGAAGCCGCAAGGTTATACCGTACACGAGGTTGCGTCGTTTGATGTAAAATGCTGTGACGCGTCGGGCTAGTAATGTCCGTGACCATATTCGGACGATCACTCGCCACACGACTTTGAACCAACCCTACCACAGCTGCCGGGTTCAAAGCAAGCAAAATGGCGGTCGCCCGCATCTTCTGTGCCCGTTTTTCTGCGAAACAAACGTTGAACACTTGTTGAACGACCCGCGTGGCTGACACGTGAGAAAAGCCGCTAATGCGGGGGCCGAAATCGACGCCCCTTCGAGGCGGCCCACTCGCTGCCACCTGTTTCTTTCTGGCCCTAGTCATCCAAACCATTGACCCCGCTCAATGGTGTGGTACGATCGACGGTGCGGGGTTTCCGATCGGCGGGCGATTCAATTTCATTCGGCAATCGTGATGTGTTTGAAAACGATGTCAGGAGGCAGCAGACAAAATGGCAAGACGTCTCAAATTACTTCAGGTGTTCGTAGCGTCGCCAAGTGACGTTACGGAGGAACGGAATATTGTGGACGAGGTCATCAGGGACATCAATACGCTTTTGGTATCAACGGCCGATGTGCGATTGGAGCTCCTGAGATGGGAGGAACATACGAGGCCTGCCGTCGGAGACAGCGCGCAGGCAATCGTCAACGAGCAGATTGGCGATGATTACGATATCTTCATTGGAATTATGTGGGGACGATTCGGCACTCCTACTGACGTTGCCGATTCGGGCACAGAAGAGGAGTTTCGCAGGGCGTATGACCGTTTCAAGAACAACGAGAGTAGCGTCGAGATATTGTTCTACTTCAAGCAAGCCGCGATCGCACCACGAGACATAGATCTTGAGCAACTTGGAAAAGTCAAGGAGTTTCGAGACAACCTGCCGGCGGATCACGGCGCATTGTATTGGGAATTTGAGTCCACAGATGAATTCCGAACTAAAGTCCACCTTCACCTAAGTCAGCTTGCGCATAAGCTCTCGACTGAGAATGATTCCGGTGAAGACGATGCAACTACAGCAACTCCGCAACCACCGGCGCCAAGCGAAGCTGATCCGTTAGCCAATCTGCGGGCCTTGGATGATGAGGACGAAGAGGGATTGGCCGAGCTCGTCGAACAGGCAGAAGACGCGATGGGAAATCTGGGCGCGATTATTGGCAGGATTAGCGACGCGATTCACACGGTCGGAATGAAGTTCCAGCAACGGACAGAAGAAATTGGCCAAATCGACGTCGGCGCCGGACCGTTAGGCCCAAAAGATGTTAAACGCATTGCCAATCAGGCTGCCAATGATCTCGAAGTGCTAGTAAACCATTTATCCACAGATATTCCAGAATTTCAACGACAGCAAACGGACGCAATGGACGCGTTCGGAAAGATTGCGACTATATCTGCTTCGGATCTAAACGAAGACCCCGACGATATCAAGGACGCATTATCGCAAATGCAGAGCTATCGTGCAGAAATCGCTACATCGTCTGGGAGTCTCGTGGAATTCCAAGAAATCACTGCCGGCCTACCGAGAATGACTACAGCATTCAATCGGGCTCGCAGGCGGGCGGCAGCTGTTCTAGACGACCTGATAGCACAACTTCGTACAGCCGAAAGACAGTCCAGTGACGTAGAGCAGCTTCTTCAAAATATACTCGAATCGAATGATGATACTGTCGGATAAGTCGCTGCGCACGTACTAAAGATGAGCCACCTCGCCCTCCATGCCCTCTCTCCAATCCATTCTCGAAGACCCCACGACCAGGGCGGGACGGGCGTTTGCCTTGACGGTCCAGGCGTTAATTATCCTGTCGCTCGTTACCTTCACGATCGAGACGCTGCCTCACCTGTCGGAGACGGCGCGGTGGTGGCTGTATGCGGTGGAGGTTGGCACCGTGGCCATCTTTACCGTCGAGTACCTGCTGCGAATCGTAGTCGCCGATCATAAGCTCCGGTTCATCTTCAGCTTCTACGGCATTGTCGACCTACTGGCGATTCTGCCGTTCTACCTGGCCACCGGTTTGGACCTGCGGTCCATCCGGATCGTTCGCGTATTGCGGCTATTTCGCATTCTCAAACTGGCCCGTTACAGTGCCGCTATGCGGCGATTCCATCGGGCCTTCGATATCGCCAAGGAAGAGATTGTGCTTTTCTTGTCGGCTGCCGGCATGATGCTGTATCTCTCCTCGGTCGGCATCTACTACCTGGAGAGCGACGCCCAACCGGAAGCATTCGGGTCCGTGTTCCACTGCCTGTGGTGGGCAGTCGTTACAATGACGACAGTGGGCTATGGAGACGTCTACCCGATTACCGTCGGCGGACGGATTTTCACCTTCCTGGTACTTATGACAGGCCTGGGAGTTGTCGCCGTACCGACAGGCATCATGGCCTCAGCATTGACCAAGGTGCGAAAGCTGGAAGATGACGAAGCTGCGTCGCTGAAAGAGGGGGAGGCGGCGCAAGTACTAACGCCGGACCAGGAGGGGGTAGGAACAACTAGCGAGAAGCGGTAACGGCAGCGTCAATACTGCACATCCTGCCCGAAGACAGAATCACGTGTGATGGTTTGTCTCCGTCCCCGCAGCCGACTAACTATTCCGCCAGCATTTCGGCTAGGGCTTCTTCGGCCGAGTCAGCGGTCTCTTCTGCCGACTCGCTACCACCAAAGGCTTCCGCTACGGTCGCACCTTGCGAAGCATCCTCCGCCGGCAGATGATCGGTAGCACGGCGGCCCCAGTGCACCAGATCGGCGGCAATGTCGTCGGCCGAGCGATCGCCAAAGCTAATGCCCAACGCACGGGCAGCCTGCACGGCGGCGCCGTCGGGATCAACCTGCGAAAGTCGGTGGATCGCCTCGGTGATGGGCACGCTATCCATAGCTGGCGGATCGTAGCAGATCATTTCGCCAAAGCGGTGCTGATGCACGAGACGCACCGCGTGGGCACCGTATTGCGTGGCGAGCAC
>CAYLRE010000085.1:0-16242 GCA_964385715.1 uncultured Planctomycetaceae bacterium
CGAATAGCGGCGAAGAATCTGCGGACGAGAAATGGCACTTTCAGTACTCCGTTCCCAGGCCGGATGGCTTGCGTGCAACGTTCGTGATTGCGGGCAATCAGGAGTTGGGTGGCCGCGGACAGAATCTTGACCAGTTGATTCAGGTGTTCGAGGCGTGCGGTCAGAATCTGCCGAGCATCGGTGAACTTCGAGAGCTCAATAGCAAGGTGGTTATCTTTCCGCTCGTCGGAGAGGATGCGGAAGAGCATCGTGGGGAAGATAAAGAGTCCGAAGCTGGTGCGGCGGCTGATTCTCGCCGAGCTGCGTAACGAACGATGCCAGCTGCTAGGTCAATCTCGCCAGGACTGGTCGATCGGGGCGGCTATTCCCAGTCGCCCATGCGGGTGAAGAGATAGTCGACAGCGTCGACGTCATCGTCCTGGGGCTTGCCGGCGATGGCTTGGGCCAGTACTCGATCAAACGAGTAGGCGGTCTGCGTGGTTGCTTCACGTCGGGTTTCAAATCGACTTGCCCGGCCGTAGACCGAATCTTCATTGGAGAGTTCGTATGCGACCGCCTTGTCGTAGCCGCTGGTCGCATAGGCAATGCTGCGATCAAATCCCTTCTGGAAGTTGTAGAATCCGCTGCCTTGCATCCAGCTGCGGTCGGCGTACGCGATATAGGTGTCGTTGCCCGCGGAGTCGTGCATTTTCGCCGTGTCGAATCCGGAAGACGCATATGCTTTCGTGCGATCAAATCCCTTCTGGTAATTATAGAAGCCATCGCCCCGGATGTAGCTGCGTGTGGCGTAAGCAACAAACAGGTCGTCGCCGGTGGAGTCCAAGAGTGTGGCTTGGTCATGACCGGTTGATGCGTAGGCGTTAACGCGGTCGAAGCCCTTTTGGAAGTTGTAGAACCCCGCTCCACGAAGGTAGCCATCGGTGGGTCTGGCTACGTAGGTGTCGTCGCCAGCGGAGTCAAAGAGTGTGGCTCGGTCGTAGCCGGACGATGCATAGGCGTTAACGCGGTCGAAGCCCTTTTGGTAATTGTAGAATCCGGCTCCACGAAGATAGCCATAGGTGGGTCTGGCGACGAAGATGTCATTGCCGGCGGAGTCAAAGAGGTACGCTTGGTCGTAGCCGGACGATGCGTAGGCGTTAACGCGGTCGAAGCCCTTTTGGAAGTTGTAGAATCCGGCTCCGCGAAGATAGCCCGAGGTGGGCCCGGCGGCGAAGATGTCGTTGCCTGCGGAGTCGAAGAACTTGGCCTTGTCGTATCCCGTCGAGGCGTAGGCCTTGGTGACGTCAAAGCCTTTTTGAATGTTGTGGAAACTGTCGCCTTTGAGGTAGCTGTGCGTGGCATAGGCGACAAAGATGTCGTTGCCTGCTGAGTCGAGCAGCTTCGCCGTGTCGTTTCCGGTCGTGGCAAATGCGGTGACGCGATCAAAGCCAGTTTGGCGATTGAAGTATCCGTTTCCCCGCATGGAGCTGTGTGTGGCGTGGGCCACGTACGAATCATTCTGGGATGAGTCGTAGAATGTGGCCGTGTCATAGCCACCGCCGCCTGTGACGTGGATCTGTTCCGAGCCAGTCACAGCAACGCGATAGTTGCTGCTGATGAGAGTCGCTTCGCCGACATTCAAGACGGCCCGGTCGTTGAGATGCGATCCAGCCAGGGTTGTGGTGTCTTCGCCGCCGTAGGTGTTGATTTGGAAGGTTCGGCTGGCTGCCGCAGTGAACTGGTAGTGGACGCCGTTGACTTTTAACTTGTGAACGTTGCCGGCAGAGAAGTTGATGGTGTCATCGCCCGACGTGCCGTGAACGGTGACGGTGCTGCCTTTCACGTTGACCAAATTGGTCAATCGAAAATCGACATCGCTATTGCTACCTGTAATCTTAAGCAGAAACGTCTCCCCGGCACGAGCAGTAACGTCGACTCGCTCGTTGTTCGTGACTGAGGTGCTGTGTGCAACCACATTGCCGTCGGAGTCGTACAGCGTCAGGTCGACATTGCCACCGGCGTTGGCGAACAGCGCCTCGATCGTGAGCAGGCCGTCGCGACTGGCCTCGATCGAGTACCAAGAACCGTCGGTGACCCGTTCATTTGCGAACTGCTCGAATTCGATGGTTCCCCAGTCGACGATCGAACTCGTAAGTTCAAAGTTCAGGTCGTAGTGAGCTAGGCCGCCGCTATCGAGGCCAATGGTGTAGGATTCCCCGGCGACGACGTCGAACGACAGCCCTCCGAGGTTGTCGATCGTGGTAGTTGGAAGTGTGTTAGGCGTAACCCAGTAGGTGTCGTTGCCTAGCGACGTGGCGTCGAAGCGAACGCTGCCCGTCGCGTCAGCGGTGAATTGGAAGTAGTCGACATCGTCGAGACGGCTGAGGATACCACTGAGCGAGCCGGGATCCGACGTGGCGAGATCGCCGAGTTCGTGGGCTGTGGCCAAAGTCGAGCCGTAGTCGTCCGTCGGCATGATTGCATCGAGTGCGGCCGCCAAATTGAGCCGAGAATAGCTCTGCTGGGTCGTTGCATCCCATACGGAATCTGCCGTCGATCGCATCAGATCGTAGATTTGGTCTTGGGTCACATTACTCTGGCCCACGAATTCGTACGCTTGGCGAACCAACACGCTGGCTCCTGCCACATAGGGCGAGGCCATGCTTGTTCCAGAGAACGTGGCGAAGTCGTCCGTCTTGCCGTTGTAATTGCCAACGTAGTCGGGCACGGTGCTCGCAATCCCCTGCCCTGGTGCGGCGATGACCCGTTCGTGGCGTTGACTAAAGCTGCTTAGTTTGCCGACGTCGTCGACGGAGCTGACCGGAACGACATATTCGCTAACGGCCGGGTAGCCCAAGCCAGAAGAGTTGTAGGACTGGAACGAGTTTCCTGCTGCGACGGCGATGAAGATGCCATCGGCTTCGAGCTGCGCGAATTCGTCTTCCAGCGTTGCCCAAGCGGGCAGGCGGTCGGAATTCCATTCAGCGCCGAGAGAGAGGTTGACCGTGGTGATGGGGTTGTCGAATGCATTGCGGTTCTCGTGAACCCACTGCAGGGCCTCTTCAACCCAGTGGAAGTATCCGTTGCCGTTGTCGTCAAAGACCCGCAGGCCAACAAGATCGACCCCAGGGGCAACTCCTGTGTGTATGCCATGTTCGCTACCGACGATGCCAGCCACGTGCGTGCCGTGCGATCCCATGTACCCGTCGTCGTACGGATTGGCATCGTTCTCAGCGAAATCCCAGCCACCAACAACACGGAAGTTCTCTCCGTAGCCGCCACCTAGAGCGAAGTGGTCGTAGGCGATGCCGCTGTCGATCACGGCCACGGTTTGACCGAGCCCGGTGAATCCGTAGGCGTTTTTGGCGGCGGTCAGCCCGGATTGATTGTGTGCATGAGCGAGTGACTGGTCGATGCCGGGGTCGTCGGCGCTGACAATTCGTTCAAGTGCCGAATTCAGCGTGAAGTCTGCAATCGATTGCCCGGACATCACGATGCGCGTTTCTAACGCTTCGATGTTCCTGTCGCGCAGCGTTCCTGATCGCAGGGCTGGTTTGTGCATCTTCGGTGTCCGGCCAGTGGTGTTCACAACGGGAGTCCGTGTGAACGAAGCATGGTGTCGTTCCACGTCAGTCGCGACATCCCGCCCGCTAAGAAGCCAGAGGCGCGGGCTCCTTTACCGACGGTATGTCGCTCTCGTAACTATATGTCACGATGGGAGATCAGGCCGTCTGGAGCAGTCCAGCAGCGAGAGAATGGCAGGCTCGTACAGAAGTGCAAGGTCGCGCCGTTGCGTTGTGGCAACGGACGTGCGATTCGCTGCGCGTGCACAATAGAGATGTTGCCTTTTGGCAACGTAGACAGGACGCCGGTTGGGAATGTAGGGCCGCGTTCGCGTACAGCTCTCAGTCGCGTCGTTTGCGGACGAGTCCTCGCCAGAAACCGCTGACGGCGCGGTTATGGTTCATGCCTCATCAAGCAGAACGGGCCGTTAAGAAGAGGTTGACTCCGATCGGTTCCGCTCCGATGTGCCAAGCACCGGCGGGCAACGACGCGGCCTCAGCGAGTCGCTTCATTCCCTCTGTGTCACGGTACGTTAAGTACCAGTTTCCGATCCATTCCATGTACGCGCGTGTGGGACAATGCGGAGCGAAGTTGCCCACGGATACCACACCGCCGGGGGCAAGTTGGCTCCAAAACGTGGACAGCATCTGCGCGGCTGCTTCGTCTTCGAGATAATCAAACAGTCCGGTGCAGATCAGGAAGTCGGTCTCTCCTTCATGGGGAATTGCCGACTTTCGTTTCGGTAACCGAAACAGATTTTCCCGTAAACAAGTGACCTGCGCCGGAGCGAGTTGTGACCGCGTAATTCGATCTTTCGCGAAGTCGAGGCCTTTCTCATCGAGGTCGAGCAGGGTGACCTCCAACTCCTTTCGTCGTTCCGCCGGTAGTAAGGCCGCAGCCCTTTCGATGTCGATTCCTGGGCCGGCGCCAACGCTTACAATTCGGTAGGGCATGCTCGTCGAAGTCAGGCAGTGACGAGCGATTGAGGCAGCGATCTTGTCGGTCCGATTGCGAACAGATACCGGCGCGGCCTGATTGAGGAAGAAGCGGTCAAAGTGGCGGCCCAGCGGATCGTCGCACCTGGTTTGTTCGCAAATCCAGGCCAGCATCTGGTGGTCGCCGGCGTACCCCAGTGGTTTGGTGCGAGCCCGGTGTTGAAGTCGGCCGACGGAAAGCACTTCGCCGGCGAGTTTCCAGAAGGCGTCGGATGGTACCTCATTGGCTCGACCCCAGAGATTGGTCGACGCCAGCTGTGCCAGGCAGACGGACATGGCCGAGTCGACCAATGCTTCGGCAAGCGGTTCATCTCGCCATTGATCGGTCTGCAGGCGTGTTTTTTCAAGCGTGTCGACCAGATCGCGGGCCGCGGCCTGGACAATTTCGATCGCTTTTTCAGTTGCTGGCGGGAAGTTGGCATCCCAGGCCGGACCAAACGCCATGGCTATGTCTTTTCTGTTGCTAGCATGTGGCGGCACGAGATCGACGCCAGCGTGTTCATGTTAATGTTGGGAACCAATGTAGAAAGATGAGGGGCTGCGAAATTCGCCTCTACCATCTGGCGGCTTCTAGCCGACACTCTTAAGAAGCTCACCGACTCCTCGTTGTTCCAGTCTGGCTGACGGAAAACGAGGAGTTCCCCGTTCGCCTTGTTGAGTGCCTAGGAGTCCATTCGTGTCCGCTGCTAGCTTGCTAAAATACTGCTATCTCGCCTACGCTGCCAAGCCCGCTGCTGAACGCCGTCTTTACCGAATCATTCGCCGACAACGCGCGGGGCGAATCGTTGAGCTCGGAATCGGCGACACGGTGCGAGCCCAACGTATGATCGCGGTCAGCGGACGCTATCGCGGTCAGGAAGAAGTGAGCTACACCGGCATCGATCTCTTTGAAGCGAGGCCAGAAGAACATTCTGCGTTGTCGCTCAAGCAAGCCTACAAGCAGCTGACGCCCTCTGGGGCCCGCCTGAAACTATTGCCGGGCGACCCTTACTCGGCGCTTGCCCGATCGGCCAATTCACTTTTGAACACGGACCTGATTATCATTGGCGCCGATCAGGATGCCGATTCGCTGGAACGAGCCTGGTTCTACGTTCCTCGCATGTTGCATGGGAATTCGACCGTGCTGATCGAGCATGTCGGTGAGCAGCCTGAGGCGGAGCGGCGTTATCACCAGCTGCCGGCTGAGGACATCGCCCAGCTTGCCGAGCTGGCCGCACCGCGTCGCCGCGCTGCATAGTGCCTCGCTGCGCGAAGCAAGCTGCGGGGCATCTTCACATTTCCCGTATCTACCGGTTTGTCGGTCGATTCGTTCCCCGGGTGAGGTCTTGGTAGCGGAGCGTCGTCACCCGACTGCGTGTTTTCCCTCCCCTGGAATAAGGGGCAGTTCTCAGGGGCGGGCATTTCGGTTCTTCGCTTCTGATGAGCGAACCGTATATGATGGAGGTGCGTAAACAGATCCGTAGGGATTTGTCGCATCGTGCCGGTTTCGTCGATGCCTGTGCGTCCGTGCAAGGAACCCAGCGGCGACGGCTGATGCGTATGCGGCACTAGAAAATAATGACCGACGAGGCAGGTATGGCGAAACGACCTGGCGACAACGCGCTGGAAGCCACTTTGGAGTCGAGCCCCCAGCCTACGCCATCGCCCGGCGACGGTGTCTCTTCCACAGGCGGTGGTTTGTCGGGTAGTAGCTATGAGGAACGAGCGGCCGAGATCGCCCTAATCGAGGGCAGTGGTCCTCAGCTTTCCGGTGAGACCCGCGAGCTCTTGCAGCATCGCCTTCGCATCGCGGCGCTCGTGCTCTGTGCCGCGTTCTCGGTGTTCTTGGTCTATCGCTTGCTGACGCTGAATCAAGCCTACTCACACTGGATGGTCGGTTTCCTTGCCGGCGTGACGGGACTGCTCGGCTTGATGAGCTTGGCCATGTGCCGCAAGTGCAAGCCAGGCATGATCAACCTGCGGATTCGCGAAGCAATCATTTTTGGTGTTCCGGCAATTTTCTTCGTTGTGATGAATGGCGTCGCGATTCGCGAGTGCGCCGCCGAGCATCAGACGATCCCGAATCTCGGCGGACCGTGGTTTCTGCTGATGTTCACGTATGCGCTATTTATTCCCAATTCAGCTCGCCGTGCTGCGGTGGTGCTAGGTGCGATGGCAACAGGGCCAATCTTGACTTTGCTCTTTCTCTTTTCGCAGAACGAGATTTGTCACCAGGTGATGTCTCAGGAGCGCGAGGGGATCATCACGACGTGCCTGCTGATGTTTGTCGGCGCCGCCACCGGTACCGTGGGAACCCACACCATTGGAGCCTTGCGTCGTGAAGCGTTTGAGGCTCGCCAGCTTGGCCAGTACCGGCTCAAGGAGATGATCGGCGCCGGTGGAATGGGCGAGGTGCACCTGGCCGAGCATCAGATGATGAAACGGCCTTGCGCAATCAAGTTGATTCATCCTGAGAAGGCGGGCGATCCACGCGTGCTGGCTCGCTTTGAGAGAGAGGTTCGTGCGACCGCCAAGCTGTCGCACTGGAATTCTATCGAAATTTTCGATTACGGGCGGGCTGCCGACGGCACGTTTTATTACGTGATGGAATTCTTGCCGGGCATGAGCCTGGCCGACTTGGTCGGCGACTACGGGCCTCTGCCACCTGGCCGTGCGGTGCATCTACTGCGACAAGTCTGTAACGCGCTGGCCGAAGCGCATGCGACCGACTTGGTGCATCGCGACATCAAGCCAGGCAATATTTTTGCGGCCGAGCGAGGCGGCGTGCACGATGTTGCGAAGCTACTCGACTTCGGGTTGGTTAAGCCGGTGGCCACCGATGCCGGATCGGCAGAATTGACGCAAGAAGGCACGATTACGGGGTCCCCTCTCTATATGTCTCCCGAGCAGGCGATGGGCGACACCAAGCCGGATACTCGTAGCGACATTTATTCGCTCGGCGCGGTTGCTTACTTCCTGTTGACCGGCCGGCCGCCTTTTGAAGGTGAGAAACCGTTGCAGGTGATTATCGCCCACAGCAGCCAGCCGGTTGTGCCACCGTCGCAAGTCCACGACGGTATTCCTGCGGACCTTGAGCAGGTTGTGCTTCGCTGTCTGGAAAAATCTCCTGGCGATCGCTACCAAACCGTTGAAGAGTTGGAGCAGGCATTGGCTGAATGTGAGGTAGCCGGGCAATGGACCGGACTGCACGCATCCGAGTGGTGGGAGCAGCGAGAAGGCGTCGTTCCGCTGCCAAGTCCCGACGAGCCGACCAGAGTGACGGTGGGTGCCGAGGGCGGAGCATAGCTGAACGCTAGACCGTTCGCGTCCGTCCTCCTGATCGTGGCGGTGGGTGGGCCCAGATTCCGTTGATTTCATCCCGATGGTCGCGCTGTGGACGCTAGATCACATCGACGGGTCCACTTACTCGAATCACGGATTCCGCGATATAATTACTCGTTTGTCGATGCTCTTTGGGGTTGCCGGGGTCTCCGGGGCCGCCCGAGATGTCGCTCCCGAGAAGTGTTCTGGAGGAAACGATCCTCAGACGCCCCGCGAATAATCAAAGTGACCAGCAATTATGAGTCAAGCAAGTTCTAGCTCGAATAAGCCCCGTACCCTGTTCGAGAAGATTTGGGATGAGCATGTAGTGCATGCCGAAGAAGGCAAGCCGACCGTTTTGTACGTTGATCTTCATCTCGTACATGAAGTGACCAGCCCGCAGGCATTCGAGTCGTTGCGACTCGCTGGCCGCAAGGTTCGACGACCGGAGCGAACGGTTGCCACGCCGGACCACAATGTGCCGACGTCAGATCGGTCGCTGCCGATCACCGATCCGATTTCCAAGAAGCAGATCGATACCTTGAGGCAGAACTGCCAGGACAATGGTATTCGCATGTACGACTTGAACGATCCTCAACAGGGGATTGTTCACATTATCGGACCCGAGCTAGGGCTCACGCAGCCAGGGCAGACAATCGTTTGCGGTGACAGCCATACTTCGACGCATGGTGCCTTCGGAGCTCTCGCCTTCGGGATTGGGACGAGTGAAGTCGAGCACGTGCTGGCGACCCAAACGCTGTTGCAGTTCAAACCGAAGACCTGGCAGCTGGAAGTTAGCGGCGAGCTGCCACGCGGCATGACCTCGAAGGACATGGTGCTTTACCTGATTGGCGAAATTTCCGCCAGCGGCGGTACCGGTTACTGCTTCGAGTACGCCGGCAGTGCGGTGCGAGCGCTCACCATGGAGCAGCGCATGACGGTCTGCAATATGTCGATCGAAGCGGGTGCACGTGCCGGTTTGATCGCGCCGGACGAGACCACCTACGAGTATCTGCGTGGCCGCGAGTTTGTGCCGCAGGACTTCGATGCGGCGGTTGAGCGGTGGAAGCAGCTGCCCTCCGACGAAGGGGCGGTATACGACCGCACCTCCACCTACGATGCCGCAAACATTCAGCCGCAGGTGACGTGGGGAACAAACCCTGGTCAGGTGATGTCGGTCGCAGACGCGGTCCCGGCCGTGAACGATTTCGAGAGTGACAACGAACGGAAGGCGGCCGCCAGTGCCCTGGAGTACATGGGGATCGCGGCCGGCACGCCGATTGCTGACGTGGCCATCGACCGGGTCTTTATCGGTTCCTGCACCAACGGTCGCATTGAAGACCTGCGGGCTGCGGCCGACGTTGTGCGCGGGCACCGCGTGGCCGATCGCGTCGGTGCGATGGTGGTGCCAGGTAGCGGCCAGGTGAAGCGGCAGGCCGAAGAGGAAGGGCTCGACCGCATTTTCAGGGAAGCTGGGTTCGACTGGCGAGAGGCCGGTTGCAGTATGTGCCTGGCGATGAATCCGGATCGACTGGAGCCCGGCGAGCGATGTGCCTCGACAAGCAATCGCAACTTTGAAGGGCGTCAGGGTAAGGGTGGCCGGACTCATCTGGTCTCTCCCGCCATGGCGGCAGCTGCGGCCATCGAAGGCCACTTCGTTGACGTCCGTGAATGGGATTATCGGTCCTAGGGTCGGCGGTGTTCCTTGGCTAAGTGGCTCTGTCCTATTGGCGGCAGTCGCAACGAACCAAAAAAAACTAGGCGAATCGAAGGAAACGAAGGTATGCGAGCGTTTGATAAACACGATGGCGTCGTCGTCGCAATGGATCGTGTTAACGTTGACACCGATCAGATTATTCCGAAGCAGTTCCTCAAACGCGTTGAGCGATCTGGTTTTGGCGAGTTCTTGTTTTTTGATTGGCGATTCCACGACGATGGCAGCGACAATCCCGAGTTCGAGTTGAATCACCCGAGCGTCGAAGGGGCGAGCGTGCTGCTGTCTCGCGCGAACTTCGGTAGCGGTTCGAGTCGTGAGCATGCTCCCTGGGCGTTGGAGGACTACGGTTTTCGGGTACTTGTCGCGCCGTCGTTTGCCGACATCTTCTACAACAACTGTTTCAAGAATGGCATCTTGCCGATCGTGCTGGCGGATGAAGTGATCGACGAATTGTTCGAGCGTGCCGCCAAGCATGAGTCATATCGGCTCTCCGCCGACCTAGAGGCGTGCGTTCTTACTGACGATCACGGGTTGGAGCATTCGTTCGAGCTCGATCCATTCCGCCGACATTGCCTGCTCAATGGGCTGGACGATATCGGTTTGACTTTGGAGCATGAGGGCAAGATCGCGGCCTACGAAGAACAACGAGGGTTCTCGCCGGTCGGTTAGTTCGAGCGGAGCGTCTTGGTAGGCGAGCGGGAGTGCAATAGCTACTTGGCACCTCAGCGGACGTAGGGGCAAGTCGCGGTTTCATACCTTGGAGAGAGGAGTTAATACCGGGATGCATTACCAGTTCTGGCACCGAGTCGCCTGTCTCCTCTTGTTCCTGTTGCTCGTTGCTCAGGCGGCAGTCGCCGACGATCAGGTTCGCGTGACGACAATTCTCGAAGGGCTCGACAATCCAACGGCCGTCGCGATTAGCCCGAATGGTGACTTGTTTCTCGCCGAGTATGGTGCGGGACGTGTTGTACGAGTTGTCGGCAGCAAGACGGAGGACGTTGTTACTGGCTTCTCCGATAGTCGCCCGCAGTGCCTGGCGTTTATTGACGCCGAGACGTTGCTCGTGGGCGAGGGTGGTCCTGCCGATGGTGGTAGTCGAGTGCGCGAATACACGGTACCGAAGTACGGCGAATCAATTGCGGCCAGCGAGTCACGGGCGGTGATGGGGCCATGGCCTGTTGAGGCGAATGCGGCAAACGACTCGGTTGGCGTCGCCGCGATGGCGGTTCTGGCTGACAAGGAGGCCGACAACACCACGATCTACGTCGTTTCCCAGGCGGTCGATCCCAAAGGCTGGGTTGGTCGCGTTCGTTGGTCGCCGAGGAAGACCGATTTCTCGATTGAGCCGCTCCTCGCCACGAGAGAACTGACGCAAGTTGCCTCGCCCGCCGCCATGACGCTGGGACTCCATCGAAGGCATCCGATACTGTTGGTAGCCAATCAGGGTGGCGCAGACGCTGCAGCCGATAGTGTGCTTGGATTCTATGATCTCCGTACAAGTCAATTGTTATTGGGGATGTCTGCCGGTGTGCGTGATGTTCGCGCTATCGCATACAGTACCCGCACTCCGCAGCTGTATGCCGTCGATTTTTCGGGCAGTGAACCGACTGAAGGCGGGTTGTTTCGCCTCGATCAGTCATTCGTCGATGGCAAACAGTCGATCAAACCGAAGCGGATCGTAACGCTCGAGCGGCCAACGTCACTTGTGTTTGCTCCCAATGGTTCCTTGTTCATCACAGTCGCTGGTCCTCCGGCCACAGATGGTTCAAGCAAATCAGGAAAACTTCTGAAGATTGATAGTGGGTTGTAATTGCCATGTCTAATACTTCGCGACGTGAGAAGCTTGAAGCAATGTTGGTCGATGAGCCGACCGATACCTTTCTTCGCTATAGTTTGGCGATGGAATTTGGTAAAGAAGAACGCTTCGACGAGAGCTTTCAGATCTTTGCCGAGTTGACTTCTGAATCGCCGCCGCATGTTCCCGCTTTCCTCATGGCCGGGCAGCAGTTCGCTCGGCTGGGGCGCGTTGAGGAAGCCCGCGATGTATTGCGGGAAGGCATTGAAGCGGCCCGCGGTCAGAACGATAGCCACGCCGCCGCAGAAATGAGCGAGTTCTTGGTAAGCCTGGGCGCAGCGGGCGAATAGTCTCTCGCGTTGTCTGTTGCTTGCGCAGCTGGCGACTCTTGCTGCCTTAGCGTTCAGGAGTGATCGCCACCTTTGCTGCCACAGGCTGATGCGACCGCGCAGGTGACGCACGTCACGCAGCCGCTTCCGGCCGCGTCCTCGGTTCCGCAGTCGGGGCCGCATCCTTCGGTGAGCGTTTCCGTGAATTTGCGGAATTGGACCTTGGCTTCGAAGACTTCGGCCAGCTCGTCGGTGACCTCGGCAATCTCTTCCGGCACCGCCCCCAGGAAGTAGAAGTAGATCCGCCGGCCGTCGAAGAGTGGGTCGACGTCGAGCAAGGTGGCATCCACGCCGATTTCTTTCAGTCGGCGACTGCAGGCCTCGATGGCTTGATGCTTGTTCTTCTCCAGTCTTGCGGCGAGCAACTCGTCCTCGACCGTCATGCGACGCAGGATCGTGCCATCGGCCTCGGCTGAATCGTCCGCCCAGGCGAGAACCTGCCCTGTTTCCAGCCCCCGTTCGGTGCGTAGAACCACCGGGCAATCGCGTGGATACTGCGTGGCGTCGGCGGCATGAAAGCGGCCAATTTGGCCGAGCGTGCCAATACGTACGAGGTGGCTTCCGGTCATGTTGAAGTCGAAAGAGTCGTGGTGACGGGACGATTCGACCGCCGTTTTTTCCGCTTTGCGGCGATCTGATGCTGTAGCCATTCTCGCAGTTTGGCCGATATTTTCCAAGCAATGCCGGTGGCCGGCAGGCCGTGGCGGCTGGCTGCTCGGCAGTCTTGCCCCGGAAAAGGCGTTCTGGCTTGCCCCGGAAAGGGCGTTCTGGCTTGCCCCGGAAAGGGCGTTCTGGCCGGTCTGGAGCCGGTTTCCTCCCCCAGGCGACGCCTTGCTTCGCACCCACCTGGGCGGAGATACTGTGTGCTTGGCTTTTTGAGAGAATACCTTCATTTTGGTGAGCGTGAATCGTATGGATGGGAATCAGGTAGAGGTCGCGGGCGACGTTTTGGAGACGACGGCCGGTCGTTGGGACGACTTGGCCACGGCAGTGTTGGATGGTTATCGCGTCAGCACGGAAGAAGCGCTCACGATCCTGGAGAGCCGAGACGAAGAGCTGCTGGCTCTGATGGCCGCCGCCTATCGTGTCCGTCATCGGTACTTCGGCCGTACTGTCCAGCTTTATTTCCTGATGAATGCCAAGAGCGGTCTCTGCCCAGAGGACTGCGGCTACTGCTCGCAGTCGAAGGTTTCCGACGCCGAGATCCCTAAGTACAACATTCTCTCCGAAGCCAAGATCCTTGATGGGGCTCGTGTGGCTGCCGAAAGGCAGAGCAAGACCTACTGCATCGTCATTTCCGGGCGCGCTCCGACCGAGCGCGAGATCAAGGCGATCACCACGATCGTCCCTAAGGTCAAAGAGCAGCACGACCTGAAGATCTGTGCTTGCTTGGGCCTGCTGACCGAAGATCAGGCTCGCGAGTTGGCAGCCTGTGGCGTTGACCGAGTCAACCACAATCTCAATACGAGTGAAGATCACTACGACGAGATCTGCTCGACCCACACCTATAAAGATCGCGTGGACACTCTTGAGGCGGTTCGCGAATCGGGTATGGAGATCTGCAGCGGCGGCATCATCGGTATGCGAGAAGAACCGATTCAGGTTGTTCGTATGGCAGAGGAACTGCGTGATCTGGGAGCTCTTTCGATTCCGATTAATTTCCTCAATCCGATCGAGGGGACTCCGCTGGCCGGAACTTCCGAGCTCAATCCTCGTTACTGCCTGAAGGTGCTGGCCATGTTCCGCATGGTGAATCCCGACCGTGAGCTTCGCATTGCTGGCGGCCGAGAGATGCACCTCGGAAGCTTGCAGCCGCTCGCCCTCTACGCAGCCAATTCGCTCTTCGTTGGTGACTATCTGACGACTCAAGGTCAGGCGCCAGAGGAAGACTACCGCATGATCGAGGAGATGGGCTTCGAGATCACCCGCGGCGAAGAGGCCGCCGTGGCCGCGCGTAGCTAGCAGCCGCTTTGGCCTGTTCTGCGATAGCGGTGCCGGCGATAGCGGTCCCGTGTTCTCGCTCTTAGTGACATTCGTGGTCCGCGCATGCGCTCCTGGTATGTTTGCTGTATTGGCTGTTTGGGGCCCCGGATCCCGCTCTTTTGCCTCTTTTTCGCCTGCTTCAGCCGAGTTTCTTGGTGGCCCTTGATGAGACTTCGTCACTCCGAATCTTGCCCGTAATATTCCCCCAGTTTGACTCAACGTTACTACCGCGATAGTCGATAAAGGCAGACAGGATTGAACCCATTTATGTCTCCCTTTCGGGCAAGAGCTATGCGAAAAAAGGTTGTTGGGCTGTCGCTCATGGCATTGGTTGTCGCGTGTGCCACTTCGTTTGTTCAGGCACAGCAGTCGGAGGATTCCTCGCAGGAGAAATCGTCGATTTCCAGTCGACTGGATCGGCTGCGAAAGGGCATTTTTGGGAGTTCTGACGACTCGGACTCTCAGGTTGCCAACCGCACCCGTACGGAGAATCCCAACCGGGCGTCTCGCGCCGGTAGCGCTGCCCATCGAGCCAGTCGAAGTCGCTCGCGTACGTCGCGAAGCTCGCAGACCGCTCGGACTCAGTCTACGGACGCTGCCCCGCGAACCCGTACAGCCAGTCGCTTGAGCGACAGCGACCGCGCGTCCGTGCCGGTAGTCGATCTCGGTGATAATGTGCCCGCACCTCGTGCGACCACCGCCTCGACCCGCTCGTCCAGTTCCGCTCCGTCGGCGCGAAGTACGAGTCGGAGTAGTTCCTCTCGAGACAATTCTGCCCGTCGGCTCGTACCGCAGACCGAGGCTGCGTCGCCTTACGGTGCCGGTCGCACCGCACCGCGAACCGCGAACCGTTCGCGTAGCACGTCCCAGTCCCGTCGTACCGCTCCGGCTAAGTCGACTGCCCGATCCACGCAGCCTAAGCCGCAGATCGTTCGCCCCACGTCCCCATCGCCTCGTACGCAGGCCGCTACCGAGCGCCGCACTTCTCCGCGGGCGGCGACCACAACTTCGCGAGGGCGAGTTGCCGGTGCGCCTGTAAGGGACCGAGTTGCCGTGGCTCCCGCTCGAGCACGAGCCGCCGAGACGCCTATCGATCCGCCAACTCCGGTTGCCGAGGTCGACGAACCGGCGCCAGTCGCTACTCGTCCAGCAAGGAAGCCAGCCAAGGCCGATCTGCCTCGTACGACCAGGACCGCCGGTCCCCGTCGCGAGACCGCGGCTGCGGAACCTACCAAGGCGACCGCGAAAGGGAGTGTTAGCACCAGTCGCTTGACCAGTGGTGTTGAGCCCGACGCCGTGCTGTTCGCCCAGCGTAGTCCCCTGCTCCGCGTTGAGACGCTCGGTCCGATGCGAATCGTGGTGGGCAAGGAGGCCGTCTATAAATTGCGAATTCAGAACCTTGGTGACGTTGGCGCCGAGGGTGTGATCGTTCAGATGCAGTTGCCGTCTGGTGCCGATGTCGTATCGTCGACGCCCACCACGGGCGACGCCCGCGAGGTCGATGGCGAGAGCGGAATGCCTTCGCTGCTTAGGTGGGAGATGGATCTGGTCAAAGGTCGCACTCACGAAGAGCTGATCGTCAAGCTCATCCCTCGCGATAGCAGCGAGTTCGAGTTGGCCGTCAATTGGCAGTCGGCTCCGGCCAAGAGCCAAACCATCGTCGAGGTCCAGGAGCCCAAGCTTCAGCTCGACCTCGATGGTCCTAGCGAATTCGTTTACGGCGACTCCAAGATCTATCGCATGACCGTCTCCAATCCGGGTACTGGCGATGCCGAGAATGTATCGATTCAGCTGATGCCGATCGATGGTGGCAGCCAGCCAGCCTCGCAGCATAAGCTGGGCACCATCCTGGCCGGTGACGATCGCGTCCTGGAGATCGAGCTGACTGCCCGTCAGGCGGGTGAGCTTAAGATTCACGCCTTGGCTAGCGGCGACGGTGACCTGCGAGCCGAGATTTCTGAGAAGGTTCTGGTTCGTCGTGCGGATATTGAGGTGGCCGTGGTTGGTCCCCCGATGAAGTATGCCGGCACGATGGGCATTTACCAAGTTCAGGTTGCCAATTCCGGTGACGCTACGGCCGAGGACGTGCAGGTTGTTGCCGCCTTGCCTGCAGGCGTCAAGCATGTGAAGCCACTTGGCCGAGCTGAATATGACGAAGCGGCTGGCCAGGTGACGTGGAGTGTCGGTTCGCTCCGTGCTGGTCAGAGTCGTCAGATGCAGGTTCACTACATGGTGAATTCCGGCGGCTCGAATACCCTCAAGGTGGCCGCCTCGACGAAGGATAATCTGTCGGCCAGCGGCGAGGTCACGACGCAGGTCGAGGCAACCGCCGATCTCAAGCTCGACGTGAGCGATCCAGCCGGACCTGTCGCGGTGGGTGAGGAGATGGTTTACATCGTCCGCGTCCGCAACCGCGGTAGCAAGGAGGCCAAGAATGTCGAGCTGTTCGGATTCTTCTCTGAAGGTCTCGAGCCGACGAAGATTCGCGAAGGCCGTGGTGAGATGAGCCCCGGTCAAGTT
>CAYLRE010000086.1:0-16168 GCA_964385715.1 uncultured Planctomycetaceae bacterium
CCCAAGGGTGAGCATGGCACCCCACCGCACCCTCAAGTCTCTCGACTCAGGTCTCCAGCCTATCTATCCAAATTGTCAAAGAACGGCCTCGCGTGTGCCACGATACTTGTAGGGTGCGTGTAAACGCGCACCCTACAAAATGCCAACCCGAAGCGTGAGCGAGGGACACGACGGAATCGGTTTCCACTATCGTAGATGTCCGGAGTGATCGTTTGACGGTTGGTATTGATTGGGTGGGAGCCTGGTTGGTTGTGTCCCTCGCTCACGCTTCGGGTTAGATGTAGCCAGGGCGCAACACGCCCCGCTCGCCAATAAACAGACCCTACCACACCTGCCGGCTCAAAACAAATAGAATGGCGGTGAACCGCACATTCCAGGCAGGGAACATTTGTGGAACAAACGTTGAACGGGCTGGCATCCGGTGTGTAGGGCATGCTGTGCATGCGGGAACAGAGGCTGGTCATCTGGAAGGGGGCGCTGCTTGCCTTTTCTTGCGCGGCTTTTCGTCAGGCACGGATGGACATACGTTGGATCACGCAGCGATCCACGACAACAAGGCCGTGGGTCCACTCAAATCGCTACTGTATCATTTCAAATACACTTAGGGGCAAGTAGCGATACGAAGACATTGCAAATTCATGGATGCGGCAACGGACTCGAACTGGGAGGTTGCAGTTGCGGCAATAGAAGTCGGAGTCTTCCTCTTCCCCCTCCATGATTAGCTCACGCTGTCGGTATCGAATCTTTGCACTCTCTGTGTTGGCACTCACGTTCCCCATCGCCAAGTCGGCGGAAGCCGCTCACGATCTCTTTTTTTACGACGGGTCGACCGTCAGCCACGTCGGATCCGGCTCGATCCCTCAAATGTCGGGCGACAAACTCGTCTGGTACGATCACGATGGCAACGATGGGGAAATCTATTTGTACGACCATTCGGCGCAATCCACGACCAATATTTCGAATAACAATGTGTTTGACCAATCACCTCAGATTTCTGGTGACTACGTCACTTGGTTTCGATATTCGGCGTCCTTAGAAAGCGATGTCGTTTTGTATGATGACGCGACTCAGATCATCACGCAGATTACCCATCCGGGCAGCACGGTCGAAGACGACCTGGAAATTTCGGGCAGCAATTTGGTTTGGGTCGCTGAAGACGGGGGCCGGATTCCCACGATGACGATGAAGTGTTCTTCTACAATGGTGCGTCGCAGACGATCACGCAGATCACGGACGACAGCAACGGCGATAATCTTCGGCCCGTTGTTTCTGGAGAGAACATCGCTTGGTACGGAGGCCACCACGCCAGCAGAGAAATCTTTTACTTCGACGGCACATCTACCACGCAATTGACGGACAACTCGTGGCACGACACGCGACCACAGATCTCTGGGGATAAGATCGCATGGACGGGCCAAGTCGACGATCAGGATACGGAAGTCTTCTACTACGACGAAACAACCCAAATTGTCACGCAACTTACCGACAACAATTTATCTGACGGTGGAATAAGTATCTCGGGGGATCAGATTGCCTGGGTTGGCCGAACGACCGCGTCGCCGGCTAGCGGCGAGATTTTCGTCTACGACACGGTGACGCAGACGACTACGTAGCTCACGAGCAACGCTACCCAAGATACGTCGGTGGTCATCGACGGCAATCAGATTGCCTGGCGAGGTTTTGACGGCAATGACTTTGAAGTCTTCTTGTACGATGGCCTGACCATTTCGCAAATCACGGACAACGACGTCGATGAAGTCAGTCTCCAAATGTCAGGCGGCAATCTTTCGTGGGCAACCGAGATTGTCGTCGTTGCGCCGGTGCCCGAGCCCTCCAGCTACGTTTTGGCCCTGGTGGGACTGTTGGCCATCGGCCTCTACAGCCGGCGACGGAAGCGAGCGTAGGCAAAGACGGAGTGAATCAGAAACCAAGAAGGCCCTGCTGGAAACGGCGGGGCCTTTTTGTGCGCGCCGGTTCCGTCTGAATGCCACTGAACTCGGAACGCCCGTTCTCGATCGAGCACTCATTTGCGAGCGACCAGTGGCACTCTCAGTGTTGTCCTGGTGAATTGCGGTGTGTGCGCGTCATGCATCGGGCATAGTAACCGGCTGGCGCGAAATCGGTCCTGCAGTGACTATTGCCCCTGTCGTCTGGCGCCCGAGACACCTGTTTCCCCCTGCTTTTCGGGCCCTTTTCGGGCTCAATTGTGGTGGCGGCAGCGTGGCCGGGGCGCGTTATAATGGTTTCTTGCCCCGCCACCACTGACCCACCTGCACCTAGCGACTCTGCCAGCTGCCCGTGTTCCCGTTCTTTCGGGCGTCCGGGTCCTTCCAAGTGCCCACATTCTTTCCAGCAACTGTGTCATGAATCGCGCCCAGATCCTACTTGTAGTCACTGCGATTCTCCTGTTCGCGTGCGCTCTGCCAGCTGCCAAGGAGACGCCAGCTGCGGCCGAGGAGACACTGGCCTCTGCCAAGGAGACACTGGCCGAGGCGATGTCGCAATATTGCTTTCATTGCCATAACGAGCAAACGAGCGAAGGGGACATCAACCTGGCGGCCGCGGTTCATGCGAAACCGCATGGTTTGGTGAGCGATCTTGAGCTGGCTGACAGGCTGCTCGACGCGCTCGAAAACGGGGAGATGCCGCCGGAAGATGAAGAGCAACCGACGAGAGCTGAACGTGATCGCTGGATTGCGCAGTTGAAGTCGCTCGTCGAGAATCGTTTGGCGAAGCAGTCGGCGCTGGCGCCGGTTCCGCTGCGGCGAATGAATCGATTGGAATACAACAACGCGGTGAAGCACCTTTTCGATTTGAAGCGAGACGCGTTCGCGCTGCCGGAGCGGACCGTGCGCGATATCGGTGGCTATTTTCAGCCCGCCAGTGGCAAGATGCCTGAGGAGGTCGTGGTCGGCAACCGAGCGATGGGTAAAAGCCAGTTCCTCGGCACGGGCAACACACTGCGCGGCGTGGCGGCGTTTCCGAAGGATGCTCGCGCCGAACATGGATTCGACAATCGCGCGGATCATCTCACCATCTCGCCTCTGCTGATGGAATCGTTTTTCGCTTTGAGCCAATCCATTGTTAACAGCGAAGATTTTCCCAGGTACAGCGGTGTCTGGGAATCGCTGTTCGGTGCGCCGCCAGAAGCCTCGGATGAGCAACTGCGCTACATCGGTCGAACTCGGCTGGCACAATTCCTCAGGCGTGCGTTCCGAAGGGACGTCGCCGATGATACCGTCGATCGCTACAACGCGCGGTTTCTGCAGAAACTGGCTGCCGGCAAGTCGTTTTCCGAGAGCATGAAGGGGGCGATCTCCGCGGCTCTCGTCTCACCGAGATTCCTGTACGTCGATTCTGGCACGGGCAGTCACTCCGGCACCGCGAAAGAATCCGCCGCCGCAGAGACTGAGCAACCGCAGCACGATTTCGCGCTGGCTTCGAGGCTCTCGTTTTTCTTGTGGAGCGGTCCGCCCGACGATACGCTGCTCGACCTAGCGTCGCGTGGCAAGCTGCGAGATGTTCGCGTGCTGGAGCAACAGGTCGACCGGATGCTCAATGACGCGAGGATTAAGAACTTTTGCGACGCCTTTGCGCTGCAGTGGTTGCAGCTTGATCAGACCGTTGCCGCGCTGCCGGATTACGGTATTTATCGAAGCTATTACTTCGGCGGCATGGGCGACAACGTCTACTTGGTCGGCATGCACGCCATGATCGAGCCGCTGCTGCTGTTTGAGACCGTGTTGGTCGAGAATCGGCCGGTCACCGATTTGGTCGATCCCGACTTTACTTATCTCAGCGACAAGCTCAAAAAATGGTACACCGGCGAGACGGGACGCGACGAAGTAACCGATATACGCTTCAAGCGAGTTCCGGTCACCGACCGCCGCCACGGGGGAGTCATTACCAATGCGGCTGTAATGACCATGACTTCGCTACCGCTGAGGACCAAGCCGATTACGCGTGGTGCGTGGCTAGCGACGACCATCTTTAATGATCCGCCGCAACCGCCACCTGCTGCTGTACCGGAACTTGAGGCGGGCGAAGAGCAGCTCAAGAAGGAAGGCCTCACGCTGCGTGACAAGTTGCGTGAGCATGTCAGCCGAAAGGACTGTGCTGCCTGTCATCAGAAGATCGATCCGCTCGGTTTCGCGCTAGAAAACTACGATCCGGTCGGCCGCTGGCGTGATACTTACCGTACCGGGTTGGCGGTCGATGCCAGCGGAAAACTGTTTGGCAAGCACGAATTTGCAAATGCAACGGAGTTAAAGGACGCGATTCGGGCAGAAAAATCCCGTTTCACCAGAGCGCTGGCCAAACATCTGCTATCCTATGCACTGAGCCGAACGCTCGACGCGGCCGATCGATCGTCGCTTGACACGATCGTCGCGGAGACCGAAAACGACAACGATCGATTCCGCACGCTCATCAAACAAGTTGTGCTGAGTCCGTCATTTAGAAACTCCCCGTGAGCTCGAAGTTACCTATGAAAACATTCTCGCGAAGAACGTTCCTCCGCAGCACAAGCGGTGCCGCCATGGCATTGCCGTGGTTGAATCTGACCCATGCGGCAAGTGCCGTCGCCGCTGAGACCGCCACTGCCGCGCCGCTGCGAATGGCATTCTTCTACGTGCCGATCGGGTTTGTGCGAAGATCGTTCTTCCCGGCTGCGGAGGAAACAGAATACAAGCTGACGCCGACGCTCAAGCCTCTGGCGGCAATGCAGCACAAGACGAACCTGATCACGGGCCTCGACCGCGTGCTTCAGACGGGCACCGACCAGCATGCCCAATGCGGCTCCTGTTTCTTGACCAGTGCCGCGCCGTATGAAGTGAAGAGCTCGGCGTATCCACTCGCGCGAACCCTCGATCAAATTATTGCGGATCGGGTGGGAGACGCGACACCCTTGCGCTCGCTCGAGCTGAGCTGCAACAGCCACCAAGACAACAAGGAGTCGATCTACTTCGACAACATCTCCTGGTACGGCACCAGTCACGTCGCGCCGTCGCTTCGCGATCCGCGCAAGGTCTATCGCCGTCTGTTCGGAACGCAAGACATCGAGGAGTATCGCGACATCACCGACCTGGTGCTCGAAGATGCTCGCGATTTCCGTCGCAAGTTGGGCCAGGAAGATCGTCATAAGTTCGCGGAGTACTTTGAGTCGGTCCGCTCGATCGAGAAGCAAATCGATAAGATCGAGGAGAAGAAAGAGCGAATCGCCAAGGTCGAAATGATCGAGCCGAAGGATGTGTCGCTACCGCGCCGCGAGTACATCCGCCTGATGGGTGATTTGATGATCGTCGCCCTGCAAAACGACTTGACGCGTGTTGCCACGATGATGATTGGCCCGGAACGCTGGGACACCCCGACCATGTACGAGGGCGTGTTCGACAAACCACGCAATCACCATCACCTTTCGCACGCGCAAGGTGACGAAGACGTCTGCTTGGAACTCGAGAAGATCGACCTGTTCCACGTCGAGCAATTTGCCTACCTGGTCGAGAAGATGGACTCGGTCCGCGAAGGCGAGCGCAGCCTGCTCGACAACACCGTGTTCACCCTCGGCTCGGGACTCGGCGATGGCAAGACGCATCAGTACAACGAACTGCCGATTATCACCGCCGGGTCGGGCGGCGGGCGATTCGATACCGGGCGTCTTATCAACTGCAAGAGCGGCACGCCGCTGGCCAATCTCTGGCTCTCCTACGCACAGCTGATGGGCGTCGACCGCCCACGCTTCGCCGACAGCACCGGCCCCTTAAGTGAATTGTTTGGCTAGGGTGCTTCCTGTGGGAGACATTGCTCCCATCGACATGATTGGTGCGCTACAACTTGCGGCGTCGAAAGCAGCCGGTCAGCGCAAGAATCGCTGAATGACCTGCCGACGAACGAGAACCAATGGTTCGTTGCTATGTGCTTCGCGCGTGTCAACCCGACGCGCCGGAGACCCTGTGCTCGGGCTGGTCCATGGAATCTTCACGTCCACGCGGTAAACTGAATTGGTGGACGTGGTGCCAGCGGGTGATTCACGCCTCGCATTGAACTCGCTGCGTCATGCCGCTTGCCATCAGCCAACACGGGACGCCGGGAAGAACCATCATGGACGACACAGCACGACTCAAAGATTTCTTAGAGCGCACCGAGGCACTCTCCGGCTTGGAGGAGGCCCGCTATCAAAGGCTCATCGCCGAGCTGGATCGGCCTGTCTCGCGCGAAGGCTACGATCGCCAAGATCGCTTCCGCATCGCCATGTTCGACGCCAAGAGTTACGACCTGGAGTCATTTGGCCGGGCGAACGATGGCCAGTTCGCGATTCAACCGATCGAAACGGCGCTGAGCGTCGACACGGCCGCCGCGGCCGCAGGCTCTAAGGTAGTTTGCATCTTCGTCAACGATCGCTGCGACGAAGAAGTGATCGAGCGGCTCGCTTCCTTGGGTGTGGAGCTGATCGCGCTCCGCTGTGCCGGGTTCAACAATGTCGACCTGGCCGCTTGTGCCAAACACGGTATCAGCGTGGCGCGGGTGCCGGCCTATTCGCCCTATGCCGTGGCCGAGCATACCGTCGCGCTGATGCTGATGCTCAATCGCCGCCTGCATCAGGCCTACATGCGCAATCGGGCTGGCTCGTTTCTGCTGGAGGGTCTGACCGGGTTTGACATGCGAAACAAAACGGTCGGCGTGATTGGCACCGGCAAGATTGGCCGTTGCGTGATCGACATCTTGCTCGGCTTTGGCTGCGAGGTGCTAGCCTACGACAAGTTCCAAGACGACACGGTTGCCAGCTACGATCACGTTCGTTACGTGGAACTGCCAGAGCTGCTTGCGAACTCCGACATCGTCACGCTGCACATTCCGCTATTCCCGGAAACGCATCATCTGATCGACGCGGCCGCCATCGAGCAAATGAAGCCAGGCGTTATGGTCATCAACACCAGCCGTGGCGGCTTGGTCGATACCCAAGCGCTCATCAACGGGCTCAAGAGCGAACGGATCGGGTTTGCCGGCCTGGATGTCTATGAAGAAGAGGCCGGTATTTTCTTTCAGGATCTTTCGGCCAAGGTGTTGACCGATGACGTGCTGGCCCGGCTGATGACCTTC
The DNA here is from genome assembly GCA_964385715.1 of uncultured Planctomycetaceae bacterium. Lineage (GTDB taxonomy): Bacteria > Planctomycetota > Planctomycetia > Pirellulales > UBA7805 > MB-PLM-2. Next base: position 7,099 of record CAYLRE010000086.1, read on the forward strand.
AATAACGTGGTTGTAACCTCGCATCAGGCGTTCTTAACGCGCGAGGCTCTCTCGAATATCGCCGACACAACGCTCGCAAACGTGGGCGAATACTTGGCAGGAAAGCGCGGGTCCGCATTGACGAATGCGGTCTCTGCCGAGTAAACCATGGTGTCTGGGAAAGCCAGCTTCTGGCAAAGCCGTCGCGTCTTGGAGTTGTGCGGTAGGTCCGAGACGCCCCCGGGTCTGTCCTGCGACCATTGTCCTCCCACCACGCCCCGCCCGATTCGTCATGACATCCACCGACTATATCGAAACCAACGCCTACACGAAGCTGATCGCAACGATCGGCCCCGCCTGTCGCAAGCCGGACATTCTGCTGGAAATGATTCAGCAGGGGGTCGACGTCTTTCGACTCAACATGGCGCATGGTTCGCGCAGTGAGCATGAAGGCAACTTGGCCCAGATTCGCGAAGCGGCCGAAAAGGCGGGACGTCCGGTCGGTATCTTGGCCGACCTCGGCGGACCAAAGATTCGCCTCGGTAAGCTTCACACCGACCCGACCATCTGCCACCACGGAGACCATTTTGAGTTCGTACGCGGAGAAGAGGCGACCGCGGCCAACCAGCTGGTTGCTACCTATGACCGGCTCTTGGATGAACTTTCTGAAGGCGATCCGGTAATGCTGGCCGACGGTACCGTGAGTCTTCGCGTGGTGGAGAAGACGGCCGATGCGGTTCGCTGCGAGGTTGAAGAAGGAGGCGAGATTCGTAGCCGGCAGGGAATCAACCTACCTGGTGTGACGCTGAGCGTCCCTTCGATCACGGAGGACGATCGCAAGCATGCCGCTTGGGCCGCCGACAACGGCATCGACTTTGTCGGACTGAGCTTCGTCCGCGGCACCGACGAACTGCACGAGCTCCGCGACATATTGCAGTCGCACGAATCGAATGCCCTGGTCATTGCCAAGATTGAAAAGAAGGAGGCGCTCGATCGCCTGGATGAGATCGTCGAGGTGGCCGATGGGGTGATGGTTGCCCGCGGCGATCTAGGCGTGGAGATCGATGTTGCCGAAATCGCGATTGCCCAGAAGCGAATCATCGAGACCTGTCGCCAGATTGGGCGACCGGTGATCGTGGCCACGCAGATGCTAGACAGCATGCAGCATTCGCGGCGGCCGACGCGCGCCGAAGTGACCGACGTGGCCAATGCGATCATCGATGGCGCCGACGCTTGCATGCTTTCCGGCGAGACCGCGATTGGCGACTACCCGCGCGAAGCGGTCACAATGATGAATCGAATCATGTTGGCGACCGAGCGAGAAGCAGGCGAGCGCGACCGGGCCCACGAACGACGCGAACCGATTTCCGCGGTGTTGCCGATCACCTCGGCCGTGGTCAGTGGAGCAACGCGAATTGCCGAACAACTTTCGGCCGGCCTGGTTGTCGTCGCCACTCGCAGCGGGGCCACGGCCTTGGCACGCTCGAAACGCCGGGCTTACACGCCCACGGTTGGCGTTAGCTCCTCAGAAACAACCCTGCGAAAGATGTGCCTGTATTGGGGAATCATCCCGCTGGCCGGTGCTCCGGTCGATGAACCGCCAAGACTGCGGCGATTCATCAACGATTGGGGGCTGAGCAACGACGTGCTGGAAATTGGTGACAGCGTCGTCTCGATTTCGGGTACCGGCATCGTCGATCGAGCCCACAACTCGGTCGTCGTGCACGAAGTTGAAGAGGCGTAAGCGACACGCGTTGGCTCGCCGGTGAAGAAATGAGGGCGGCGGGCCGCTCGATGCACTCGCTCGCCCTCAATCATTTTTTTCTTCTAGAACCGCGGCGATCCAAGACTAGCCTGGGGCCGGCAGCGTGCTGCTACCCATCAGGTACTGATCGACCGCCCGGGCGGCACCACGTCCTTCGTTGATCGCCCACACGACCAGGCTCTGTCCGCGTCGACAGTCACCGGCAGCAAACACGCCGTCGATGCTTGTGGTGAAGCGGCCATGCTCAGCCTGGTAGTTGCTGCGGGCGTCGGTCTCGACATCGAGCCCTTCCAGGATGTACTGCTCCGGGCCGAGGAAGCCCATCGCGAGCAGCACTAGGTCGGCTTTCCATTCGCGTTCCGATCCTTCGATCTCGACCGGCGAGAAGCGGCCGTTCTCTTGAACCCAATCGACCTGCACGGTCCGAATGCCGACCACGTTGCCGTTGCCGTCGTCGAGGAACTCCTTAGTCATAACGCAGTAGGTGCGGGGATCTTCGCCGAACTTCTCCGTCACTTCTTCGTGACCGTAGTCGACGCGATAGATCTTCGGCCACTGCGGCCAGGGATTGTTCTCGGCTCGCTCGGCCGGAGGTTGCGGCAACAATTCAAAATTGACCAGGCTCTCGCAGCCGTGACGCATCGAGGTGCCGATGCAGTCGGTTCCGGTGTCACCACCACCGATTACGATAACATGCTTGTCCTTGGCCGAGATGTAATTGCCGTCTTCCAGGTTGGAATCGAGCAGGCTCTTGGTGTTGGCCGTGAGGAACTCCATGGCGAAGTGGATGCCGTTGAGTTCGCGGCCCGGTGCCGGTAGATCGCGCGGCTTGGTCGCACCCGTGGCGAGCAGCACCGCGTCGTTCTCTTCGACCAGCTTGTTGGGATCGATGTCGCGGCCGACGTCGACGCCGGTCACGAACTTGACCCCTTCGGCCTCCATCAGATCGAGACGTCGCTTGACCACGTCCTTGGAGAGCTTCATGTTCGGAATACCGTACATCAGCAGTCCGCCGATGCGGTCAGCCCGTTCGTAGACAGTGACTTCGTGCCCGACGCTGTTAAGCTGGTCGGCGGCGGCCAAGCCGGCCGGTCCGGAACCTACGATGGCGACCTTTTTGCCGGTGCGAGTCTGCGGAGGATTCGCGGTGACCCAACCTTCGGCAAAGCCACGGTCGATGATCGCGTTTTCGATGTTCTTGATCGTGACCGGAGGATCGGTGATGCCGAGCACGCAGGAACCTTCGCACGGTGCCGGGCAGGCACGCCCCGTGAATTCGGGGAAGTTGTTCGTCTTGTGCAGGCGATCGAGGGCATCACGCCAGCGGCCGTTGTAGACGAGGTCGTTCCACTCGGGGATCAGGTTATCGATCGGGCAACCGGTCGACGACTGGCAGAACGGAATTCCACAGTCCATGCAACGAGCGCCCTGTTCGGTCAGGTGCGACTCGATCGGCTCGTTGTAGATCTCGAGGTAATCATCGAGTCTTTGAATCGGGTCACGGTAGCCAACGACTTCGCGTTGGAATTCTTTAAATCCGGTAGGTTTTCCCATCGACGACTTTCTCCCTTGCGTCGCTGTTTTCTTTTGTTTGGTTAAGGCGAGCGGTCTTAGCTAGCCGGCGCGGCCGCCGTCTGCGACTCTTGCTCACGTTGTTTTCTTTCGGCGAGAACGCGTTTGTAATCGGTCGGCATGACCTTCACGAACTCGGTGACTGCCTCGTCCCAGCGGCCAAGAATGTTCTCCGCCACGGTGGAGCCGGTGTGCTGCTGGTGCTTCTCGATCAACGATTGCAGCTCCGCGATGTCTTCGTCGGTCTCGACTTTTTCGAGTTCGACCATGCCGAGATTGCAGTTGATCAAGAACTGATCGTTGGGGTCGTGAATGTAGGCGATACCACCACTCATGCCGGCTGCGAAGTTTCGCCCGGTCGGCCCCAATACGACCACGCGACCGCCGGTCATGTATTCGCAGCCATGGTCGCCGACACCTTCGATGACCGTGAGGGCACCGCTGTTTCGTACGGCGAATCGCTCCGCTGCACTGCCGCGGAAAAAGGCCTCGCCACCGGTGGCACCATAAAGGCAAACGTTACCGACGATGATGTTCTCTTCCGGAACGAAGGTCGCTTCGTCGTGCGGATAGATAATCACGCGTCCGCCAGAAAGACCCTTGCCGACGTAATCGTTGGCGTCGCCTTGCAGCTCGAGCGTGACCCCCTTGGCCAGGAACGCACCGAGGCTCTGTCCGGCGGAACCGTTGAGCTTGAAGTGAATCGTGTCGTCCGGCAAACCCTGGTCGCCGTAAATCTTGGTCAGTTCGTGACTCAAGATCGTACCGACCGTGCGATTGGTGTTGATCACCGGCAGTTCGGCCACCACTTTTTCGCCGCGCTCCAAGGCCGGAGCGGCCAAGTCGAGCAGCTTGGTGCGGTCGAGGGTGAGTTCTAGACTGTGATCCTGCGACTGCGTGCAGTAGACGTCGACGTCGTCGTGCGGCTTCCAAGCGGGGCTCAAAAGTTCGGTAAGATCGAGACCGTCCGACTTCCAATGCTCGATGGCCGCGTTCGTTTCCAAGGCGTCGGCCCGGCCGACCATTTCGTCGATCGAGCGGAAGCCAAGTTCGGCCATGATGCCGCGGGCTTCTTCCGCGACCATGAACAGGTAGTTCACAACGTAGTCCGGCTTGCCTTCCATCTTCTTGCGAAGCTCGGGATCCTGGGTGGCGATTCCGACCGGGCAAGTGTTGAGGTGACACTTCCGCATCATGATGCAGCCGAGCGTAACGAGCGGCGCGGTGCTGAATCCGAACTCTTCGGCACCGAGCATGGCGGCGATCACCACGTCGCGACCGGTCTTCAAACCACCATCGGTCTGCAGGACGACTCGCGAACGCAGGTCGTTCTTGACCAGCGTCTGATGCGTTTCGGCGATACCGAGTTCCCACGGCAGACCGGCATGCTTGATGCTGGTCAGCGGCGAGGCACCCGTGCCACCTCCATCGCCCGAGATCAAAATGTGATCGGCATGTCCCTTGGCTACGCCAGAGGCGATCGTACCGACGCCAACTTCCGAGACGAGCTTAACGCTCACGCGGGCCGAGGGATTCGAGTTCTTCAAATCGTAGATCAGCTGAGCGAGATCTTCGATTGAGTAAATGTCGTGATGCGGGGGCGGGCTGATCAGACCGACGCCCGGGGTCGAGTAACGAATGCGGGCAATGTTTTCGTCAACCTTGCGGCCGGGCAGCTCACCACCTTCGCCCGGCTTGGCACCTTGCGAGATCTTGATTTGCAATTCGTCCGCGTTGGTCAGGTAAAAAGCGGTCACGCCAAAGCGGCCGGAGGCAATTTGCTTGATCGCCGAGCGTTTCGAGTCGCCGTTTTCCAGCGGTGTGAAGCGGACAGGATCTTCGCCACCTTCGCCGGTGTTGCTCTTTCCGCCAAGGCGGTTCATGGCGATGGCCAGTGCTTCGTGCGATTCGGCGGAGATCGAGCCGAAGCTCATCGCTCCCGTGCAGAATCGTTTGACGATTTCTTTCGCCTCTTGCACTTCTTCCAGCGGAATGGGACCGCCATTCGCGTTATCCTTGAAGCCCAACAAGCCCTTGATCGAGCAGCGGGTCGTTTCCGCCTTGTTCACGTGGTCGGAGAACTTCTTGTAGGCATCCGCACTGTCGGTGCGAGCGGCGATCTGCAAGTTTGAGATCGACTCCGGATCCCACATGTGGCGTTCGCCTTCGGCTCGCCAGTGGAACTCGCCCGGGTTGGGAAGCGCCGGCTGCGAGGGGCCAGTCGCGGGGTAGCCGAGTTCGTGTCGACGCATCGCCTCGGTAGCGAGCACCTGGAAGTCGACGCCTTGAATGCGGCTCGGCGTTCCGACGAAGCAGCGGTCAATGACTTCGTCGCGAAGTCCAATCGCCTCGAAGATCTGAGCACCCTTGTAGCTTTGCAGCGTGGAGATGCCCATCTTGGCCATCACCTTGAGCATGCCCTTGGCAACGCCCTTGCGATAGGCGGCCACGATTTTTTCGTCGTCGTACTTTTCGCCGTTGGTGGGAACCGTATCGAGCAGGCCGTCTCGTTGGGCCTGCCAGAGCGACTCGAAGGCGAGATACGGGTTGATCGCATCCGCACCGTAGCCGATCAGCAAGCAGTGGTGATGGACTTCGCGGGCTTCGCCACTCTCGAGCACGATACCAATTCGGGTTCGCTTGACTTGGCGGACGAGGTGGTGGTGAACCGAACCGGTTGCCAGCAGCGAACTGAGCGGAACGCGATCGGCGTCGATCTTGCGATCGGAGAGCACGACGATGGAGAACCCGTCGTCGATGGCCGCTTCCGCTTCTTGGCAGACGCGGTCGAGCGCGGCCTGCATGCCGGCGGCCCCTTCGCTACGCGGATAGGTGATGTCGATCGTCTTGGCACGCCAACCGAGGTGGTCGATGTGTTGCAGTGCGGAGAGTTGTTCGTTGGAAAGAATCGGATGCGGAATCGCCAGCCGATGACAGTGTTCTTCGGTCGTGGCCAGCAGGTTCTGCTCCGGACCGATGTAGCACTCCAGCGACATCACGATCTCTTCGCGGATCGAATCGATCGCCGGGTTGGTCACCTGGGCGAAGAGTTGCTTGAAATAGTCGTACGGCATTCGCGGCTGATCGGAGAGGCAAGCCAGCGCCGAATCGTTGCCCATCGAACCGACCGGATCACGCAGTTCCTTGATGAGCGGCAGCAGCATGAACTGCATCGTCTCGGTCGTGTAACCGAACGCCTGCATTCGCTTCAGCAGTGTCTCGGGATAGAAGCCGTGCGGTTCCTTGTTCGGGGAAAGATCGTCGAGGTGGATTCGCTGATTGTTGAGCCAGTCACCGTAAGGGCGGCGGGCGGCGAAATCTTCCTTCAGCTCTTCGTCCGGGATCAGGCGACCCTGCTCGAAGTCGACCAGGAACATGCGGCCCGGCTGCAGGCGACCCTTCTCCTTGACGTTGGCTGGATCGACCTTGAGCACGCCGACTTCGCTGGCCATGATCACGCGGTCGTCGTGCGTGAGGTAGTAGCGGGAAGGACGCAGGCCGTTGCGATCGAGCACCGCGCCGATGTAATCGCCATCGGTAAAGGCAACCGAGGCGGGGCCGTCCCACGGTTCCATCAAGCAGGAGTGGTATTCGTAGAATCGCCGCTTGGCCTCCGACATCGATTCGTGGTTCTGCCACGCTTCGGGGACCATCATCATGACAGATTCTTGCAGCGAACGACCCGACATCAGTAGGAATTCGAGCACGTTGTCGAACGTTCCGGAGTCGCTGCAATCGGGCTCGACGATCGGGAACAGCTTTGGCAAGTCTTCGCCAAGCAGTTCGCTTTCGACCATGCCTTCGCGGGCACGCATCCAGTTCTTGTTACCACGGAGCGTGTTGATTTCGCCGTTGTGGGCCATGAACCGGTTCGGCTGGGCGCGATCCCAACTGGGATCGGTGTTTGTTGAGAAGCGGGCGTGCACCATCGCCAGGTGCGTGGTGTAATCCTCGTCCGTCAGGTCCGGATAGAAGGGAACCACCTGTTCGGGCATGAACTGCCCCTTGTAGATGATGACCTTCGTGGAGAGCGAACAGACGTAGAATCGCTTGCGCTGTTCGAGCGAATCATCGGTGCGGAGCAGGTCGCTGGCCCGTTTGCGAATCACGTACAGCTTGCGTTCAAAGGCGTCGCCCTCGAGTCCGTCGGCCGCAGCAACGAAGAGTTGCTCGATGATCGGCTGCGTGGCACGAGCGGAGGGACCAATGTCGGCCTTGTCTGCGTCGATCGGGACATCTCGCCAACCGACGAGCCTTTGTCCCTCTTCGGCAATGAGCCGTTCTACCTCGGCCTTGCAGTGGGCTCGTTCTTTGTCGATCGTCGGCAGGAAGATCAGGCCGGCGGCGAATTGACCGGCTGGCGGTAGCTCGGCTCCCAAATCGCTCTTGGCGACCTTGGCCAGGAATTCGTGCGGCAGCGCAGTCAGGATGCCGGCGCCGTCTCCGGTGTTGTTTTCACAACCACAGGCACCACGGTGGGTCATGTTGCGCGAGATTTCATCCGCGTCGAGGATGATCTGGTGGCTACGTTCTCCTTTGACGTGGGCGACAAAACCGACACCGCACGATTCGTGTTCGAACTGAGGATCGTACAGACCTCGCTTCTCGCTGCGCTCGCCTTGCCAGCGTTCACCGTTTTCATCTTGTCGCGTTTGGTTTTTCATACTTCCTACCGCCATGAAACTTAATTCTCCAAATATTTCCCTTCTGGTTTTTCAGCTGGTTGCCGCGAGTGGCATCGGCTGTTACCAGGGAGCTCGAACTGCCTCTTCGAGTGGCTCGCCTTGCATCTTCGTCACTGTGGTACTCGACGCGGTCGGGTTCGACGCAGTGGCGTTCGGTGCTTCGGCCAAGGGTTGGTGGGTTGTGGTTGTGGGGGAATGTGGGGACAGCGGTTTGTCCGCTGCCGGCATGTGCGGACGCGAAGCTGGCGAGCGCGGTTTGCTTTCCGAAAAACCGACCTGGTCCGCTGCGGCGTCGGTCGGTGGGCACGGCAACTCACGCGTCTTGAGCAGCTCGATAAAGCGACGCACCGTGGCACTCAGCTCACGACCGCGGCGATGAATAATGCCGAGCGGACGCGTCAATTCGGCCTCGTCATCGGTGATCAGTCGCACCGAGGTCAGCGTGCCAGCCGCCAGCTCGCGAGCAATGGTTGGAAGCGGCAGCAGGGCGACACCCGCTCCAATTTCGACCGCCCGTTTGATGGTTTCGATGTTATCAAACTCCATCACGGTTGCGACTTCGACTTGATGCGAACCCAATAGTCGATCGATCTCGCGACGAATGGTCAGGTCGCGATCGAAGCCGATCATCTTCTCGCCTTCGAGGGCTTCCAGACGCACAGACTCCTCTTCTGAAAGCGGGTGGGATGCGGCCGTTACCAGCACCATCGGCTCGTCACGCCAGGTGACGCACTCGATGCTACGTGACGATTTGGGATAGCTCACCAGCCCGATGTCGGCCTGATCCGCCTTGATCGCTTCGTAGACTCGCTGCGGATGGAGGTACTCCAATCGCACGTTCGCTTTCGGGTGCTGGGCGAGAAAATCCTGAAGGTAACGGTCCATGTGGTGTAGGCCGACCGAATAGATCGAGGCCACGCGAACGCGACCGGCCACTTCGGCATGGAGCGTGCGAACCTGCTCTTCGAGCGCCATGTAGCGTTCCACAAGCCGGCGGCAACCTTCGTAGTAAACCTCGCCTTCTTGGGTGAGCAAGAAAGGTCGCTTGGAACGATCCAACAACTTCACG
>CAYLRE010000087.1:0-15904 GCA_964385715.1 uncultured Planctomycetaceae bacterium
TAGCGGAAACGCACATTGATAGGCGTTCCTGCGGCCAGGTTCTTAGGCAAGTCTCGGACCACACATTGTCCGATCTGCGAGCATTCGGCGGCCAAGCGACTTTCTCCCTCGACAATCTTCACGAGGATCGAGCGCTGGCGGTCACTCTGTGTTTTGAAGACGCGTCTTGCACTGACCGGCAGTGGGGTGTTGCGAGGAATAACCGTCGCGTTTCGTTGTTCCTCGGTGGCCGGATCGATGGCGATCACGCCCAGGCTGTGCGAGTTGACGTTCTTGATCTTCAAAGAACCAATGTCCTCGCCCGCACTACGCAGCATGCTCGCCCGCAAGGCCGCACCATGGGCGACCGCTTCATCGACCGAGACACTTCGATCGGGCTCCATGCCGGAGAGTTCGCGAAGCATGTCGGCAACCATCGGCATGCGCGTGGAACCGCCGACCATTAGAACGTGGTCGATGTCGCTCCATTCTTTGCCTGCGGCGCGAAGCGTTTGTCGCGTCGTGAATTCGGTGCGCGCGAGCAGGTCGTGCGTCAGTTCGGCGAACTTTTGTCGGCTGATTTCCACACGCATTGCGTGCCCTTGGAAGTCGACGGGGATCGTGGCCTTCTGTCGGGCAGAGAGTGTCCGTTTGGCGTCTTCCGCTTCTCGCCACAGTCGTCCTGCGGTGCTGGGATCGACACGAGGGTCGAGCCCATAGGTTTGCAAAAACTGATTGGCGACATAATCGACGAGTCGTTGATCCCAGTCCTGTCCACCGAGTAGCACGTCGCCATCGGTCGCTAATGTGCGAAACTCGTGTTGGTCGAGTTCCATCACGGTCACGTCGAACGTGCCACCTCCGAGGTCGTAGACCAGCACTCGCTGGACCTCATGGGCTGCATCGGGATTCAAGAGTCCGCGATGATATCCAAAAGCGATGGCGGCCGCCGTCGGCTCATTGATGATGTCGAGCACTTCCAGGCCGGCCATGTAGCCTGCGTCTTGAGTCGCCTTGCGACGGATTTCGTCGAAGTAGGCCGGGACGGTAACCACAACCTTTCGGAAGTCGCCGATCAACCCGCTGGCGTCGCGCCGGAGCTTGGCCAGAATCAGGGCCTGAATTGCCTCGGGCGGATAGTTGCGTCCTTCCAGACTCTTGTGAAAGACACGGCAGCCGAGATCGCGTTTGGCGCATTGTGCCACGCTTTCCGCTTCCGTGGCCATTGCTTTCACGGCCTCTTTGCCGACCACCACGTAGCCGTCGTCGAACAACACCGTGCTGGGCGTAACGAGATCCCCCTCAGCGTTGACCAGCGTCGTGGGCCGACCATGCTCGTCGATTCTTGCCACGGCGGAATAGGTGGTGCCGAGGTCGATGCCAATGGCTGGCTGTTGGTTGCGGTTCGACATAAAGAAAAGTGCGGTCGCAGACGCGGGCGTGTTGTGGCTTGGATGTAGGAATGGCTGACCGGTTACTCTGCCGGCGGTTCGTCTTCGAGTAGGTCGAGCACTTCGTCGAGCAGTTCTTCAAACTCGGGACCTTGTCCTGATGACTTCATGAAGAGTTGACGCCAGCGATGGAGTCGTTCGTCGGTCATGCCGGTTTCGCGTTCCAGGTCGATGTTTAGCTTGCGCCCTGTACCCGGGACGGAGGCCACGACGTTGAGTCGACCGTTGGTACCGTATTCGAAGCAGACTTCGACAGGATAACCTTGCGGAAGCTTGGCCGGCAGATCGCGCAGTACGCTTCTGCCGATCGCCGTGCATTGTTCCGGATCGCGGCTTTCGCCTTCTAGGACTTGAATGACGATCGTCTTCTGGCCGTCGGTCTGGGTCACGAACTTTCGTGTTGCAGAAGCGGGCAGTGATGTGTTGCGCGGAATCAGAATTCGATTGACGCGATTCTGATCACGCTGGCTAATCCCTTGAATACCCAGGCTGTGGGCGTTGACGTCGACGACCGACACCGCCGCCAGGGAGCCATCCTCGGCTGTTCCGTCAGCCGCTTCACTTGCTTCTGATTTGGCGAGCAAGTATCCGGCGAACAGTGCCGCACCGCGGGCGACTGCTTCGTCGGGGTTCGTGGCTCGCTCCGGCGAAAGGCCGGAAAGTCCGCTGAGCTTTTCGGAGACCATCGGCATGCGGGTCGAGCCGCCAACCAGTAGCAATCGTGAAATGTCTTTCCACTCAAGTTCGGCCGCTTTCAACACTTGGCGTGTGGTGAAGGCAGTTCGTTCGAGTAGATCCTCGGTCATGAGCATAAATTCGTCGCGTGTGATTTCGACGTCGCTCGAGACGCCGCCATGTTCGACGTGGATCTTGACCTTCATGCGTTGTGAAAGCGTATGCTTGGCCCCCTCGCAGCGGGCCAAGAGTTGGGTCCAACTGGAAGGGTGCTGCCGAAGATCAATCAGATGTTCGGAATAGAAAACCTCCGCCACGCGTTTGGCCAGGCGTTCGTCCCAATCTCGCCCGCCCAGTTGCACGTCGCCGTCGGTGGCCAGCGTGCGAATTTCGCCCGGATCGAGGCGGATCACGGTGGCGTCGAACGTTCCGCCGCCGAGATCGTAGACCAGCACGTTCATCGTTTCCCGTGGTGCCCCGTCACTGCGCAGGTATTCGAGCTGTTCTCCGAAGGCGAGTGCCGCGGCGGTCGGTTCGTTGACGATGTCGAGTACGTCCCAGCCCGCCATGACGCCGGCGTCGTAGGTCGCCTTGCGTCGCGGCTCGTCGAAGTACGCGGGCACGGTGATCACGGCCTGAAGCTTGCCACGAACTTGGAGTTCGGCGTCGCGACGGAGCTTTCGCAAGATGCAGGCTTGGATAACGCCCGGCGGGATTTGTTGACCGTTGATCTCTTTGGAGTAGAACTTCTGTCCCATGTCCCGTTTGGCACAGACGGCGACGCGATCGAACTCGGTTGGCGCGACCCGTTTGGCGACCGAACCCACGGTGATCTGTGTATCGTCAAATAGAACCACGCTCGGCGTGAGCAATTCGCCTTCGCCGTTGCGCAGCATGACCGACTTTCCATCTTCTTCGAGATGGGCGATCGCCGAGAAGGTCGTTCCTAAGTCGACGCCGATCGCCTGAAAGTTGCCCATAGTGCTGCTGGTCGTGGTCGTGTGGTGGCTTGAATATCTATTCGTCGCCGCTGATCTCGCTCCGGGAATCTTCGACTCTAGCAGCGGGCCCGGCGCGGCTCAAGCGAGATTCTGCCCGACCGCTGGCGTCTTCTAGGGATCGACCTCTGCTGCTGGCGGTCTGCCTCTGCCTAAGGCGGCCTGCTCTCTGACCCAAGCGGTCTGTGGCGAGTGAACCGCTGGCACCGGCATGCGAAGCATCGCAGAAACGTCGCAGAGAGCGATCACCTAGGAGCCAGGCTGCGATCGTGGTATTCTTGGCGGGCGCCCCCTGTTCTTGCCGTCTTTTCCTCTCGCCGATCGAACAACGTGAATCTCTCGCCACTGGATATTTTGGGGCCCGAGGGTCGTATCGCGGCACGGCTCGATAACTACGAGCAGCGACAAGAACAGCTCGACATGGCCGATGCGGTCGCCAAGGCAATTCGCGATCAGCGGCATCTGATCATGGAGGCGGGAACCGGCGTGGGCAAGAGTTTCGCCTATCTGGTTCCGGCGATTCTGGCCGCCACGGCAGATGAAGCGGCCCGCTCTTCGACGACGGAGGCCGACGACCCCGATGGTGACTCATTGTCAGGCAGCGCTCCGCCGTCGAACGCCGCCTCACGTCGCGTAATCGTCGCCACGCATACGATCAGTTTGCAGGAACAGTTGGTCAGCAAAGATCTGCCGCTGCTCTCCAGTATCATTCCCCGCGAGTTCAGTTCCGTGCTCGTGAAGGGGCGTAGCAATTACATCAGTCTGCGGCGACTCGACAACGCGTTGGAACGGGCGGATGGCATCTTCAAAGACGAAGAGGAGTTCGCCCAACTACGAGAGCTGTCCGATTGGTCGAAGCAAACCGGAGACGGTTCGCGAACCGATCTGAACTACAAGCCGTTGCCGGCGGTGTGGGATGAAATCGCCAGCGACAGTTCTAACTGCATGGGCCGTAACTGTCCGCACTACAAAGATTGTTTTTACTATCGAGCACGCCGCCGCGTTCATCATGCCCAGATTCTTGTCGTCAATCACGCACTCTTCTTCAGTGATCTGGCGCTGCGGCGAATGGGTGTCAGTCTTTTGCCCGATGCCGACGTGGTAATCTTTGACGAAGCTCACAACGTGGAATCGGTAGCAGGCGATCACCTGGGATTGAGCGTCTCCTCCGGTCAGATTCGCTACGTGCTTGGCAAGTTGTACAACGACCGCACGATGAAGGGGCTGTTGGTTCACTATGGTCTGACGCAGGCCCAGCAAGAGGTCGAGCGTTGTCGCTTCCTAGTCGATCAGTTCTTTGAAGATGTGGAAGACCTCTATCAGAACGGCACTGCCGACAATGGTCGCGTGCATGAGCCTGATCGGATCGAGAATGCCTTGAGTCCGGCGCTCGCCGCGCTCGCCAAGATGGTTAGCAAGTACGGAGCCGGTTTGACCGATGAGACGAAGCGGCACGATTTCTCCGCGGCCGCGGCCAGGTTAACGGTGCTGGCGGACAATCTTGAAGTTTGGCGGCGGCAATCGCTAGAAGACGCGGTCTATTGGATCGAAGCCCCCAAAGCACGGCGCGGTCGACCGAGAATCACGCTCTGGGCAGCCCCGGTCGATGTTGGGCCAGCGCTCCGCGAGCAGCTGTTTCAGCGCGTGCCGACCGTGGTTATGACGAGTGCCACGCTCGCCGTCGGCAAGCCTCCCACGTTCGACTTCTTCAAGTCTCGCGTCGGCATTACGCAGGCGACCGCCAAGCAGCTAGGCAGCCCGTTCAACTATCAGGAGCAGGTGGAACTGATTTTGCCCCGCGGGGTGCCCGATCCGCGCGAACAGCCAAAGGAATACGAGCGGACGCTGTTCGACATGATTCGCCGTTATGTGGCGCGAACCGATGGGCATGCCTTTGTGCTGTTCACCAGCTACGAACTGATGCGACGCGTGGCTGCCAACCTGGCTCCTTGGCTGGCCGAGCGCGACATGGGTTTGATTAGCCAAAGCGACGGGACGCCGCGCAGCCAGATGATCGATCAGTTTAAGCGCGAGCCGCGTAGCGTCTTGCTGGGGACCGATAGTTTTTGGCAAGGGGTCGACGTGCCGGGCGATGCACTTCAGAACGTAATCATTACGAAGCTGCCGTTCGACGTGCCCGATCGTCCGCTGCAACAGGCTCGGCTAGAAGCGATTCGCGCCGCTGGCGGAAACCCATTCTCGAAGTATCAGTTGCCCGAAGCGATTCTGAAACTTAAACAGGGCTTCGGTCGCCTGATTCGCAGCCACCGCGATCACGGTATTGTGGTGATTCTTGATCCTCGCGTCCGCACTAAGAGTTATGGGCGAGCGTTCATCGACTCGCTACCGGAGTGCCGGATTGTGGAAGAGCCGGTCGAGGCCGACGAAGCGTGGCAGGGGTAGCCGACAAAGCCTGACGCAGGCCGCGGCGTTGTCATACTCTGTGCGCGGCAAAATATGGCATGCTAGTGTGGTATGCATACTTGTGGGGTGTTATTCTAGGCTCATCACAGGCGCTTGCAATTTACACGGGGAAAGGGGTGTTCGATGGCGATTGAATTCTATTGTTCGCAGTGCAATACGCTGCTGAGCGTACCGGACGGATCGGAAGGTCGGCAGTCACAATGCCCTTCATGTGGCGCCCTCGCGGATATTCCTGCTCCCACCAGCGGTGGGAATGCGCCGGCCGTGAATCCCTACGCGGCGCCAGAAGGCGGCTTCGACGGACCGCAGCGAGAAGTCGTGTCGGCGGGGCCAACCCTACATGCCAAAATCGACGTCGGCGATGTCGTGTCTAAGAGCTGGGCTATTTTTAAAGATCGATTGGGAATTGCGGTCGGCCTGATTGTCGTCTATTGGGTAATCACCGTCGCCCTCGAATTCATGCTAGGAATGCTTGCCGTCGGAGTAGGCGGTCGCGATCCGGACATGATTCAAGCTATATCGCAAATTTTGCAGATTGCGTCTTCGGTGGTCGACACGTGGCTCGGTGCCGGCGTGTCGATGGCGATGTTGGAAATCGCCCGCGGTCGAGATACCGAGATTAGCCGTTTGTTCTCCGGCGGACGTTATTTGTTGCGATTGATCGGCTTGCAGGTTTTGCTCGGTCTCGTGGCTCTCGGAATCATGGCGGTCTTGGCCGGAATTCCCGCGCTGTTCGGATACGTCGTGGCAGGGAAACACGCCGCGATGAATATCGGAGCCGTGGGGATTGTGATTTCGATGGTCCCGCTCATCTATCTTGGATTCGCGATGTTCGCAACGCAATTGTTGATCATTGACCGGGACATGGGCATCATTGATTCGATCAAGCAATCCTGGCAAGTTACGCAGGGCAACAAACTCTCGCTCTTCCTGTTGGGGCTTGTCAGTGTCGGAATTATTATTCTCGGCGTCTTGGCGCTTGTCGTGGGAATCATCTTTGCGATTCCGCTCGTGGTGATCATCTATACGGTGGCCTACTTGGCCATGACGGGTCAGCCGATCGCATCGCCACAGGCAGTGCAGGAAGGTGCCTAATAAGCCCGTCGCGTCGCGCATCATGGATAGCCAGCCGACGCTATTCTGCGCGTAAGAAATGCAAGGGCAAACGCTCGTTGCCTATCGCGGCTTGGTCGCGATCACGCCTTCGGTGGGGCTGCTGGCGGTCGCGTAGAGCTTTTTCGGAATGCGACCCGCTTGATATGCCAGGCGACCAGCATCCGTTGCCGCTC
This sequence comes from uncultured Planctomycetaceae bacterium, assembly GCA_964385715.1. Lineage (GTDB taxonomy): Bacteria > Planctomycetota > Planctomycetia > Pirellulales > UBA7805 > MB-PLM-2. Next base: position 6,817 of record CAYLRE010000087.1, read on the forward strand.
GCATCGCCAAGGCCATCTTGGCCGCGTCCGTCGCGTGTGCGATACCCGTATTGAGAAGTACTCCGTCGACACCAAGTTCCATGGCGATCGTAACATCGCTGGCGGTTCCGACACCCGCATCGACGATGACCGGGTAGTCCGGGTCGTTCTCCTTGAGGTATTCCAGGCAGATGCGGATGTTGTTCGGGTTGAGCACGCCTTGGCCGGAACCGATCGGGCTGCCGGCTGGCATCACGCTGCTGGCGCCTGCTTCTTTGAGCCGACGAGCAGCGACCGGATCGTCGGACGTGTAGCAGAGTACCTGAAAACCTTCGGCGACGAGTTTCTCGGTCGCCTCGAGTGTGGCCACTGGATCGGGTAGCAGCGTGCGGGTATCGCCGAGCACTTCCAGCTTGACCCAATCGGCACCGGGGTTTTCCAGACCTTCGAGAATCTCGCGGCCCAAACGTGCGGTGCGCACGGCGTCGTCGGCGGTGAAACAGCCGGCCGTGTTGGGGAGCAGCGTGTAACGATCGGTGTCGATGAAGTCGAGAATGTTATTTCCCGCAGCATCGATCAACCGTTCACGACGCACGGCAACGGTGATACAGTCGGTGCCAGAAAGATCGAGGCAGCGAGCCATGATCTCGTAGTCGGCATACTTGCCGGTACCGACAATCAGCCGGCTGTTGAGCGTATGGGTTCCGATCTGCAACGGCGAGTCGACGCACGCCGCGTCGTTCGAATTGCTGCCGCTCGAATTACTTGCGGTCGAGTCTTGTTGTTGATCGGTTGCCATGCGTTCTTCCTTAACCTCCTCCGACGAGGGTCACAATCTCCAGGTTGTCCCCTTCGGCAAGTTGTCTCTCGCCGTGTTGGGCGCGCGGAACCAGGTCGAGGTTCACTTCCACGGCCACGTGCCGGGGCTCTACCTCAAGCGTGGCCAGTAGCGCCGCCACGGTTGTACCGCTGGGAACTTCGCGACTCTCATCGTTGACAGTGATCCGCACCCGCGTCCCTCCGCTTTTAGTCTCGGTCGCGACTGCCGCGTTTGCGAGATCCGTCGGATCGCACGCTGCCACGTTTACGCAAGCTGAGTGTATCGACCGGAACCAGATCATTGAAGGACTTCTTGCCGGACGTTCGCGTCGCTCGTGACTCGGGGGCGCCGTAGGCGACGACCTTGCCGGAGGTGACCTCGACGACGTAGATCAAGGCGCGACCCATACGTGTGCGGCTGCCCTGCTGCTGTAGCTGGCCGAGTCCGGTGACGAGCAAGAATCGCGGATTCTTCAGCGGTTCGCCGTCGCCGATTTTCTCGAAGTCGCCCAGAATCTTTCGTTTGTAAAATGCCGTGAACTGATTCGATTGTCGACTGATCGAGGCGCCCTTCAGCTCGGCGGTCAGGAAATCGAGAAAGTAGATTGCCTCGGTCTCGTTGTCGAGCATGCCGGTTGCCACGGCGAAGTTGTCAACGCCGTGGGTTGCCGTGGCGTGAATCGCTGCCGGCGGAAGATCGAGCGCTTCGGCCAACTGCGAGAGCGTGGCGTCGTCGGAATTGGGAACCTTGGCTCCCGTTAGCCATACCGTTGCCAGCGTTCCGGCCGCTAAGCCGAATGAGAGCATTGCCACGGACAACAGCCATGGTCTGCCGCGCTGAGGTGTTTCACGATGGGGACGTTCGACCGACATTCCATCTGAATTGAGGGTCATCGTTGGGGCCTCCACAAGATTTGAACTTGGAACTTTCGTTCTCCCTTCCTCGACTAATCGTACCGCTTGCGCCGGCCTGATTCTAGTCGGACTTCCCTGCCAGCTGCAGTCCGACAGCTCGCAGGCGCTAGACGTACTCGCGAATTGCCAGACAAGTCGCCCATCGGAAGCCAGGACGGACCCCACATCGCTTGAATCCAGCGGCTGGAATCTCGCCGCACATCTGCTAAAAAGAAGGGCGCCTTCGGGCACTCTACGGTTCCAAACATGACCCGCCTTCAAGGCACCGGGCATTTCAGAGCGTTCAATCGAATTCATAGATAAGAGGAGATCAACACCGTGGCCACCAATGGATCGCTGAATCGAAAATTGCGAATGGGACTCGTCGGCGGAGGACAAGGTTCTTTCATCGGACGTGTTCACTGCACCGCCGCTGTTTTGGACAACCGTGCGGCGCTCGTCGCGGGTGCTCTCTCCTCGAATCCCGAGCGGGCCAAGGCTTCCGCCCCCGATTACGACATTCCGGCCGAGCGAGCCTACGGTTCGTTCGAGGAAATGATCGAAACGGAAACCAGCCTTCCGGAAGATCAGCGTATCGATTTCCTTTCGATCACCACGCCGAACCACGTTCACTTTCCCGTCGCCAAGGCGGCCGTCGACGCCGGCATCAACGTAATGTGCGATAAGCCAGTCACGCTCAATCTGGCTGAAGCCGAAGAGTTGGCCACCGCCGTCCAGGCCTCGGGCGTCGTTTTCGCGCTCACCCACAACTACACCGGCTACCCGCTGGTGCGTCAGGCCCGTGAGATGATCCTTAGTGGTGAGCTGGGTGAGATCAACGCGATTCGTGCCGAATACATCCAAGGCTGGCTCCGCACGCGACTAGAGAACGAAGATCAGAAACAGGCCGCCTGGCGAACCGATCCGGCCAAGAGTGGTGCCGCTGGTTGCTTCGGCGACATCGCCACGCACGCCTTCAACCTCGGTCGTTACATGACGGGCCTGCTACCCGCCGACGTCAGCTGCAATTTGAAGACCTTTGAAGAAGGTCGGGCCCTCGACGATTACGGCCAAGCGGTCATTCGTTACGAGAATGGCGGACTCGGTAGCGTTACCGCTTCGCAGATTTCGCACGGCCGCGAGAACGATTTGAAAATTGAAATCGACGGCACCAAGGGAGCCCTGCAGTGGTCGCAGGAAGAGCCCAACAAGATGATCTTCCGTCAGAACGGCAAGCCACACGCTATCTACACGCGTGACCCCAATGCTCCCTTCATGAACGCTTCGGGCGCGGGCGCCTGTCGTTTGCCGAGCGGTCATCCCGAGGGTTACTTCGAGGCCTTCGCCAACGTCTATCGTTCCGCTTACGACGCCATGGCGCTGCGTGCGGAAGGTAAGGACTTCGAGAAGCTCGATACGATCTATCCCAACATTGCCGACGGCGTGGAAGGGATGTACTTCATCCAGCAGTGCGTCGCCAGTAGTGCCGAGGGTGGTGCCTGGTTGCCGCTGCGTCACGAAATGGCACGACGATGATTTTCGCCCGCCCGGTGCGATGGAGGCGAACTCGACGACATGAGCGGATGCTCGTGAGTGTCGTCGCGTTACTTGTCTTGTTGTTTGCACCGGTGCGGAGCCATGCCGATACGGCGACTGCCCAGCGGGGGATGGTCGCCACCGTGCATCCGCTGGCTACCGCTGCTGGCCAAGCTGCCTTCGAAAATGGAGGCAACGCGGCCGATGCGGCGATTGCCGCGGCATTGATGCTGGGTGTCGTCGACGGAAACAACTCTGGCATCGGCGGTGGCTGCTTCATCGTCGTTCGCAAGGCCGACGGAACCTTGCTGGCCATCGACGGTCGTGAAACGGCCCCGCGTCGCGCCACACGCGACATGTTCCTGCGCGACGGCAAACCGGATGCGAGCCTTAGCACGACCGGCCCGCTGGCCGTGGCCACACCTGGGGCCCTGGCCGCGTATGCGAAGTTAGTCGAGGTGGCGGGGAAATCGAAGCTCGCTCAGCTCTTCGAGCCGGCCATCGAAGTCGCCGCGCATGGGTTCGTCATCGACGGGGCCTACGCCGGCCGACTCACACTGCATGCGGAGAAACTGCGCCGCTTCGAGGGCACTCGCAGTGCGCTGTTGAGAAAAGGGGGCCAACCTTACAAGGCAGGCGAGACGCTGCGACAGGAGGATCTGGCACGAACCTATCGTGCCATCGCCGAGCAGGGGATCGACTGGTTTTACCAAGGCAAATTCGCCCAGCATGTCGGGCAATGGATGGCCGACAACGGGGGCATCCTTTCCAGAGAAGACTTTGCCGACTACCGGCCGCTGACGCGTTCGCCCGTGCTGTCGACTTATCGGGAGCTGACGATTGTTGGCTACCCGCCGCCGAGTTCCGGTGGGGTTCACGTCGCGCAAGTTCTCAACATTCTCGAGCCGTTCGATTTGGCCGGCATGAGCGAGTTGCAGCGAACCCACATTATGGTCGAGGCGATGAAGCGGGCGTTCGCCGATCGGGCCCATTGGCTCGGCGATCCTGACTTCGCCAAGGTGCCGCGAGGATTGATCGACAAGGGTTACGCGCTGGAGCTGGCCGCGACGATCGATCCGAAACGTGCCACACCGGTGGCCGGACATGGACAGCCACCTCGGGCGGATGAAGATTTCTTCGGCAAGCACACCACGCATATCGCGGCCGCCGACGCCGAGGGGAACTGGGTGGCGATCACGTCGACCTTAAACACCACGTTCGGATCCAAGGTCGTGGTGCCAGGCACCGGCGTGGTGCTCAACAATCAAATGGATGACTTCAGCGCCGCGCCGGGCGTGCCCAACGCCTTTGGGCTGGTAGGAGCGGAAACCAACGCCATCGCCCCCGGGAAACGCCCGCTTTCCAGTATGAGCCCGACGATCGTTCTCAAGAACGGATCGCCGGTCATGACGCTGGGGGCAGCCGGCGGGCCTAAGATTATCACCGCCGTGTTGCAGACGATCGTGAACCGCTTCGATCTCGGCATGTCGACCGAAGCGGCCGTGGCAAAGCCCCGTTTCCATCATCAATGGGTGCCGGACAAGCTAATGGTCGAACCGAAGTTCCCGGCCCCGCTCGCCAAACAGCTTGAAGACCTCGGCCACGTGGTGATTCGACCCAAGCACGTTAGCCGGCTACAGGCGATCTCGCGTGAAGCGGTCGCGCGCGATGACGACGAGTCTGACGAAGACGTTTTTGAGTTCGTCGGCGTGAGCGATCCCCGCGTGCCAGGCAAAGCGGGCGGCCACTAGTCGCGACTGCTTACTTCAATTCTCGAAGCTTCAGATTACGCCAGCGAACTTGCCACTTCGGATCGCCGCTGACCGAGTGGACCTGAAGTCCGATGAACCCGCTCGCAGTCATCGAATCGGTTACGTCGGCGACCGGCACTCCGTTGACCCAGGTCTTGAGCGAATCGCCTTTGCAGACGATGCGGTACTTGTTCCACTCGCCATCTTTGAACGCGGCGCGGGCTGCCTCGTCGCTGCGATCCTTCGAGAGCCAACCGCGACGAGCTTCATCGTAGATGAAACCGGCGTTTCCGTTGGTGGCAATTTCGACCTGATAGCCGTGCACGCGACCGTTTTGATAATCCTTCAAACTGTTGCTGCGGATCTGGCAGCCGGAGTTGAGATCGGTGTCGACTTTGACTTCGAACTCGAGTTCAAAATCGCCGTAGTGCTTTTCGCTGCAGAGGAACGAGTTGGGGCTTCCCTGGGCGGTGGTGCCGACGATCGCACCATCTTCGACCTTGTAGGTGGCGGTACCGTTGATCTGCTTCCAACCATTGAGCGTCTTGCCGTCGAAGATCGAGACCATCTCGCCTTGCGCGGCATCTTCAGCAACGGCGTCTCTAGGAACGACGACGTTGGTGGTCAGTCCGAGGGCCAATACGACGAGAGCGGTAATCCAAAGTCGATGCAACATGAGGTGTCTCCTTGGCGACTCGCAGCGAATCGCTGGCAAGATGCTGGTTCTGTTTGTTCAATGACGCGAGCGAGCATTATAGCGAAGCGGCAGGGTCGCGGCCAATCAGTCGCGGCTCTGCGAATTGGCCCGCATTACCAGGTAGAGCAGCGTCATGATCGCCTGTAACGTCGCAGCGACATAGGTCAGCGCCGCGGCGTTGAGCACCTTGTTGACGTAGACCATTTGTTCTTGAGGCACGATTCCTCGCTCCACAAGCAGAGCCTTGGCACGGCTACTGGCATTGAACTCGACCGGCAGATTGACCAGTTGGAAGAAGACAACCGCGCTGAACAGCGCAATGCCTGCCCAGATCAGCGTGGCTCCGATCGCGGCGCCCTGGTAGCTGAGCACCAGGCCGATGAAGAACAGGATCATACCGAGATTGCTTCCGATGCCGGCTGCTGGAACGACCGCGTTACGAATCGTTAGCGGGGCGTAGGCCTGCGCGTCTTGAAGTGCGTGACCCACTTCGTGTGCGGCGATTCCGACGGCGGCCAACGAACGGCCGGAGTAGACATCGGGACTCAGCCGCAGCACCTTGTTTCGCGGATCGTAATGGTCGGAGAGATGTCCCTGAACCTGTTCGATCGGCACGCCCTGGACGCCAGCCTCGTCGAGGATGTGCTGAGCTGCCGCGGCACCGCTAAGCGGCGCTGGCATCTGCTGCGCCCGCGCGTAGGTCGACTTGATGCGGAACTGAGCCCACAGGCCGAGCAACATCGCCGGAGCGACGAACAGAAGATACATCGGGTCAAAGATCATGGGATCAGGCCTTCTTGATTACGAGTCGTTGAATTACTGGAGTCGTTGAATTACTGGGGCCAGGGATTCACGGAGGTAGCGGACGTACCGGGATATTAGCTTCTACGTTGCAAGGAACGGTCCGGTTCGTCTCGCCAAATGCGCAGGACCATACCGGCTCCATTATTGCATGCATCGACCCCGAGGGCTCGCTGCCGGCCGTGGGCACCTCGTGGATACGGAATGTTTGGGATACCATGAAGCGTCTGGTTTCCTTCGGATTTCCGCGGCCGTTGATCATCTTCAGGGCGGATCGCGGCAGAGGCCGATTCCAGTAATTCGACAGAGCGGACGCGAGATTGGGCATGAAGAAAGAAAAAGCGATCAAAGGTTGTCGATCAGAGACGAGACCGAGCTACGGTAGTTCTGCCTTGATGCTACTGGCCGTTTCGGCGCTCGCCTGGTGTTCGACCCAGCTGGGCTGCGAGGGTCAGAAGTCGGACGGGTCTGTAAATCGCAACGGGCCGATCGAAATTCGCAAGCCGCTTCCCACATTCTCGCTCACCAGACAAGACGGAAGAACATTCGGCAGTGAAGATCTAAAAGGAAGCGTTTGGATCGCCAACTTCGTTTTCACCCGTTGTGCGTCGACCTGTCCTCGCCAGACGCGGGACTTCGCTCGTTTTCAGAAAGAGTTGGCCGATCATCCACGGCTCGACGGCATGCACTTCGTGAGCATTACGGTCGATCCAGAATACGACACGACCGATCGCCTGACCGCCTATGGGAACGACTACAAGGCTGACTTCGATCATTGGTCATTCTTGACGGGCGAACGAAAGAAGATTTGGGAACTCAGCAGCAAGGGTTTCGGGCTGGCCGTCTTCGAGGGTTCGCAGAACGACCCCGGCATGCTGATCACGCATAGTGAAAAGTTTGTGTTGGTCGATCGCGAAAACAACATCCGCGGTTTCTACGACAGCAGCGACGCCAAGGATTGGGCCAAGTTGAAGAAGAAATTGGAAGCGATCCTTCAAGAGAATGAGCCGGCCGCCGAGGACGTAACCGCCGATTCGTCGCAGTCGTAAGAAGTTTCACGCTTAGGGTGAAATTGCCCGAGGGGAATTCGTCAAAGGGAAAGTAATACGAGTGCAAGTTCGCGATTTGATCATCGTCGGAGGAGGGCCTGCCGGGATGGCGGCTGCGCTGGCAGCCGATCGTGCCGGGGTGCGCCCGACATTGATTGACGAGCGAGCGAGCGTAGGCGGAAATCTGGCGCGGGAATCGATCGACGGCGCGGTTTCTGCTTCGTCGATAGCGGAGCAAACAGCGTCCGGTGCCGAGGCGATCGAACGAGGTTCTGCGCTAAAATCAGAAGTCGAATGCCTTAGTCCCCGTATCGAACTCTTGACCGAGACTTCGGTCGAAGGCTGTTTTCCTGGCGGCCGTTTGGCGGTGAAGCGATCTGGCGAGTGGGACTTGCTGGCCGCCAAACAGATCATCTTTGCCACGGGAACCGACGAATACATCTCGCCGTTTCCTGGCTGGACAATGCCGGGGGTGATGACACCGCGGGCTTCCACCAGGGCGATCGCCGACGAGACTTTGGTGCCCGGGCAACGCGTGGTGGTCGCCGGTACCGGGCCGTACTTGCTCGTGGTCGCCCATCGGCTACACGTGGCCGGGATGAAGGTCCTCGCGGTAATCGAATCGGCCCGACGTCGCCGTATGGTGCGACATGGCGTTGGCATTCTCACTCGCCGTGGCGTGTTTCGCGAGAATCGAGACTATCTCGAAGCCCTCCGCGAGGCAGGCATTCCACTCCATTGGGGGCATGTCGTAACCGAAGCGAAGGGAAAGCAATCGCTCGAATCGATCACCTACTCGCGCTGTAACGATCTGGGGCAAGCGCTGGGACAGACCAAGTCGCTCGATGCCGACGCGCTATGCGTCTGCTACGGCTTCGTGCCGCGCGTGGAGTTAACCCAGGCGGCCGGCTGCAAAATGCACTACGACGAATTTCGCGGCGGTTGGCTGGCCGAAGTTGACGACACGTTTCAGACCAGCAACTCGGGCGTTCGCGTCGCAGGAGACGGCGGAGGTGCCGCCGGCGCGGTGGTTGCAGAACTCGAAGGGACCCTCGCCGGGTTGGCGGCCGCGCGGGACTTGGGCTGCCTGAACGACGTCGCCTTCTCGATGATGTCGGTACCGGTCGCGGCTCGCTGGACGGAGCTGCAGCGGTCCCGTCGAGCACTCGATCAGATATACCGACTGCCGCCGAAAATCACGGACCTGGCGACGCCTGAGACAGTCGTCTGCCGTTGTAGCAATCTTACTCGCTCCGATGTTGAGGCGGGCGCGGACTTCGGCGGAGACGAGGCTGCTACCTCGCAAGGTTGCCAAGCGAGAACCTGTTGGGCGACGATGGCCCAACTGCTTGCCAACAAGACTGGGAAGACCGTTTCCGAGTGTGGTCCGCTGCGAGTGCGACTGCCGGATCTCCCGGCAGAAATTGCTGAGCGTCTCAAAGAAGACGCTGCGAACAGTTCGGTCGTACCTGGCTAGTTCTTTTGAGGCCGCACGCGGCTAGTTTTGTTGGGGCCGTATGCGGCCGCGCGGTGCGGCCAGCGGTTGTCGCTTGGTCTCGCCT
>CAYLRE010000088.1:0-15884 GCA_964385715.1 uncultured Planctomycetaceae bacterium
TCACTGCGGTTGGTCGACGAGTATTCCGACTGGATGAATTTCGTCGATTTTCGTCCGCTGCAACCCGACGCCGGAGCACGTGCTGCCCCGCCATGGGGAAAGAGCAAGCGGACGTTCCGTCTGGCTCGCTATCCGGACACCTATAGCATCGAACGTTCGCGGATGGGAGTGACCGCCCAGGACGGTCAACGAGCGATCACGAAAGAAGCGAGCTACATGCCGCTGCATGTGGCCGAAATGATTCGCTGCACTGCACTCTCGATTCGTCGCCGCATGGAATTGTTAGGACCGCTTTCCGAGAGCGACAGTCTCACCAGCGTGATCCTGGTTCGCATGTCGGAGCGAGCCGGACCACCCAACCACTGGAGCAATGCCTGGCTCGATTTACAGCAAGGCCTTGCCATGGTCGCGTCCGGCAAGGCTGCCAATGGTCGTCCCTTCCTAGAGCGAGCCATTGTCGCGGCCGGAGAGTACGATCATCCACTAACCTGCGTCGCGTTCTTGGAGCTCGGCAAGTTAGCATTTCACGAAGGATCGTACGAATCGGCCTCGACCTACCTGGCCGAAGCGAGCTATTCGGCCTACTACTTCGAGAATCCGCTGGTCATCGAAGAGGCACTTCGATACGGCTACCTCGTGCACCTGGCGACACAGAAAAAGGGGCCATTCCCGCCGCTACAGCAAGCACTCGCCTGGGCCCAGCGCAAGCGGCTTGGCGTTCTCGAAGCGTCGTTGGCGGTTCTCGCTTGCGAACATGCCGTGACGACAGGCGACACCCGCAGCATCAAGGCGATGCTACAACGTGCCATACGAGCCGTGGGCTCGCGCAATATCGCGGCTTCGCGACTCGGGGCTCGCTTCAACTACGTCCAAGCGATGGCGGCCCTACAGAGTGGCGACGAGCGCGTGGCCGAAGAGTCGTTGGCTGCGGCTATGCAATTCATGCGCAACGGGTCGGTGCGGCTCTACCAGATCACGCTGGCAAGCAAGGCCTACGTCGGCCAGCAGAAGCGGGGTCGCGCTGCCTTGGAGTTATTCCGCAACGTACTCGGCGACCCACCGGCAGTTCGCTGGCGACATGAGCCGCTTGAGGCGCTGGCTCTGACCAAATTCCACGACTACGAAACGCTCCACCAATGGTTCGAGTTGGCTGTTGAATCGGGCGAAGACCAAGACAACGTTGACGAGGCGATCGAGATCGCCGATCAAGCCCGGCGATGGCGTTTCTACGACACGCTCAGCGGTTCGGGACGAGAACTCAGCCTGCGGTGGCTACTCGGGGCGCCAGAGCAGGCGTTATCAAAGTCCGCGCTGTTGCAGAAGAACGATCTGGTAGGACGCTATCCCATGCTGGATCAGCTGCAGAAGCAGTCGGAGACCCTGCTGACCGACCTGCGAAAACTGCCTCTCGCACCGGAAGATCAGAAGGAGTTCCAACAACAGCAATCGTTGCTTGGGGAACTTACCAAGACAAGCGAGGCGCTCGACGCTGCGATTCGCACCGTCTCACTCCGCCGGGAACCGATCGAGATGATCTTCCCGCCGCGGTTGAAGATGAGCGAAATGACCGAGCGGCTCGGGCCCAAGCAAGCGGTCCTGGCCTTCTTCCAGATGCGTCGCACCTGGCATGCCTTTTTGATCATGAAGAAAGGCCAACGTCACTGGAAGATCGCCAAGCCCAAGGATCTACAGAAACACTTCGCCGCCTTGCATCGAGGGCTAGGCAACATCGGATCGGCGGGGCAACTCGACTACAAACATCTAGCAGGAGACAAGTGGAAGAAACCGGCATTGCGACTAACGCAGGCATTGATGCAGGACTCGCACATCAGCCTCGACAAGAACATCGATGAGCTGATCGTCGTTCCCGATGGCGTGCTGTGGTACTTGCCGTTCGAGCTGCTGCAAATTGGACCTGATAAGAAGACGCAGACGCTCGCCTCGACGATTCGCGTTCGTTATGCCCCCACCGTCTCGTTGACCGCAGTCGATGGTCGACCTCGACGACGCGCCGGAGCGGCCGCCATCGTGGCGGGTAAGATCTTGGCCCGCGATGACGATGAGTTGGCTCGAAAGGAAATTCAGCGGCTGGCCAAGGTGCTTCCGCGGGCTGAAGTTCTGACCGACCGTCCGGCTGCCCCGTCGAACTTGTTAGCCAAATCGCTCGACGCTCTAATCGTACAGCACTCGATTGAGCCGGAAGAAAATCCCTACGATACGGCTCCTTGGCAGACCGATCGCAATCGCAATGGTTCTCGCTTGGGCGACTGGTTTGCCGCTCCGCTAGGAGCCCCGGAATTGGTCGTCTGGCCGGGCTTCAAAACCCCAGCAGAAAGCGGTCTTAAGGGAATGAGTCGCGATGCACGCCCCGGCGATGACCTATTCTTTAGCATCTGCGGATTGATGTCGGCTGGTACGCGCAGCATGCTGATTAGCCGCTGGAGAACAGGCGGGCGAACCAGTCAAGAATTGCTTCGGCAGTATCTCCAAGAGCTGCCCCGCTCGGAGCCCGGGGACGCCTGGCAGCGAAGCGTTGAAATCGCCAAACAGTCGTCCCTCGATTCGAGCCTGGAACCGCGGGTTCGAGAAGATCGTGAAGACCGTGATATCACCGCGGAGCATCCGATCTTTTGGAGCGGATTCATGGTCGTCGACAACACCGGCCAGATCGCTGGCGGAAATGCAGCCGGAGCCGGTGGCGACGGGGCTAATGACGATGGTGTAGACGATGAAGAGCGTCCCGGATTCGAGTTCCCGAACGCTGGCGATGAGCAGTAGCGATGGCTTTCGCTTTTCCGGCGAGCGTGTCCGAATCGCACACGCCTTGTGGATGATTCGGGGCTTTTCCTCTTGTAGCGCCGTTTGCCGCCCCCTATATAATGCGTACAGGCCTCGCGGGACCTGTGGCTCGAACTCATCTGACTGCCCGTGCCGCGATTGCCTAACGCCCTTCTGCATTCATCTCATCGCCCTCTCTATAGAGTCAGAACCTGTAGAACAGAATCTTGGAACAGATTATGAGCAGCTCGGTCGATCTTTCGGGTTTAGGAATCACTGTCGAGAACGTCGTTCGCAATGCCTCGGTCGAAAGGCTTTACGAGCTGGCAACCACCTCGGGCGACGGTGAAGCCTTGGCGAATGAAGCCCTGGCCGTGCTCTCCGGAAAGAAGACGGGCCGTAGCCCTCTCGACAAGCGGGTCGTAGAAGAACCCAACAGCAAAGATGATATTTGGTGGGGAGACGTCAACATCCCTTTCAGCGAGGCGTCGTTTGAAGCGAATCGGGCCACGGCCCTGGAGTGGATCAACGGACGGGACACCGTCTATGTGATGGATGGCTTTGCCGGCTGGGATCCTAAGTATCAAATCAAGGTTCGCATCGTCTGCTGCCGGCCGTATCACGCCCTGTTCATGAACAACATGCTGATCCGACCCACTGACGAACAACTCGAAAGTTTCGGCGAACCGGACTATGTGGTCTTCAATGGTGGACAGGCCGATGCCGACACCAGTATCGAAGGAGTCGATACGACAACCAGTGTGGCATTGAACTTCGCCAAAAGAGAGATCGTGCTGCTGGGTACCGAGTACGCCGGCGAAATGAAAAAGGGCATCTTCACGGTCATGCATTATCTAATGCCGAAGACCGGGGTGCTATCGATGCATTGCTCCGCCAACGAAGGCGATGCGGGCGATGTCTCGCTCTTCTTTGGCCTCTCCGGTACCGGCAAGACGACCCTGTCGGCCGATGTCCGTCGCAAGCTGATCGGCGACGACGAACATTGCTGGACCGCCGACGGCATTTTCAATATCGAAGGCGGCTGCTACGCCAAGTGCATTGATTTGAGCCAGGAGAAAGAGCCTGAGATTTTCGAGGCCGTGAAATACGGCTCCGTCCTGGAGAACGTCGTCTACAACGACGCCAAAGAGGTCGACTACAGCGACGGCTCGATCACCCAGAACACGCGCGTCAGCTACCCGATCGAGTACATTCCCAACGCCAAGATTCCTTGCGTCGGTGGGCATCCCAAGAACATCGTGCTGCTGGCCTGCGACGCGTTTGGCGTGCTGCCGCCGGTGAGCAAACTGACGCCGGCTCAGGCCATGTACCACTTCATCAGCGGGTACACGGCCAAGGTAGCGGGCACGGAAGTGGGTGTGACAGAGCCGGAGGCGACGTTCTCCGCTTGCTTCGGCGCGACCTTCCTGGTCTGGCACCCGACCAAGTACGCCGAGATGTTGGCCGAAATGATGAAGACCCACGGTGGCGACGCCTGGCTGGTGAACACCGGCTGGACCGGAGGTGGCTACGGGGTTGGCGAGCGGATGAGCCTGCCGTACACACGAGCGATCATCGACGCAATCCACTCCGGCGATCTCGCCGCTGCGGAGATCGAGGCCGATCCATTCTTTGGCGTTTCGGTACCTAAGACCTGCCCCGGCGTGCCGAGCGAAGTCCTCGTGCCCCGCCTGGTCTGGCAGGATACGGCGGCCTATGAAGAGACGGCAAAGAAGCTGGCTCAACTGTTCAACGACAACTTCGCCCAATACGCCGACGTGGCGAGCGACGAGATCAAGGCGGCCGCCCCCACCACCGGCGTTGGTGCGGGAGCCTAGTCGACGCTTGGTTCTGCCGAAGCGAGGTGATCGCGCCAACGAGTTACTGCCATACCATGCGTGATCTCGACGAACTCTTTGCCGCCCTTGCTAGGAGCGACTTTCGTCGCCGGCAGCGTCTCAATAGAAAGGACGCGGCGTATCTCGTCGAAAAGACGCTTCCGGCCGTACTATCGCACGCCCGGGAGTTTGTCACGGAGCGACTTGCGCCCGCGAGTCCCGAGAACGACGGTAAGCAAACGCCCTGGCGCGGCCACCCGGCGTTCGTTGCCCAGCACGCGACCGCCACATGCTGTCGCGGTTGTTTGGCGAAATGGCATCGCATCGCCGCTGGCAGTCAGCTCGATCAGAAGCAGATCGACTACGTGGTCGGCGTGATCAAAGCCTGGCTGCTACGTCAGGAGCTTCCGCCAGAGCCGGCCGGTACTTCGCGATCGGCCGCCGAGTCAGCGTCGCCTCTGGAGCGACAGCGACAACTGTTTGTCGACGAATAGGCCGCGTTTCTTGTGGTTTTTCTGGCTGCTGGCTCTTTGGCCTGGGTAGACAAAGATGCCTGACGCCGAGAATGCGCGGACTTCATAGTTGACCAGTTTGCCAACGCCGGTCTATGATTTAATAGACGCAAGCGGTGGTACCGCGCGAAATTCCAGGCATCTTCTCATGTTCGCTAACGCACTACGACTGACGCTCGCAGGGCTGCTAATCGGCTGCCCGTACGTGTGCGATCACTGCGCCGTCGCCTGTGCTCAGAAGGCAGCCAGTTCCTCTTCCGACGTCGCGGCACCGACCGAGCCGGCCTGTTCCTCCCCCTGCTGCCGACACGAGAAAACGTCGCAACCCACCGAGGCGCCTGGCCGCTGCCCCTGTGACGAGGCGGGCGTTTGCATCTGCGATGGAGCCATCGTCGACCAAGCGATCCACGAAGCAGCCAAGCCGAAGATCGATTGGATCTGCCAGCTCAATCTGACTTTGGCATTGGCCGAAGTGCCGGCCGAAGGCCATGTTTCTCTCCTGGTCTCGAAATCTCCGCCTGGCCAACCGCTTAGCGGTCGTGATCTGCGCACAGAGTGCGCCTCATTCTTGCTCTAAAGATCGTGCATTCGCGGGTTTTCCCGCGCCACTAGTGCGCTGTCGAATACGTTGCTTGCTCGTCGGCGCCTCACTTCCTGTTCATCAATGCGCGATGCTGAGAGTAAGTTACCGTGTTCTTTCGACCGCTCCCTTGGGAATATGCCATTCGCAACCTGTTTCGCAGGCCGACGCGTACTCTGTTGACGTTGCTCGGTCTGACGACGGTGATTGTGTTGGTGTTCGTGGTGGTTGGCTTCATCCGTGGACTGGAGCAATCGCTGGCCACCAGCGGCGATCCGCGCGTGGTGCTGGTCTTCTCACAGGGGATGGGCGAGAACCTCGAGTATTCGTCAATCGACATGAAAGTCGCCGACGAGGTTCCCGCCAGCTTAGAAGGCATTCAGCAGCGTTACGGGCGGAAGTACGTCTCCCCGGAGCTTTTCCTGGGAACGCAAATTCGCACCTCGGCAGAGAGCGAACCTGGCTTCGGATTAGTGCGGGGTGTAACGCCTGGCGTGCTCGACGTTCGCAGTCAAGTTGAATTGGAGCAAGGTCGCTGGCCCAAGACCAACGAAGTCATGGTTGGCCGCTTGGCCGCCACGAAGCTTGGGCTTACGGCTGAGCAGCTTCGCATTGGCTCACCGCTCGTATTCGAGAGTCGCACCTGGACGATCAGCGGCATTTACAGTGCCGGCGGATCGGTCTTTGAATCGGAGGTCTGGTGCCGGCTCGACGATTTGCAACAAGCTATGAAGCGGCAAGATCTGAGCCTGGTGGCCATGACCCTTGGCCCGGGTGGTGACTTCGCAGACGTCGCTTTGTTGTGCGGGGAACGACTCGACTTAGAACTGATGGCTCTGCCTGAGATGGAATACTACGCTTCGCTGCAAAAAGACTATGGCCCCGTTCGCTGGCTCGCCTGGCTGGTGGTCGTGCTCGTCTCGGCAGCGGGCGTGTTTGCTGGACTCAACACCATGTATGGCGCGGTGGTCGGACGAGTCTCGGAGGTCGCATCGTTACGTACACTCGGCTTCGTTCGTCGAGCGGTCGTGATCAGCTTGATTCAAGAAGGAGTCGTGCTAGCGGCGGCGGCGAGTCTACTGGCCACGGTGGTCGCCTTTTTGCTGGTGAACGGTGCCGCAATTCGCTTCACCATGGGAGCCTTTGAACTTCACATCGACAATATGGCGATTTTGATCGGCTGTAGCACCGGTTTGTTGCTCGGCTGTTTAGGGGCCATTCCCCCGGCGGTACGTGCGGTTCGCCAGCCGATCGTCGACGGACTCAAGACCGCTTAAAACCCTACTCATTTGAACGAATCTACTATCCAGAGAATTCACCCATCTAGAAGTCACTGAAACGACAACTCGTAGCACGAAGGAAAAACGAAGCATGGAATACACGATAAGACGAAACACGAAATCAACTTCATTGAAACTCCCTCTGGCTGCTGCGTTTGCATGGACGATGGTCACAGCATCGCTCATCGGTTGTTCTGGCGACGTGGCCTCCGATGCTGTTGTCATCGATCCGGCCGGACAACGATACCTGCTCAAGAGTGAACCAGCCGGGGCCTTGGAGATACTGAAGGCTCGCGAATCGGTCAAGAACGCAGAGGAGGTTGTTCTCGTCGGTCGCATTGGAGGAGCCGTCGATCCTTGGACGCCGGATCGGGCGGCCTTTACCATCGTCGACAACTCATTCAAAGACTGCAGCGCCACCGGCGACGACGGTTGCCCGACGCCGTGGGACTATTGCTGTGAACGTGACGCGGGGAAGACGAAAGTGCAGGTTCGCGTTGTCGACGCCAGCGGAAAACTAATTCAAAAGGATGCGAAGTCCCTTCTCGGTCTCAAGGAACTGCAAACGGTCGTGGTGCAAGGCAAGGCCAAGCGAGATGATCAGGGCAACTTGACCGTCATGGCCACGGGAATCTTTGTCAAGAAAAGCTAGAGCAGAAGTCCAGGAGATGGTGCCATGAACGGTGACGTTGACCTTTCACAACTGGCGATCGAGCGTAACGAGCCGCCCGACTCGCTGCCGCCGCAGCGATCGCATGTGTTCACGCGCTATTTACTTCCCGCCGGACTCCTGTTCGGTTTCGCGGCGTTGATCGTCTGGTCGGCGCGGGACTATCTAGTTCCGCCCGTCGAAGTGCAGGTTATCCCGGTCAAGCGAGACCGGGCCGCGGCCGTGCATCAACAAGAAGGGACGCCGCTGTTCAACGCGGCGGGCTGGGTCGAGCCACGTCCAACGCCGATTCGCGTCGCGGCGCTCGCCCCCGGCGTAGTAGAAGACCTTCTCGTGGTTGAAGATCAGGCTGTGAAGGCAGACGATCCGATCGCCGAGTTGATCAAGGATGACGCGCGGCTGATGTTAGCCCGTAGCGAAGCGGCACTCGACCTGCGTCGAGCGGAAGTAAGCCTGGCCGAAGCACGACTCGCAGCGGCGGTCACTCGATTCGAGGATCCGTCACACCTGGAAGCTCCCATTGCGGAAGCGGCCGCGGCGCTGGCGAAAATCGAAACGGAGCTAGCGAACTTGCCGTTTCAGAAGCAGCGAGCCGAAGCCAACCTGGTCTATCACCGCATCAACTACGAAAGCAAGAAGCAGGCCAAGGATGTGATCGCCGCCCGTGAACTCGATCAGGCCAAGGCGACACTCGACTCGTCGATCGCTCTCGTTGCCGAGCTTCAAGGCCGCGAAACGACGTTGGTGAAGGAGAAAGTCGCATTGCATTCACGCTTGGCGGCGCTCGAGGAACTGCTGCGGCTCAAGCCGAACGAAACCCAAGCGGTTGCGGAAGCGAAGGCCCAATTGAAGGCGAGTCAGGCCCGCACCGAAGATGCTCGAGTCGCAGTCGCCGAGGCGAAGCTTCGGCTCGATCGAATGACGATTCGCGCACCGGTTGCCGGTCGGGTGCTGGCGTTAGTGGCGAGTCCCGGAACCCGCGTCGCGTCGGGGGCAGCGAAGAAGAGCCACAACGACGACACGACCGTGGTGACCATGTATCGTCCCGACAGCTTGCAAGTTCGCGTCGATGTGCGGTTTGAGGATTTACAGCAAGTTCAGGAGGGGCAACCGGTATTGATCGGCAGCCCGGCCATTGCTGAGCCACTTACCGGACGTGTGCTATTCGTGAGCTCTCGGGCCGACATTCAAAAGAATACGCTCGAGGTGAAGGTCGTGATCGACAATCCTCCGGAAGTATTTAAACCGGAAATGCTGGTGGACGTGACGTTTCTCGCTCCCGAAGTGAAGCCGAAGTCGGCCGGCGAATCGCCGCAAGATGCGGATGAGCTAATGGCCGGCGAAATGCGAATCTACGTTCCCAGCCGCCTGGTCCGCAAGGAAGGAAACACCCAAGTGATCTGGATTGCGGACCGCTCGGACAACATAGCTCGCAAGGCAAACATTGAAACCGGCGAAGGAGGTGGCGACTGGGTCGAGGTGACCAAAGGACTGAGCGTGGCCAGCCGCCTGATTGCCAGCGATCTTGCCGAACTAGAAGAAGGAACGCGCATTCGTGTCGTCGGCGAAGCTTCGCCCGTCATTGACTCGGGAGCAGCGACGCCCGACAAATCCGAACCTGTTTCCGAGGAATAGACACCGTGGCACTTGTTGAAATACGCGACGTAACGAAGCATTACCACAAAGGGGGTGAGACGATCACCCCACTCGATAATGTCTCGCTTGATATCGAGGCGGGCGAGTTCGTTTCCCTGATGGGTGCCAGTGGAACCGGCAAGTCGACACTGCTCAATCTGGTTGCCGGCATCGACCGAGTCGACGGCGGGAGCATCGTGATCGACGGAACCGACATCACGCACATCTCCGAGCGACGCCTGGCTTCCTGGCGTGCCGAGAACATCGGTTACATTTTCCAAACCCACAATCTGATCCCGGTTCTGACCGCGTACGAGAACATCGAGCTGCCGCTGTTACTACTGCCCCTGTCGCGCGAAGAGCGGCGTGCCCGTGTGGAGATTGCCCTGCGTGCGGTGGAGTTGGTTGATCGGGCCGATCATTATCCGCGACAGCTCTCCGGTGGGCAGGAACAACGCGTCGGCATCGGCCGAGCGATCGTGGCCCATCCCAAGGTTCTTGTCGCCGATGAACCGACCGGGGACCTCGATACCGATACATCGAACCACATCCTGAATCTGCTCCGGCGGCTCAACGAAGAGCTAAAAATTACCCTGTTGATGGTCACGCACGACGAACAAGCGGCCGCTCAGGCTGATCGTTCGTTCCATCTCGATCGCGGCAAGCTGGTGGAGAATACGAGTCAGTTTCGCCTCGTGGCGGGACCTGCGGGGCGGGAGGCGTAGGCATGTTGAAGTTCTTGCCCTATCTGCTGAAGACGCTGTGGCGGCACCGGTCGCGAACGATTCTCACCGTAAGCGGTAGCGCCGTAGCTCTGTTCGTGTTTTGCTTTGTGGGTTCAATTCAGCAGGGCATGAATGACCTGACACGGCGCCAAGAGGCACAACAATCTCTAATCATGTTTCAGGCCAACAAGTTCTGTCCCGCCACGAGTCATTTGCCGCAAGATTACGAATACAAGATTCAGAAGATGGAAGGCATCAAAGATGTGGTGCCGATTCAGGTCTTCACGAATAATTGCCGCGCCAGCCTGGACGTGATTGTGTTCTATGGATTGCCGGCCAAGAAACTACGCAGCATTCGCGACTTCAAGCTCGTCGCCGGTGACTGGAACGAATTTGAAACCCAACAGACGGCCGCGGTCATGGGCCGAGCCGTAGCAGCCCGTCGGGGAGTGAACGTCGGTGATTCCTTCACTATGGGAAACAAGAACGACGGCATCACCGTCGATGTGGTCGGCATTTTCGAGAGCGGCAATCCAGCTGAAGAGAATTACATTTACACGCACCTCGACTGCTTGCAACGTCGCAAGAAGGAGAGCCTCGTCGGGACAGTGACCCAGTTCGAAGTTCTTCTGAATGAGGGGGTCGACTCCGAGGCGACCGTGCGGGCCATCGACGACTACTACCGTCGTGGGCCGGTCGAAACGGACACTCGACCGAAAGGCGTGTTTCAGGCTCACAGCCTGGGCGACCTGACACAGTTGATCGCCATGTCGCACTACTTGGGCTACGCCTGCGTCGGCTTAGTACTGGCGTTGGTAAGTACAACCACGCTAATGGCGGTCCAGGATCGGCTTAAAGAACACGCTGTGCTGCGGACGATCGGTTTTTCCGGTTTCCGAATTTTTGCCCTGGTGATTGGCGAGAGCCTAATACTAAGCACCGCCGGGGGAGCCATTGGCGTGCTCCTGGCCACGCTGACTCTGTGGTACACCGATTTGGCCGTTTACACCGAGGCGGTGACCGTTGCCTTTACCCCGTCGCTACGTTTGGCAGCTTGGGGCGTGGTGGTGTCAATCGCCACCGGGCTTCTCGCTGGTCTCGCCCCGGCAAGGCAGGCCGCGCGAACGCAGATTGTGCTGGCACTACGACAGGCGTGAGCTGTCCGGCCGACCGACTTGTCGGAAGCGTTATTGAATAAGCCGCGGCGGCGCGAAGACGAACTCGCTGGTACCTGTTTCAGATGTGCGAATGGCGTCTTCGGCCACCACCGCGGCCGGCTGGACGAGTACCCGTTTGGATGCAGCAGCCCCTGCGAGCTGCACGTTCATGACGCGAACTCCAACGAGCTTGACGATCTTGTACTCAACGCGGTCGGCAGAAATTTGCGTTGCCTCAAAAATCGGCAGGACCCTGGCTTCACCACGGATCGAGTTGAGCGATTCTTGCACCCCCATGCTGATTCCCTGGTCGCCACGGAGCAGGAGTTCACGGTTGCCGTCAAGCATAAGAACTCCCCGATCACCTCGCAGATCGTTGGGCGAGACACCGTGACGAATTTGGCGGGCAATTTCGTGCATGCGGTTGCGGGTACCGATATCGAGCGTACCGCGACGATCGGCCAGGCCGCCCTCACGCGGGTAAAGATTGGCTTCTGGAAAATCGTCCGAGCCGGGGCGCACAATTCTTCGCTCCCGGTCCCACCCCCAGCGATCGGCACCTTTGCCGGACGTGATACGTTTCCAAGTGTGCAGATCGAGCGCGAAAGGCAGGACCGGAATCGCCCTGTCTTCTCCAGGACTTTCAAATCCACGGATTCGGCTGTGGATAACCGCGGTTGCCTCGACAGCCGATGATGCGCCGGCGATTCCGAGGAGATTGGCGAAGAACTTCGTCGTCGAGCCGTAGCTTTCTCCTTTTGTCGTCACACGAACTCGCACGGCGTTGAAGATCGCGGGATTGTCGGGAGCCATCTCCCCACTAGCTCGCGAAGTGTTGGCCAGGTAGCCGATTTCAATTGTCGTGGTCGCCTCGTGATGACTCGGCGAGCTGTCGTTCGAACCTTCAGAAATGGCTTGTGGCAGCGTTGTATTTCGCGCGATGTAGTCGCGGGCGATCTCGCGGGCCTCATCGGCGGCCTGCGCCGCATCGGCTTCGCTAAGTAGTCGTCGCTCGTCGATGAGCCTACCCGCCGCCCGTAGCGTTGCTTCGTCGACAATATCCTGCAGCTCGCCGTACTTGCCGCGTAGCGATCCCAGATCCATGGCCACCACAACACTGCCAGTCAACAGACCAATCGCCAGCACGCCCAGAATCGTGAGCGTAACGACTCGCCTCTGTTTTCGTGTTCGTGCTTGGTTCTGGGGACTCTTGCCACGCTGTTGGCTGTCCCCCCAGTCAAATAGTCGCATTGGAATTGGCTTCGCGTAGTGCCGCCGTAAGCAGCTCGGATGAAATGGGTTTGATCAGGGTGTCTGGCAACTTCTCGTCTCGACGAGGTGTCTCGCTCGCTACGGCTGCTGTTCCTCTTCGTCGACGCCTTTGCCTTGCCAAAGTAGTCCTTCGGAGGTGTAAACGCGAACTTCTTTTTGCAGCAATCCTTCCACGCGATTGGCCGCGAAGCCAACCTCGGAGTTGGCGGTCGATACCAACGGGTGGTATTCTTTGAAATCGGTACGAACCGTGGGAATTGTCAGCTTCAGGTGTCCTTCACCGCCGAACTCCTTCCAAGTCGTGGAACTGCCGTTCAATATCTCGAACGTAACAACACCACCTGCGATACTCATTCGCTGGGTCCAGCGGATGATCTCGCCAGGATGGCTAAGCAGTTTGTTCGAAGGTGCCGAGCGGCTCTTTTCCAGTGTTTGACCGTCCCATACTTGCAGCTGCAATCCGCCCGATTGATACGCCGGCTGCGTATGGTGATTGATCGTGAAGGCGACGTGCGTCGACTCCAGATCGCGTGAAGGGGACATCACGCAGCGAATCTGCGGTGCCGCGCTGTCAGCGTCCGGCGACCCGATGATCAGCTCCCAGTCTTCTTCGACCGCAATGATCGGCTGCGACGGTTCGACAGCGATTACTTCCGAAGCAACCGCGCCCCAGAGACCACCGATGGCAATAAGAAACCCCGGAAGCACGCTTGGGAAGAAAGCACTGGGAAACGTTTGACGCGACATAGGAACAGACTCTAGTAACGGCACGCTTTGCCGTTGGGTACGTCGCGCGGAAATCCGCCTGTGCATTTCGATGCCCACCGAGGGATGCCCACCAAATGGCGTCGCGTGATGGTGGCGCAGCCTGCCGCTGCCTACTGGCTTATTGCGACAGGCTGCACCGGACACCATCGGCTCAAAGGTGACTCATGAAACGTGCAAAGGGGTGTCCGACGCGAAGCTAACGTGACTCTCGAAAACACCGATCGTGCGGTGCGAACACAATGACGCTTTGGGGAAGGGAAGATGAATTCGCCGCCAACTTTCGAAAGGGGGCTAATTGCC
Source organism: uncultured Planctomycetaceae bacterium (assembly GCA_964385715.1). Taxonomy (GTDB): domain Bacteria; phylum Planctomycetota; class Planctomycetia; order Pirellulales; family UBA7805; genus MB-PLM-2. The sequence continues at coordinate 13,516 of CAYLRE010000088.1, forward strand.
CGAATTGACTCGAAAAAGAAGGCCGAGAACAAACATTCTCTTCATTAGAAAAGATAGGTCACAATCGACCCTGAGGCGGGGGAAATTCCCTACAAAATGCCAGAAATTTCTCGCTCCCCCCGCGGGAGTGACCTACGTGCTTGGTCTACCACGAAGAGCACGGCTGTGGCCAAGGAAAGAAGCCGGTTTGCCTGCAAGACGCAGTTTATCGGCAGGTGCAAGATTCTCAGTTGAGTACGGATGCTCACCCCAGCAGATGGGCGGCGGGTGAACTATCGGTACGGCGACCAAGGGCGCGGCTTCTTTGCCTCGCGATCGGTGCGCGGTTGCTTCTTCTCGACGATCGGCGTGCGCGACCGACGGCGTGTCGGTTCCTCAATCGCGATCGGCTCGTCGGTAACTGGCTCATCCTCCACCTCTTTCGACGGAGTCGCCTTCGCAGTCGCTGTACGTGGCTCGGTCGTTCGTGATGCGATCGATTCCGTGGGCCCCGCTGCCCGCGTCGGAGTTGACGCAGCAGGAGCCTGACTCGAGGGGCTCCGCCCAGCCAGATCGCCGGTACCGTTGGGCGCCAAACTTGGAGCCGGAGTGGGATGCGTCTTAATACCACGGCGACTGCGCGACCAGCCGGAGCTCGATGGCTCAGGCGACTGGCCTTGTGCAATTTGCGACGAAGGAGTGCCAGCCGACGATTGACTGTCGTCGGTCGTACCACCTTGCCAAGCGGGCGCGGACGGTGCGTCTGGCCGCGGCGTCGCGTAAGGAGTGGCTTGTGTCGGGTCGTGCGAGGAAGCGGCTCGCCTAGAAGCCAGCGACCTCACGAGTCGGCGGCGGCGCTCGCGGCGCTCTGCTGCGGTTCGCCCCGGCAGTTCGATTCTCAGGGGGCGGTCCGATTGAATGCGTTCGCCATTTGCGTCCGTAAAGCGAACGAACAGCCGTAATTCTTCTCGACGCGGTAGACCGTTCTGCCAAGGAAGGTCGAGACGTACGCCGCGCCCGACGGCCGCATCGCGAAAGTTCTCGCGCACTTCTTCCACCGTTAACCGCCACAGCCCCACGCGCGCCTCCGATTCACTCGCGGCGGCCGGGTCGAGCAGCGAAATGTCGATCTCGCCCTCGGGCCGAATCACATCACCCTGGGCATTGCGAGTTTCGACCAACAGCGTAATACCTTCGTCGCCGGGAATTCCATCGGTGTTATTTCCACCGGTGAAGAAATTGTCGAAAGCAACAGAATCGACCTCGCGTGGATCGGCCAGCGTAGTCAGATCAGTCGATGGTGTATGGAGCGGCACCTCCGACGCTGCCGAGCTATCTGGCAGATGCACAGGACCGACCGGTATTTCCTCCGTTTCGTCCTCTTCACTCAATCGCGAAGATGACTTCGGTGGGGAGGGCGGATTCAAACGAGGGGAGCGGTGACTGGTTGTCGATTCGTTAGAAATTTCTTCCTCGGGCTGAACGTCGTCGCCGAAGGGAATCTCGACCTGGGGGATCTCGAGGCCTTGATCCGTATCGATGGCTGGTACGTCCGAGTCATGGCTTTGCGATGATCCTCCGCCACCTTCACCCAATTGTTCGCGCAGCTTCTTGTTCTCGGCTCGGCACTCTTTGAGCAACCGCTCGTAGTCCTCGATATATGAGATGTAGGTCCAGTTCTTCTGATCGAGGAACCGGTTCTCTCGCTCGAGCGCTTCAACGTCCTTCTTGGCTCCGCGACAACCGGGCAGCACGACCAGGCAGAAAACGGCGACGAGGATAGCGGATGAGGCTTTCATAGTACTTAGCACGTATCGGGTGCGCGCATAGGGACCTGGCACATGGCAGGTGGCGCGACATAACGTCACCCTTGGCGTGCAAGGCGATGGCTATGGATTGTGCGAGTCGATTGGCTCCGCTGCTGCCTGTGCAGTCGCGAAACAGTTTCGGCTTAGTGCGGGAAGGGAAGCCGACTCTAATCATCTAGCGACGCGAACGGTCGCTTTCGTTACGTATTTCTCGTTTGCCCCGAAACTCTCTTCTTGTACGAACCGAATGGTTCGTTTAACCATCCATGTGCTCGATCATCTTGTCGATGAGCTTGTATTCGATCGCTTCTTCTGGGTCCATGAAGTTGTCGCGATCGGTATCCTCTTCGATCTTCTCCAGCGGCTGCCCGGTGTGCTTGAGCAAGATCTTGTTCAGCTTGGCCTTGGTCTTCTTGAATTCCTTGGCATGAATCATGATGTCCTCGGCGGTGCCTTCCATGCCGGCCAGCGGCTGGTGGATCATGATCCGGGCGTTGGGCAGGGCCCGCCGTTTGCCCTTGGTGCCGGCGGTCAGCAGCACGGCCCCCATCGACGCGCACTGGCCCACGCAGTAGGTCGACA
>CAYLRE010000089.1:0-15839 GCA_964385715.1 uncultured Planctomycetaceae bacterium
ATGACTATGTCGATTGCTTCGCCGAACCGGCTCCCGAGAATCCCGACCAACTTGCCATCGCCATTGCGGATCGCCACTTCGGAGTCGGGGGCGACGGCCTCATATTGATCCGTCCCTCGGAAGTGGCCGACGCACGGATGCAGATGTTCAACGCCGATGGTAGCGAAGCCGAGATGTGCGGCAACGGGCTGCGGTGCGTCGCCAAGTATGTCTACGACCACAAGATCGCCGCCAAGGAATCGATGTCTCTGGAAACCGGCAACGGCGTGTTGCACGTCGAACTCGAAACGGCAGGTGGTCTGGCCGAGCGAGTTACCGTCAACATGGGACGTCCGATCCTCGCACCGACCGACATCCCCACCACCTGGCAAGGCGAACAGGTGGTGGACGAAGAGTTGCAAGTCGGCGATCAGACGTTTCGCGTCACCTGCGTCTCGATGGGCAATCCACACTGCGTGATTTTTGTCGAGAAGGCGACCGACGAGCTGGTGCTGGGCCTCGGTCCGTTGATTGAGAACCACGAGCGGTTTCCCAACCGAGTGAACGTCGAGTTTGTGGAAGTCATCTCGCCGACCGAAGTACGGCAGCGAACCTGGGAACGGGGCAGCGGCGAAACGCTCGCCTGCGGAACCGGAGCTTGTGCCGTCTGTGTGGCGGGTGTGCTATCAGGTCGCACCGAGCGGAAGATTCTCAACCATCTCAGTGGCGGCGATCTGAGCCTCGAGTGGCTCGCCGAGGATGCTAGCGAGCATGCCGGACACGTCTTCATGACCGGGCCGGCCACCGAGGTATTCAGCGGTGAATGGCCCTAATTGGGCAGTGACAGTGGCAAAACGCTGGTTTCACGGAAAAAATCGACCGTGAGTCGCCTGGCATCTTTCGCTAAGATATCGCGTCTTGAAATGGAGACGGCCTGCCACTGATGAGGGCTGACCGTCGAATTGACGCGACATCCTGGCAAGGACGCCATGAAACTACGACATCCTATAGTGGTTAAGCTCGTTGGGCTCGTGGTTTACGCTTGGGCCAAGCTCTGGCTGCGGACCGTCGACCTGCGCATCGCCGCCTACGAACCGTCGGTCGAACCGCATCGTCGCGACTGCACGCAACGCAACATCTATCTGTTCTGGCACGAGAGCATCATGGCCCCGCTCAACCTGGGCGGCGATTGCAATCTCACGATGCTCACCAGTCGCCACGGCGACGCGGACCTGCTCTGCCGCTTGGCACTGCACCTCGGCTACAACACCGTTCGCGGTTCGTCCGGAAAAGGTGGCGATCAAGCACTGCGAGAATTGATCTCGAAGAGCAGCAAGCAACACCTGGCCGTCACTCCCGATGGCCCGCGCGGCCCACGTCGCAAGTTGGCCGTCGGTTCAATTTTCCTTGCCTCGCAGACGGGGCTACCCTTGGTCATCTACGCGGTCGGCTACGATCGTCCCTGGCGAGCCAACAGCTGGGACCGCTTCGCGATTCCGAAACCGTTCTCGCGAGCCCGCATCGTCATCGGCCCGCGAATCTATATTCCGCCGAACCTCGATCGAGCCGGTATCAAGTACTACCGCAAACGCGTGCAGGATCTGCTCAACCACCTAACGCAGGAGGCAGAAGCGTGGGCTGCTTCCGACACCCGCAGAACGGGCGAGCACGTGGCCAAACCGCAACCGGCGCCCATGGGTCCAAACGTCGACGCGATTGTTGCCAAGGTCACGTGCGGAAATCTGCTGCCCCTGCCGAAAAAGCGGCCGGCACCAACTCCGGTGCCAATGCGGTCGATGGATCCCGACGAGAAGCCCTCTCGCCGCGCGGCGTAGACTCTCGTTGGGCGAAGCTCCCGCTTCTCGCCCGATTTCTGTCGCGGTGCCCTCGTGCTCGCTGGCCTCGGCCATGCGCTCGACATCGCGCTACCGGCACAACTACAATGTGCCCAGCCCCTAGTACTCCTTCTGCACAGGGGGCGCCATCAACTCTTGCACACCTCGGGTTTCACACCATGAATCGCTTCCTCTCTCTGCTACTCAGCTTCGCCTGCCTCGCCGCACTCGCCTCGCCGGCCGCCGCCCACAAGCGACCCAACATCATCGTCATCATGGCCGACGATATGGGCTACAGCGACATTGGCCCCTACGGCGGAGAAGTGCAGACGCCGGTACTCGATCGACTGGCCGCCGGTGGCTTGCGATTCACGCAGTTCTACAACACCTCGCGTTGCTGCCCGACGCGGGCCTCGCTGATGACCGGGCTCTATTCGCATCAGGCCGGCATCGGCCACATGACGGGCGCCGCCGTTCGAAACGGTGCCACTCTGCCCGGCTACCACGGTCACCTCAACGATGAGTGTGTCACGATCGCGGAAGTACTTCGCAAGAGTGGCTACCGCACCATGCTCTCCGGCAAGTGGCACGTCACTCCCTTCGATTACAACACGCTTAAGGCCAAGCACCGCGCGACCTGGCCACTGCAACGTGGCTTTCACGAGTTCTACGGCACGATCGCCGGAGCCGGCAGCTTCTACTGGCCTGAAGGCTTGATGCGTCAGAACACGTTCATCGATCCGGACGAAGAGAATTTCTACTACACCGACGCGATCAGCAAGAACGCCGCCAAGTTCGTCCGCACTCGCGAGAACGAACGCCGCCCGTTCTTCATGTACGTGGCCTACACCGCACCGCACTGGCCGCTGCACGCCAGGCCGGAAGACATTCAGAAGTACATGGGCGTCTACGACAAAGGTTGGGACGGTGTCCGCCGCGATCGCTACAAGAAGATGGTCGACATGGGCCTCATCAAGCCCGAGTGGGACATGAGCCCGCGAAACCCGTACATCAAGAGCTGGGAAGACGCCCCCAACAAACATTGGGAAGCGTATCGCATGGCGGTCTACGCGGCGATGATCGACCGCATGGACCAAGGCATCGGCAAGATTGTCAACGCCTTGGAAGAAACCGACCAGATGGAAAACACGGTGATCATGTTTCTGGCCGACAACGGCGGTTGCCACGAACCGATCGGAGCCCCGAACGGCGGCAGCATCTTCCACACCTTTGGCAAGTCGCTCCCCAGGCTCGACTACCGTGGCGGCAATCACCCGAACATCTATCCCGGCGCGGAAGACACCTTCGCCAGCTACGGTCAGGCTTGGGCCAACGCCTCGAACACGCCGTTCCGACTATTCAAGCACTTCGTCCACGAAGGGGGCATCGCCTCGCCGTTGATCGTTCATTGGCCGCACGAGATCCAACGCGGCGGAGAGTTCCGCGAACACCCCAGTCACCTGATCGACATCATGGCCACCTGCGTTGACCTGGCTGGTGCCCGCTATCCCGATTCGTTCAAAGGCAAAGAGATCATCCCCATGCAGGGAACCAGCCTGGTGCCGGCGTTTAAGAACGAGGCGATCGCCGAGCGGCCGATCTACTGGGAGCACGAAGGCAACCGGGCCCTGCGACTCGGCAAGTGGAAACTGGTCGCCCGCTACAAAAGACCTTGGGAGCTGTACGACATGGACGCCGATCGGGCGGAAACGAACAACCTGATCGAGCAGCACCCGGAACGTGCCAACAAGATGATCGAACAGTGGCACAACTGGGCCTGGGACGCCCGCGTGTTGCCGTCGCCCTATCTGCACTGGCTGACCGAACGCGACCAACGGGCGATCAAACCGGGGGCGTAAGGGGGACGAATTGGGGGCGAGGTCGTTTGGCGGTCGGGAGGGCGAGGCTCCTGCCGAGCCATTGTTGCGCCGCGAGTGGACGTACCACGCCACTTTCCGCAACACTGCGAAGGGCACCTCGTCTCCCCGCATGCTCAGCATGCCCTACGGGACAGTGGCACGGCCACGTGCTAGCACCCGTCTGCCAAACCCGGCACATCCCAATTTCTCCCTTGTGCCAATCCTCCCTTTTCAAGACACTACGCCGCCCTTGAAGAGGGCCGCGCGAGAGGTTCGCGCCTGCTGCCCCGGCAGCAACCCAATCGCAAACAGGTCGTTGGACTCAGTCACCAGACACACCGCATGCACTCACCGCTAGGCAATTCGCACAACAAGGCTGCGTCATGGCTGCACCGGTTGTCGAAATGCGCACTGTCCAAATGCGCCGCCTGGGCCTGTTTGTTGGCGGCTCTCGTTGGCAGTTTGCCTGGCTGCACGGGCTGGGGAATTCCGTACGGCTTCTCGTTCTCCGATCACGTCGTGGAGACGCCCGCCACCATCGGGCTGATTGAAAACCCGGCCCACATTCCGGCATCCGATCCGCACATGCTGTGGGAGCATCTGGTCGACGTCGTCGACGACTATTTCAAGATCGCCCACGAAGAACGGGTACGCTACGTTGCCGATGAAGTGGTCGAGGGCCGCATCGAGACGTTCCCGGTCACCGGTGCGACGCAGCTCGAACCGTGGCGGAAAGACTCGGTGACGATGTGTGACCGCCTCGAGGCGACCTTCCAATCGATTCGCCGCATCGCGCACATTCGCGTGATCCCGGTCGAAGGTGGATTTCTTGTCGACGTCCAGGTTCACAAGGAACTGGAAGATGTCATCGCCCCGGAGAAATCTCCCAGCGGCATCAAGAATCTGCGCAACGATGACTCGCTGGTTCGCCGGCAACGTGAACTAAACGTACCGCGGGATACGCTCGGCTGGATCCCCCAAGGCCGCGACCTGGCCCTGGAGAATGAAATCCTGAGCAAACTCTACGCCCGGCTTAGCCATCTGTAGGGGGCAGGCGAGAATCCTATTCGCCAACGCCCGGCAACCTTAGCTGTTGCAAGAATTCGGTGCGTTGTGAACACCGAGTGTGATCGTCGGGGAGGGAGCGGCCGGCGTTGCTTTGGCGACCGGCAAGAACATCGTGAAGGCGGTACCGGTGCCGACCTTGCTGGCAACTTGGATCTTGCCTCCGTGGGCTTCGATGATGTCGCGACACATGGAGAGTCCCACGCCGGTGCCTCCCTTGCCGGTTTCATCCGGTCCCTGCTTCGTGGAGAAGTAAGGATCGAAGATACGACGCAGCTTCTCTTCCGGAATGCCGGCACCGTTGTCGCGGACGACCAGTTCGATCATTCCGCTGGCCGCATCGTGGCTGGCCTTGATCAAGATTCGCCCGCCACCGTCCATCGCCTGGCGAGAGTTGGTCAGCAGATTGAGAAACACCTGCTGGATCTGGTTCGTATTGACCATCGCCTCGGGAAGATTCTCTTCGAGGCGACGCTCGATCGAAATGCGGTACTTGCTCATCTCGCGCTCGAGCAGAATGAGCGCGTCGTCGACCAACTTGACGATGTCGGTCGGCTCAAATTCGTCACTGAGATTGCGGGCAAATCCGAGAATGCCGTTGGTGATCTTGGCGGCCCGCTGCCCCGCGGCCAGAATCTTTTCGAACGACTTGTGGCGCGTCTTGTCGTCTTTATGACGGAGGCCCATCTTGGCGTAGTTGATCACCGTCATCAGCACGTTGTTGTATTCGTGCGTGGTGGTGCTCACCAACTCACCCAAGGCAGCCATCTTCTGCGCGTGGGCAAGCTGCTGCTTAAGCGATTCAATTTGTTCTTGGAGCGAGGGGGTCTCGTTCGTTTCGCCTGCCTGCATCACGCACTCCGCAAGTTAACTCTAAATTGCCAAGTCGACGTTGTCCTCTCTGTCTTGCCCGACAAGACGGCCTTAACTTCTTGCCAGAAAGACACTTAGCCACGGTAAGGATATCGTCGAATTTGGCTGGGCCTCTGCAGCACATCCGCGTACAATCCAGCCCTTGAGGGGATGACAAGCCATGGACCTTGGCGCTTGGAGAAGCTGGGATGCATACCGTTGAACTGTTGGAGGCCGCGCGCCTCGTGGCCGCGAACCTGGGCTATAAGATTCGCGAGGAACATCTGGACGGTGGCGGCGGTGCCTGCACGCTCAACGGCCAGAAATGGATCTTTCTGGACATCGCTGCCAGCACGAGCGAACAGCTGGAACAGGTGGCCGGAGCGTTGGTCGGCGATACGGCGATCTACTCGGCCGATCTCGTGCCGGAGCTGGCCAACTATCTCGGCATTCGCAAGTCGGCGTAGGGCAAAGCACGATGCCAGTAGGCGATACCGCCTCAGTCCGCCTGATAGAGGCCGCTGGTTTCGATGTACTTCTCGACGGCTCGCGGCACCTGATAGCGAATGCTCTCGCCAGCGGCCACGCGTCTGCGAACCTCGCGGCTGCTGATTTCGACCGCCGGCATGGCCACGCGACACTTTTGAAATTCGGCGAGCCGATCGGCATCGACCAGCGGAGCTAGCACGTTGTAATCCGGATCGCCGTCGTCATCCCGCCCTACCACGACCGGCGTGGCCAGCGCACATACACCTGCCGGATCGTGCCAATTTGCGAGATCGGCCAGCGTGTCGGCCCCCATCAGCAGAAACAGCTCGGCGTCCTTCTCCTGCTCAGCAATGGCTCGCAGCGTATCGACCGTGTAGCTGACCCCACCCCGCTCCAGCTCGATCTCGCTCACGGCGAAACCCTCGTGGCCTGCGATCGCCAGCTTGAGCATCGCCACCCGCTGCTCGTCAGGCGAATAGACCTGTTGCTGCTTATGCGGAGCGGTCGCGGCAGGGATAAACCAGACCTGATCCAACTGGCACTGTTCACGACAGCACTCGGCCAACATCAGATGGCCGGTATGCACCGGATCAAAACTACCGCCAAAAAGACCGAGTCGCATTCGAGATCGAGTAGGAAGAAGGGGTGGGAACTGGACGCTGATCAAAGGTGACTGCTATCGTAGCGATCGGCTGTCGACTCCGCCAGCAACCGTCTTCGCTAGCAACGACCTGCACTTAGAACACTCTCACCCATGGCTCAACCGCAACGCACGCTGTTCGACACGAGCGATGAGCCATGGGAAATGGACGACGCCCAAGAGCTTTGCGTGGCCACGGTCGTCATTCCCCAGCGTCCCATAGGTCCGCTCGACTACGCGGTGCCAAAGCATCTGACCGAATCGCTGGCCGTCGGCTGTCGGGTGCGAGTACCACTGGGGCGTGGCAATCAGGCGGCCACCGGTTACTGCGTTGCGCTCGAACATCGTCAGGCAACGCGGCAACTGAAAGAGATCCGCGAGGTCGTCGACGCCCGCAGCCTGTTCTCGCCGGCGATTCTGAGTCTCACGCAGTGGATGGCGGACTACTATCTTTGCGACTGGGGACAAGTGCTCGACGCGGTGGTGCCCGCCGGCGTGCGAGCAGAAGCCGGTACGCGGCTGACCACTTTCCTGCATGTGCCACCGGAGGCGTTGAAGAAGGTCAAGGAAATCAAGCTGCCGAAGAAACAGGCGGTCGCGTTTCACTACCTTGCAGCGAACGGGGCGCCCATGACGCCGGCTGCGTTAGCAACATCCGTAAAGTGCACCCAGGCTCCGATCACGGCCCTACGGCGAAAAGGATTGGTTCGTAGCGAAGTTCGTCGAGAGGCAACCGGCGAGTTGCCCGACGAGAGCATGAAGATCGAGCCACACCTCGACATGAACGCCGATCAACAGGCGGCCCTCGACGCGATTCTCTCGGCCATCAACACCAAAGGTCACGAGACGATTCTGGTGCATGGCATCACCGGCAGTGGCAAAACCGAGGTTTACATCCAAGCGATCCAGGAAGTCGTCAGTTTCGGTCAGCAGGCGATCGTCCTGGTGCCCGAAATTAGCCTCACCCCTCAGACAGAACGGCGTTTCCGCAGCCGCTTCGGTAGCGTGGCAGTTCTGCATAGTCACTTGAGTGACGTCGATCGCCACCGCCACTGGCAAAGAATCGCCGCTGGCGAAGTCTCCGTAGTGGTCGGCGCCCGCAGTGCGGTCTTTGCCCCAACGCCGCACTTGGGCCTGATCGTGATCGACGAAGAGCACGAATCATCGTTTCGCCAAGAGTCGGCACCCCGGTACCACGCGCGTGACGTGGCCCAACATCGGGCTGAGAGAGAGAAGGTCCCGCTGGTGCTCGGTTCGGCCACGCCTGCTTTGGAGAGCTACCACCGCGCAAAGCAAGGCGAGTATCGGCTGGTCGAGATGCCACGACGTGTGTTCGATCGCCCGCTGCCCCAGGTAGTCACTGTCGATCTACGCACGGAACGACACGATCGGAACTCGCGGGGAGCCCTTAGCCGACAACTACAGATCGCCATGGACGCTGCCCTGAAAGCAAACGGCCAGGTGATTCTTTTGCTCAATCGCCGCGGCTATTCGACCCACATCCAATGCCCTTCTTGCGGTTTCGCACTTGAATGCCCGCATTGCGAGATTGCATTGACATATCACCGACAGCATCAGGGGGCGTTGTGCCACTACTGCGATTACGAAGCGCCGGTCCCGAAGAACTGTCCGGAGTGTGCGTACGATGGCATTCATCATTACGGGCGCGGAACTCAACGGCTGGAAGCGGAAGTCAACGCCCGGTTTGGCAAGTACGTCTGTGAGCGAATGGACGCCGACACGATGCAGCGTCCGGGGAGTCACGCGGCGGCCCTCGATCGTTTCCGCAAGGGCGAGACGCAGATCTTGCTCGGTACGCAGATGATCGCCAAGGGCCTCGACTTTCCCAACGTCACGCTCGTCGGCGTGATCAACGCCGATGTGGCGATGCACCTGCCTGACTTCCGCGCGGCGGAACGAACCTTCCAGCTGGTCACACAAGTGGCAGGCCGAACCGGGCGTGGCGACAAGGGTGGCCGCGTGCTGGTGCAGACCTCGAACCCGGAACATGCGGCTCTGCAAGCGGCAGTGCGCCACGACTACGGAATGTTTGCCGGCTCCGAATGCCCCATTCGCGAGAAGATCGGTTACCCACCTTACGGCAGCATGATCCGCATCGTGATGCGAGGCGAGAGCGAGAAGCTAACCGAGGAATTCGGCAAGCAGATCAAAGGACGGCTGAAGAGCTTCCAAGAACAGCTCGGCATCTCGGCCAGGATCGTCGGACCGGCACCGGCTCCTTTAGCGAAACTCCGCGGCAAGTATCGCTTTGCGATTCAGCTGCAGAGCGCCGACGGGGAGGCTCTGCGTGACTTGGTTCGCACCGCCACTGCCCAGCTCAAGCCTATCGACGACGTGCAGTACATCATCGACGTCGAACCGCTCGACATGCTCTAAGTGCCGGCCAACACTAAGTGCCACATAAGACGAAAGATTCCTTTACGGGCGGCAACATGCTACTTGGTGAGTTCGTTCTTATAAGTGAGAACGACGCCCTGACCCGCTTTGGCCTAGTTCGAGCTGCGCCACGGCCCTAGAATACCAGGCAGCTGACGAATCGCGTCTCCCCATTCAATTGCCTCTCTCACTATGTCCTACCGATCCATCAAACGCGTTCTCGGCGAGAGGAACATCGAGCGGAAGTGCCGCGTGCTGGTCGGGTTGCTCGTCGTCCTCGGTGGAATCGTGATCACCGGCTGTACGAAACCGCCGAATGTCACCCAAGAGACGGCCACACCAACGGAAACAAAGGCTCCGCAAACAGGCGAAGCGGAGCTAGGCGTTGTCACCGATCCAGCTATCCCAGCCAAACTCGACTCCTCACGCGTCCTCGAAGAGCGGGCCAATTCGGCGAAACAAATAGTCAATGCAGCCGTACTCGCAATTCACTGGAAGGCGCTCGATAAAGAGTTTCCGGTTGAGACGTTAACCGCGCAGTTTGGCAGCGAAGACTATGACACGCGCGTCATCCGCCCAGCGGTCAACAATCCGACGTCGGACAATAAATACCAACCACGCAACGATCTCGAAAAGAGATTGCTTGAGCAGTGGGAGATCGTCCGGCAGCGTGAACGTGGAGAAACGCAGCCACCGAGCGATACTCCGAAGATAGTAACGTCCACTGCGGAAAACAATGCTGTCGAGTACTACGCCGATCCCGCCCACTACGCGATTCAGGAAGACAATCAATACGTTTACTACCAACCGGTGTTCATTACCGATGTGACTTGTGTCGTCTGCCATCGATCGACCAACGTGAATCAGGAACTCATCGAAGGCGATCTGCAGGCGATCATCCAGATTACGCGTCCGACAAAATAAGTTCCCGCAGACGACCGGCATTCCTTCTCCCTCCAAGAAAATCTGACGCGCCTCGGCGAAAGTCGCACTAACGCTACCTCACCATATGTCCTACCGATCCATCAAACGCGTTCTCGGCGAGACGAATCTCGAGCGGAAGTGCCGCTTGTTGTTCGGGGCCTGCCTGTTCGTGTTGATCACCGCCTGTTTCTGGTGGTACGGGCAGGTGACCGAAGAGATCGTGTGGGGGCGCACGCCCGACGCATGTCGTCAGCAGGTCAATGCGGCCGTCCTCAAAGACCACTGGAAAGCACTCGACAAGGAGTTTCCCGTCGACGCCTTGGTGCGACAGATCGACACCGAAAACTACGAGCGTCGTGTTATTCGCGCGGGAATTAACGATCCCAGCCCGAACAAATTACGCCAGCCGCTCAATGAGCTGGAAGAAAAGCTGCTTGAACAGTGGGAAACCGCCAAAGAGCGCGAACCGACGCCGGAAGAAGTCGAGAAGCCAGACGCCCAGGCGCAATCCGAGCAAGGAATGCAACCGCAAGGAAAAGCTCCGAAAGGCACTGCGGCGCGAGCACAAGGTCTTACGACCGAGTATTACGCCGACCCTCCGTACTATGCGTTTCGCGACGGAAGCGACTACATCTACTATCAGCCGGTATTCATCACCGATTCGAGCTGCGTGATCTGCCATCGACCGACCAACGTCAATCAAGAGCTGACCGAGGGTGATCTACAGGCGATCATACAGATTCGAGTACCGACCGAAACGGTCGAAGCTGCGATTAGCCGGAATAAGGCGTGGCTGTTCGCGATCGCCATCATTACCGTCTTCCTGGCGATGATTGCCCTGTACGTGATCGTGCGATACGTGATCGTCAAACCACTACGCCACCTGCGTGATGTCAGCGATGAGGTCAGCCGTGGTAATACGGCTCTGCGAGCCGATATTCGGACCGGCGACGAATTTGAACATTTGGCCGTGGCCTTCAATCGCATGCTGCAGAAGATCCTTGATTCGTCGGCGGAGCTGCGCAACCTGAACGACGATCTCGACGGCAAGGTCGATCAACTGGCCCAGACCAACATGCGACTGTTCGAGATGAACCGCCTAAAGAGCGACTTCCTGGCGACCATGAGCCACGAGCTGCGTACGCCGCTCAACAGCATCATCGGTTTCTCCGACGTCTTGGACTCGATCGACTCGCTCGACAACAAACAGCGACGCTACGTGCAAAACATCCAGCGATCCGGCCGCCTGCTGCTCGACATGATCAACGATATCTTGGACTTGGCCAAGATCGAGAGCGGCAAGATGGAACTTAACCTGACCGACTTCCCCATCGATCCGATCATCTCCGCACAGTGCGACATGGCCCGTCCGTTAGCCGAGAAGAAGAACATCGACATCACAACGACCGTCGACCCCAAGATTCCCGAGCTGCACCAAGACCAGGTCAAAATCCAACAGGTGCTCAACAACCTGTTGTCCAACGCGATCAAATTCACACCCGAAGGGGGACAGATCAGCGTCACCGCTCGCCTCAATAAGCGTGAGATGCTAGAGCTAATCGTCAACGATACCGGCGTCGGCATCGCAGAACCGGACAAGCTGGCGATCTTCGAAAAATTCCGCCAGGGGCCGACCGGATTGTCGACCGGCGACGCCATGACAAGAGAGTACTCTGGCACCGGCCTGGGGCTTTCGATCGTCAAGGAGTTGTGTAAATTGCTCGGCGGAGAGATCTCGCTGGAGAGTGAACTCGGCAAAGGAAGCACCTTCACGGTGACCTTGCCCACCGTGCGTCAGGAGCAACCGCGACTCGATTCGACGCTGACCAGTGAACTGGACGACATGAGCCGTCCGCTTCGCTTCGACGCCACACGCATGGACTCCCACCGTGCCAGAATCGACTCGACCGAATCTCCCAAGCCGGCGGAGGCCCCGTCTTCCGGCGAAGGCTCCAACTAACCGCCGGCATCCGTTACCATTTCGGACACTTCCATTCCGTCCGCCTCCATCCATAATCACACCCCCTGACTCCAACTTTCTCCCGACGGACTCCAACGTCGACGCCCGCCCTATGATGAACGCCGCTGCTCGAAACGATCCTCCTGCCGAAGTCATCCTGTTCACCGATGGTGGCTGTAGCGGCAATCCTGGCCCCGGCGGCTGGGCCTATCTACTTCGCCACATTGCGACCGGCAAGACCAAAGAAGTCTCCGGTGCCGAACCGGAAACGACCAATAACCGCATGGAGCTGATGGCGGTGATCAGCGGTCTCGAAGCACTCAACCGACAAACCGCCGTACGACTGGTCAGCGACAGTCAGTATGTCGGCAAAGGCATCACCGAATGGATGCCCAATTGGAAAAAGAACAATTGGATGCGCGGCCCGCGGAATGCACGCAAGCCAGTCAAGAACGTTGACCTCTGGAAACGACTCGACGAGCTGGTGAATTACCACACGCTCTCCTACGAATGGGTCGCCGGGCATGCGGGGCACGAGGAGAACGAACGCTGCGACGAATTGGCAGTAGCCGCGTACCAGAAGTATCTCTAGCAGAAGCAGGCGGTCGTCCGCACGATTCTTGTTGCCTCTCCGCGAAGTAACTCCGCTGACTGTCTACCAGCTTCTCGATTATTCTCGTCTTTGCGGCCAGCATCTGTAGCCGGAAATCGAACACGCGGTAGAATGTCGGCATGTCCACTGCCAGTGACAACAATGACGACAAGAACGACCACGAGCAACCAGTCGACGCCGATGCGCCGCCGGTCGAAGAGGCAACCGCCGAAGAAGCTACCACCGAAGACGGCGCGGCAGAGCATCCCCTGAGCGAACAACAGGCGACCGAACTGTTGGCCACGCCGCTGCAGTTCGTCTCCGGGGTGGGACCGCAAAGGGCGGAAACACTCGCGAGGCTGGGGCTCCACTACGCGGCCGACGCGTTGTTCTATTTCCCCCGCGACTACGAAGAGACGCCTGACCTTGAGCAGATCGAGTCGCTTGAAGAGGATCAGCTGGTCAGCATTCACGGCACGGTCGAAGAAGTCGACATTCGCAACACCGGCCGCGGCAAGTCGATCCTCGGCGTGCTCGTTCGCCAAGGCAATGAGTACCTCCGCGGCGTCTGGTTCAACCAGCCCTACATGATTCACCGCTTTGCCGAAGGACAAAAGGTGATCTTCTCCGGCAAGGTACGCAACAAAGGGATGCGATGGGAAATGAATCACCCTCGCGTGCAATTCCTGCAAGAAGACGACGACGTCGAGCAGCAGACGGGCGACATCCTGCCGATTTATCCACTGACCGAAGGCATCTCCCAGCCACAGATGCGAAAGGTGATTCGCGGTTGCATCGAACGCTGCTTGCCGGCGGTCGAAGAAGTGTTCCCGACCGAGTTCCGCGAGAAGCGTGAACTACTAACAATTCGCGACGCGATTACCGAAATCCACAATCCGACCGACGACGAAACACTCAAGCAGGCTCGCTTTCGTTTCATCTACCAGGAACTGCTCGTCCTGCAACTCGCGCTCGCATTGCGGCGGGAACAGCTGAGTGCGAATGCGGTCTCCCCTGCCCTGCCGGCGACGACCAAGATCGACGCTCGCATTCGCCGCCGGTTTCCGTTCGAGCTAACCGCCGGCCAGAGTCAGGTCGTCGAAGAAATCAGCACCGACATGGCGCTCACGCGGCCGATGAACCGCCTGTTGCAGGGCGACGTCGGTAGCGGCAAGACCGTGATCGCGCTCTACGCCACGTTGTTGGCCGTGGCGCATGGGCAACAGGTCGCCATCATGGCCCCTACCGAAGTCCTAGCCCGCCAACACGCAGAAGTTCTCGGTCAATTCCTCGAGGCGAGTCACGTTCGCACGGCCCTGCTCTCCGGTTCGCTCAATGGCAAACCACGTGACGAGTTGCTCGCGGCGATTAAGAGACATGACGTCGACGTCGTGATTGGCACGCACGCCATCGTCGAGTCGGGCGCCGAGTTCGACAAGTTGGGCCTCGTGGTGATCGACGAGCAACACAAGTTTGGCGTGCGGCAGCGGGCGAAGCTGCGGCAACAGGGCGACGAACCACATTACCTGGTGATGACCGCCACGCCGATTCCGCGAACGATCGCCATGGGCCTGTTCGGCGACTTGAACATCTCGACGCTCGGCGAGTCGCCCCCGGGTAGGCAACCGATTCACACGTACCAAGCCACGGAGGAAAAACGGGCCCAGTGGTGGGACTTCTTGCGGCGCAAATTACGTGAAGGCCGTCAGGCGTATGTCGTCACGCCTTTGGTCGAACAGTCGGAAACGACTCAGCTGGCCAGCCTGACCGAAATGCACCAGCAGCTCTCTAGCGGAGAACTCAAGTCGTTTCGCCTTGGCACACTGCATGGCCGCATGAGCAGCGCCGAAAAGGAAGCGGCGATGCGGGACTTCCGTAGCGGGGAAACCCAGGTGCTGGTTTGCACCTCCGTGATCGAGGTCGGAGTCGACGTCCCAAACGCCACACTGATGACGATCGAAGGTGCCGAGCGATTCGGCCTCGCCCAACTCCATCAACTCCGTGGGCGAGTCAGTCGCGGAAAGCAGCCTGGCTTCTGCTGCCTGTTTGCCGATCCGGCGTCAGAAGAAGCCCAAGAGCGACTCGACGCCTTCGTGGAAACGAACGATGGTTTCGAGTTGGCCGAAATCGATTTCCGCCTTCGTGGACCGGGCGAACTGCTGGGAACACGGCAACATGGCCTGCCGCCGCTGCGAGTCGCCGACCTGATTCGTGACGCAGAGATCGTCAAACTGGCTCGCGAGGACGCAGACGCCCTAGTCGAGGCCGACCCTGGCTTGGCGAGCGAAGCTCACGCCAAGCTGCGACGCATGCTCATCAAACGCTACGGCAAAGTGCTGGAGCTAAGTGATGTGGCTTAAGCCGCCTGCTTACGCCCCAGCCGTGATCGCATCGCCGACACTCCAATCGGAGCCGTCGCGGACCACTTCGCGGTAGAGCGTGTCGCGTTCGACGGGAGTACGGCCGGCCTCCTCGATCAGTCGGCGAATGTCTTCGACTGCGAGGATCTCGGGCGTTTCCGCCCCGGCGTCGTGGTAGATAAGCTCGTGACGAACCGTGCCGTCGAGGTCATCCGCTCCATAGGCAAGCGCCGTCTGGGCGACGCCGATTCCGAGCATGATCCAGTACGCCTTGATGTGATCGATGTTGTCGAGCATCAACCGGCTAATCGCCATGGTACGAAGATCGTCGACCGCCGAGGGCCGCGAAAGATGATCGAGCCCCGTGTTGTCCGGCAAGAAGGCGAGCGGAATGAAGGTCTGAAATCCGCCCGTCTCGTCCTGCAACTCACGCAAGCGAACCAGGTGGTCGATGCGATGGTACGGCTTCTCGATATGCCCGTAGAGCATCGTGCAGTTGGTTCGCAGTCCCAGCTCATGCGCCGTACGGTGAATCTCAAACCAGTTGTGGGAGTCCGCCTTGTGTTCGCAAATCTGATCGCGAACTTCCGGATGAAAGATCTCCGCTCCGCCGCCGGGCATACTACCGAGGCCGACGTCGACCAGATCGGTGATGATCTCGCGATACGACTTGCCGGTCAGATGGGCGAACCAGTTAATCTCGACCGCGGTCCAGCCCTTGAGGTGCAGGCGTGGATAGGCCTCGTGCAGGATCTTCACCACGTTGACGTACCAGTCGTACTTCATCTGGTGGTGCAGACCACCGACGATGTGCATCTCGGTACAGCCGTTATCAACGGCCTCTTGGCCTCGCTGCAGGATCTGCTCATCGCTCATCAAGTAGCCCT
>CAYLRE010000090.1:0-3507 GCA_964385715.1 uncultured Planctomycetaceae bacterium
ACCGGGAAGGCACCTGCGAACAGGTCGCCGAAGCCTGCCTGACGCTGATCACGAACGACTACATCACGGGCGAGTCGATCACGATTGACGGTGGGCTGTCGATGCAGGTCACGCGGTAGCAAAGATGCTGCTAGAGCGACGAATTGGACTCAAAGTCGCCGAACTCGTCCGACCCGAGCGGATCGAACAACACGGTTGTCAGCACCTCGACATCGTGGGCGATCGACTCCCACTGATCCTCCGCCGGGCTGTCGAGGTCGGTCGCCGCGATCGCAGCATCTTCAGGCGAAGCATCTTCCGCATCGCCTGGCTCGGTCGTGGCGCCATCGCCCGATTCCGTAGCGAGCGAGGCATCGGCCAGCAGCAACTCCTCGGCCACCTGCAGGACGGCATCGATCACACCCGGCTCGGCAAAGTCGGTCGACGAGGCGGTCGACTGGTCGGACGACGGAGCATCGGAACTTGCGATAGAGTCGGCTTCAGCAGAAGACTTGGACGGATCGGCCACGAACGGATCCTCATCACCAGTCAGCAGCAACACGCCGGTCACCAGCAGCGCCACGGAGGCGGCCGCGGCGAGCAGGTATCGCCAGCTGCGGCTTCCACGGGGAGAGACCGATGCCGTGGACACTTCGGCGGACGACTCTTCGCGCACCGCCGTCATGATCCGATCATGGAGCGAAGCGGAGAACTCGGGCTGCGAGGACGCCACCTCGCTGCGTAGCGCGGACTCCAGACCCTTTTCTTCCTCGGACAGTTGCCAGTCAGTCATGGCGAGACTCCTGAATTTTCTTTATCGCGTGAATTGTTGGTCGCGGTGGGATTCGCCTCACTCTCAGTACCGGCGGAGGTCCCCTCCCGATCGCCCCACTGCTCGCGGAGCGTCGGCAGTAGCTGCCGTCGCGCCCGAAGTAATATCGTCTTAATGGCCCCCGGACTTTTCTCAAGCACCTCGGCAACCTCGTTAACCGGCATTCCTTCGCCATAGTAAAGCCAAAGGGCGGTGAACTTAGGCTCGCCCAACTCCGCCGCGGCAATGGCCCACAGCCGTTGCCCGTCGTCTGTACGCTGCACCTCGTCTGCCGGGTCTCGCTCCCGCGATTCGGCCGCCACCAGCGAGACTTCCGAATCGGTCACCGGGGCCGTGCGACCCTGTCGGCGAAAGGCGTTAATCGCCAGCCGGTGGGCAATGGTGAATAGCCAGGTGCTAAACCGCCACTCGGACTTATATCGGTGAATATTACGGTACGCCCGCAGCATGGCCTCCTGCACCAGGTCCTCGGCGTCTTCCTGCGACTTGCAGCGATGACGCAAGTAGCCCAGCAGCGGCACCTGAAACCGCACGGCCAACTGCTCGAAGCTCAGCAGGCAGCCGTCGGCGGCGCGCAGGGCAAGCGCCTCGTCGGTTGGCGCCTCGCAACTGGCGTTCTCGCGGTGCTTCACTGGGACAGCTGCCTAGGAGTCTTTGCTTATGGTACGGGCGCTTGTGGTGGCGGCATCCTCGTCAGGCGTCGCCTTCGGTTGTGTCTTGCTCGCGTCGTCGGGCGAAGGCCGCTGCTTGGCCGGCTTCATATCCTTGGCCCGCTTCCGGCGATCATGATGGTGCCCTCGATGACGGTGCTGCTGCTTTCGGTGCTCATGCATGATCTGCAGCATCTTGTGGGCGTCGGCCGGCAACATCTTCCAGTCGGCGGTCAACGTCTGCCCCTCAACCGCGACGGTCAGCCCGGCAAAGACTCGCTTGCCTGCTTCGTCGGAGCCGTGCCGCAACATTGCCAGGGCACGAAATCCCTCGACGATATCATGCAGTTGGTCGGCAACTTCGTCTGACTTCGTCTCGAGGTGGGCATGGACAAAAACGTTGCCATCCTGCTCGCCGAGGGCCATAGTGAACATCTCGCTCTGCTGCGTCAGCGGCGATCGAAACGGCAGCTCGCGTCCCACAATGCGGCGAGTGCGAACGCTAACCATCTCTCCTGCGGCGACCGGCTTCGCCAATGGCGAAGCAGCAGCAAGGCTTTCCGACTTGCCGTCGAGCACCTCGAGCGTACGCTTCAGCACATCGACGTCACGAGAGACCAACACCGTATCGTCGCCATGCAGACAACCAGTGACTTCATGTTCGTTTTTCTTCCCCTTACCGCGGAGCCAAGTGTAAAGCGTGTGCCCGCGATAGAAATGCTCGCTCGTCTCCTCATGCCGCTGCTTCAGACTGGCGACGATCTTGTCGGCGTCGAGCCCGGCAGCTCGCAACATGACCAGCCCATGGTGTCGCTGAAACCGCGTGTCGAAGAGGGTGATGCTTTTTAAATCCGTGGCGACGTCGATTCCCAGCTGGTTCTTGATCCGGCTCAGGTAAACCTTAGAACGGCGGCCGCCGAACATCTGCTCGAAGACTGTCTGGCCGAACGGCGAAGTTCGCGAGGTTTCGCAGTCGACATGGATCAGCCACTGTGCATCGGCCGGAACATGCCGCACATCGAGAGGGCCAGCCGTCGCGACGTCCCCCGTCATCAAGAAACATGCCATCTGGAGGCAGAGAATGAAAGCAAGACCGACCCGCATCTAGGTTCCTCAACAACAACTCACAAATAATGGTTCTTCGTAGCCGACGGCAGATTCACGGTTACTTATTTATACACACATGCGGACCCGGCGGTTACGACTCCCAGCGGAGGCGAAATACCGCCAATAGCGGCATAACAGGTAGGACACCCAGCCGAACAGGCAAACCGCTCCCACCCTAGAACAACTCGCGATCTCAACCAAAGGAGTCGTGACTGGCGAGATCAGCGACGGCCACTCGTCGACCGCCCAATCGACCGAGACCTACTTCTTCCCCAAGCACCACAGGCCTTTGTGGGTACGAAAGTAAAATTTGCCGTCGGCCGGCACCAGCGAAGCGTCGCTAGGCTCATTGACCGAACTCGACGCCAGCAGCTCAAATTCCGGCTGAGCCCGGAAGGCAAACGCGTCCCCCGAGCGATTGGTGGCGTAGATCGTGTCGCCATTACGCACTAGCGACGACCACGACGCGTTGTTGCCGTTCTTGCCGCGGAGGCGTTCCTTCCACACAACCTCGCCTGTCTTTCGATCAAGGCAGTGGGCGATCCCCTTCATGTCGAGAAGGTAGATGTGGCCGTTGTGAATGATGCCGGAACTGAGCCAGGTGGTGGGGCTGCGAGGCGTGTGCCACTGCCGGTGCGTCTCGGTGACGTCGCCACGACCGCCAGGCTGCACCGCCATCGAGGCTCCGAAATACCCGCCGAGAATGACGATCGAGTCTTCACCCGCAATCGGCGAACTGTAGACCAAGGGCCCCAGACCGCGACAGGTCCACAGCTCTTTGCCACTTTGCGGATCGTAGGCGACCAGGCGTCGCGGATAGCTGACGACCAACTCATCACGGCCGGCGACGTTCATCAACAGGGGTGTTCCCCAGGCCCCACGTAATGCTTCCGCGCGCGGGGCTGGCCCGGCGGCCTTCTCTTCTTCGCTGGGTTTGAA
>CAYLRE010000090.1:3517-15765 GCA_964385715.1 uncultured Planctomycetaceae bacterium
AGGCCCTCTATCTGCCAAACGGTCTTGCCCGTCTTCTTGTCGACGGCGAGTAGGAATTCGCGTTCACCGGGACCAAAACTCAAGATGCAAAGGTCCTTGTAGAGCACCGGCGAGGCGGCGTTTCCCCACATATGCTTTTGCTTGCCAAGGTCGCGACGCCAAAGCTCCTTCCCTTTCATGTCGTAGCAATACAGACCCGCGGAACCATACCAAGAAAAGACTCGGTCGCCGTCGGAGACCGGCGAAGCGGCACAGTAGGGATTATCCCGGTGTGAGGTTTCATCTTCGCTGTAAGTCACGCCCTTCTTCCAGACGAGTTCGCCGTTGTCGGCCTGAAAGGCCATCGTGCTGCGCTGCTTCGTCGCATCGACGGCCTGGGTGAGAATGACCAGGCCGTCGATCACGATCGGCGTCGAGTTACCACGATCAGGCAGCTCAATGTGCCAAAGGACATTCTCCGTGTCACTCCACTTGAGTGGCAACTTCGCATCCGCTACGACACCGTCACCAGCGGCACCTCGCCAGGCGGGCCAGTCTTCGGCAAGCAGTGGACTCGCGGCGAACGCGACCAAGGCCACCAGGATCATTAACAGGGAACGACAGGAGACGAAGCGTGCGAGACTCGAGAGGTGATCAAACATGGCTGCGTCCTATTTGGAAGACATGACAGATCCGCGAACCGGCCGAGGCGCAAGTCGCAACGACGCGGGGAGAACTGCCGCATGATAGCAAACCACGAAGCGAGACCAAAAGCGGCGACGGAGGCCCTATGAAGTGCTCGCCCGGAAAACGCCAAAACGTCCGGCGGGCCCCGCTCACTTAGCTCGTTCGAAGCGAAATTCCTTAGTAAAGCCCTTGTGAGACTGCCCGTCCACTTCCACATACGGATAGACCAGAAAATTCACCGACTCTTTCGCCGGGGCGGGAACCAGTTTCAGATCACGTCCCGTCGTGAAGGTAACGCGGTTCGCCGTTAGGCTACCAAAGTAGTAGTCCTTAAGCGAAGCATCCTTGTCGGCCTCGGAGATATCGACAGCCACCCAACGACCGCTGTCTGCAAATTTGGCCCAGCAGTGGTAGCCGCCGACCGTTCCTTCTTTCCCCTCGGGCGGGAGCATGAAGCCGATCTCGAACTTGGCAGGCATCTTTAGCGTACGGCACATCGAGATAAAAAGGCTGTGGAAGTCGGTGCAATTGCCGACCCTGGCATCGCAGGCATACGTTGCGTCGCCGCGGCCCCAGGCCTTGTCTTCTGGCTTTCCGTAGTCCATCCACTTGTAGACAGCGTCGTAAAGTTCGCCCGCAACCTGCTTCGTTTCTCCCTCGGGCCTTTTGCTACCAACGACTCGCGAAAGCAAGTCATCTCCGACCGGCACCAGACTCGACGGCTGCAAGAAACCTTCAAGCTCCGACTCCTTTACCATCTCCCCGGTTTCGGCGGCAAGCTCCTTGCGTCGAACTCGATAGGCAACACGCACCGGGATCTCGCCCTGGTCATTGGCAGCGGCTTCAAAGTAGATCAACTTGTTGCCGAACCGCTTCTCGTTGTGCATCGCATAATCGCCAGGCACCTGCACGCCATCAGGAAGAACCTCAACCTCTTGATCGTGACTCGACTGAGCGACCGGCAGCCAGACGCGGGCCGTTTTTCCAGGTGACAGGCCATTGATAGTACCGTCGTAGTGGAACGTAAAACTTTCAGTCTTGCCGGAAGTCGTTTCCCCGGGGGCCGGCGTACCAGAAGATGTGGCGGAAGAAGAACCACCGCAGCCAGACGCCACCAACAACAAGAGCGCCCCGACGGCAAACGTCCCGCATTTCATTACCCCGACCCCAAGATGGCGATAACCGCAAGCCATAGAACGTGCTCCGTAGAAATACGAATTCATAGTGAAAGTAAGACCTTAACTCGATGCCACACGCACAACGTCCGAATGCAAGACGGATACCTGTAACGCAGGCCAAGGACTGGGGCCCCAAGTGACGCGCAGAAACCGCTACCGATGGCGCATCGATACCGAAAGCTACCGGCGGCAGCGGCGTGCTGTAGACGAATGCCCCGTATCACGACGGCAAACAGCCGCCGCCCGAGCCGGTATCCGACACGTTTGAAATGAGGCAAGAACTGGCACGTTGACGAACCGCGCTGCATGGCACCAGCCTGACCGACACAACACCGGAGGCTCTCCATCAGCAGCGGCACGCGCTGCAACTGCCAGTCGTCATCCCGGCAAGAGGTGAAGAAGGACTTCGGGTTGTTCATTCGAGCGCTTCATCGAATCGGTCGGTGCTAATAACATCTTTCGCAGCGGCCTAGCCAAGTACCCCGGAGGGGAGGAGACTGCACCGCTTAGCGGAAAGCCGAAGTATACCGAGAACCCCATTGCAGTTCAATTCTTTGGCAGGACAGGCGTCACTCCCCATCCGTAGACTCTGTCGAGCCTTCCGTCAAATCAGCGGAATCCGCTTCGGGTGGCGACGGTGCCTGTGGCGGATCAACTTCCAGCAGCGAGTCGAGCGCGATCGCCATTCGTGGAACTGACCCGGCATCTTCTTCTTCCGCCAGGTAAACGCTGAACGCGGCAATCGCCTTTCGTGCACGCTCGAAATACTCGGACTTCTTGAGATGCTCGCCAAGGTAGATCAGATTGCCCACCGCGACCGCGTTGCCCGACGGCATCACGCTATCGGACGGACTCTTCGCTCTGGCAACAAGCGACTCGTGGTCATGTGAGGTGAAGTAGAAGCCGCCAGCTTTATCGTCCCAGAATAGCTCCATTTGCTTCTGAGTCAGAGCATCCGCTTCTTCGAGCCAGCGCTGAGCGCCGGTGGCTCGATGCAATGCAATCAGACCGTCGACCAAGAATGCGTAGTCATCCAGGTACGCGTTCAGTTTCGCCTCTCCGCTGCGGAACGTTCGGAGGAGTCGGCCATCATCGGTTCGTAACTTGGCCAACACGAACTCGGCGGCCCGCGAGGCGGCCTTTACATAGTCTTCTCGCTGCAAGACGCGCCCCGCGTCGGCAAAGCCACGGATCATTAATCCGTTCCAGGCCGTGATTACCTTGGTGTCGATGAGCGGATGCTCGCGTTTTCGTCGCTTCTCGAGCAACTTCACGCGGAGCGGCCCGAGTTGCGACTCAAGTTGTTCGAGCGTCGTCTCCCGCTCGGCGGCCGTCGCCGAAAGTAAGCGTTCGAGCAGTGGCACGAAATAGCGTTGCTCAAAGTTGGGCGAACCATCGAATCCGTAGATGGCCGAAAATTCGAGGGTCTCCGCTTCCGTTAGTGGAGGGCTGATTTCCTCCTTGTTCCAACGATAGTATTTCCCCTCCTCCGCATCGGTCTCGGCATCGATCGCCGCGTAGAAGCCGCCACCTTCGCCAGTCATATCACGGAGCACGAAGTCCAGCATCTGCTCCACAATCAGGCGGTACTCCTCCTGGCCGGTCAGCGCGTACGCCTCGGCGTACACAGTGGCCAGTTGCCCATTGTCGTAGAGCATCTTCTCGAAATGCGGAATATGCCAGAACCGATCGGTGCTATAACGATGAAAGCCGCCGCCGAGATGATCTCGAATCCCGCCGATCGCCATTTTGTCGAGCGTCACGGCCAGCATGCGGCGAGCCTCGATGGCGAGCATGCCGCGTGTCCCGTTGTCGGTCTCTGCCCGTCGCAGCAGGAACAGCAACCGCGACGGCGTCGGGAACTTTGGCATCCGCGATTCGCGTTCGCTGTAACCAAAGCCGCCCCACTTCGGATCGAAGTCTTCTGCTAGCGCCGCCTGTACGTTATCGAGCAACTTCACCTCGAGCGGAATCTTGGCCGCCAGACGAAGTGACGCGGTTTGATCCAACGCCCGACGCAGACCAGCAGTTAACTGCTCTGCCGCAGAGGTAATGTTTTCCGGCTTCGCTTGCCAGACGCTGTCAATATCCTTGAGGATGGAGAGGAAATTGGCTTGCGGGAAATAGGTTCCGCCGTCGATCGGTTTCGCATCGGGCGTCAGAAAGATCGAAAGCGGCCAACCACCTCGTCGGCCCCGCAAGTGCAATGCCTGCATGTAGATCTCGTCAACGTCGGGCCGTTCTTCACGATCGACCTTAATGGCAACGAAATGCTCGTTGAGAATCTTAGCCACTTCTTCATTGAGGAACGACTCCCGTTCCATCACGTGACACCAGTAGCAACTCGAGTATCCAATCGAAAGGAAAATCAACTTCCCTTCGCGGCGAGCCTTGGCCAATGCTTCTTCGCCCCAGGGATACCAGTCGACCGGATTGTGGGCGTGCATCAACAGGTAGGGGCTCGTCTCACTGGCAAGACGATTTGGCTCGCCATGCTTGCGGTGAACCTTTGCCGGTCCGTCTTGCGGTGATTTGGCCGTCTGCTCAACTGGTTCGGAAGAACGTGATTCCGACGCACTCTGTGCAGGCTCAAGCACCGGTTGCTTCGCGTCCTGGCAACCGGGCAGCGACGCCGACAGCATCAGAATCGCGAACCAAGCGAAACGATGATGGGCGCGCATGCCTTAGCCCTACACGGGAGACTCGGTAATCTTCACAACCAGATCGGCGCGGCCACTACTCACATCGAGACAGCAGCCGACCATAACTGACGAACCTGCGGAGCTACGGCTTCGGGTAGTCCTGGTTCGCGTCGATCTCTTCTTGTGACACCGCGGCTGACTCGACACCACCGGCCGGCACTTCGGCTCCAGCCACCCAAACCAGGGCGTTAAGGATCAGCTTGCGAAAGTTATCGTCTTGCCAGTTGTTGTGAACGTGTCCGCCGGTGCAGCCGAGGCCGCGACCGCCGTCGATGCGTTCGACCGCCCACATCAGGTGCTCGCTGCGTCCTTCGTTCTTTTGGACGTGGTCGAGGCCCTTGGCACGATTGCCGTGTCGCGTCTCCTTACTCGGCTTGGCGGAAACGACCGGAATCACGCCTTCCATGTTGTTACGGAAACGCATATTGAAGTACCACTCGTCGCGAATCTCGAACGG
The DNA here is from genome assembly GCA_964385715.1 of uncultured Planctomycetaceae bacterium. GTDB lineage: Bacteria > Planctomycetota > Planctomycetia > Pirellulales > UBA7805 > MB-PLM-2. The sequence goes on from CAYLRE010000090.1 coordinate 8,521, forward strand.
CTTGATGCCGCGGGTCGCGGGGTGGTCGGCGTTCAATTCGAGCGTGGCATCCCAGTGGGGATTGGTCGACCAGCCGGTCTCGTAGTAACCGCCGATCCAACGCTTGAAATGTTCGCCGGGAACGCCAGGAGCCACATGCACCGCGTAGTGCAGGCACATCAGGCCGGTACCGCGACGCATCACCTGCTCCATCTTGGCGATCTGCTTGCTGACCGGGTGACCATCACCACCATCCATATAAAGGAAGACGGCGTCGGCATTATCAAATGCGGACGGATCCTTCGGCATGCCGTTCTGGTGATAGTTCAGAGCATAGACGCCTGGCACCTCGTTGAGCCGCTTGGTGAGCAGCTTCACGCCGGCGTTATGCTCGTGGGCACCGTAGCCATGACTCGGATTGCCAGCGACCATGACAATCTTCTTCTTGTCGGCCATCTTGCGTCGTTTGATGCGGAGGTTCTTGACCTCGACCTTCATCGGATCGCCTTGGTGCATCTGCAGTGCCAGAATGCCGGCTCGCTTGAACTTAGTCTTTTGGCGATCCTCAACCTCGGACATGCGGACGCCGTTGATCTTGTGGATGAAGCGGTTGCCGATGGCGATGATCGTGTAGTCGTTCCAGTCATCTTTCTTAATGTGCTTGCCAAGTTCTTCCGGCGTGGCAAAAGCACGTTGATTCCAGCGGCCTTCTTCGTTGATGAAAGTCCGTTGCCCACGCATGGCGATGCCGCCGCGGCCGGTCCCTTCGTCATAGAGAATGCCCGAGTGCTTGGGGCCCGATTCGAAGTCGGCCTGATAACCGCGAACGCGGTAGTTGCCGAATTCTTCGCTGCGATACTGCATGCCAGAGTTGCCGTCGACGCGGTACGAGAACCGCAGCTCGAAGTCGTCGACCTTGACTCCGTCTCGCCAGATGAGAAACGTGTTGTGAGGGACCGGCACTTCCTTGGTCGACTTACCAACGATCGCTCCGTCTTCGACCGACCAGAATCGCTTGTCACCTTCCCAGCCACTGAGATCTTTGCCGTTGAAGATCGACACAAAACCGGTTTCGTCGTCGGCGGGCGTTTCACCAATATCCGTCAACGGAGGGAACGCCGGTGCCGGCGGTTTGTCGTCGGCTTCTGCCTGCGGAACGTCGAGCACGAGAGTCAGTCCGAGCAGGGACGCGGTCAAAACGACGAGCGAAACGGCAGCCAATCGAGGCCAGGAAAAACGCGGCATGGGAGCAGTCTCCAAGGGAGGGAAGGGCAGGGGAGTCGTTCTCAAAGTCGCCCACGTCTGCCGAATGTGGCAAAACCGCACGGCGATGGAACCGTCAGTATGCCGACTCACGGGGCCAGAATCAACTTGCCCCGCCGCTAGCATCAAGTCAGCTGGACACCGAATCCGCACAACTGTGGACTTCGAGGCAAATGGCCGCAATCCGCCAACCGACTGCAACTTTGCATCTCCCTCCGCAGGTGGCATAATAGAGCTACGGCAGACGACCGGGAACATATGGGGTGATCCTGACCGCGACCTGCCTGCACGATTTATATAAGTCATCGGACGAGTCGCTTAAGGCGAGTCTGACGCGAATACAACCAACAGCATGAAATGACATCGAGGAGTCTTGGAAATATGAAATCTGCCACCGCATCGGCCGTCTTGCTTGGCTTGATCTGTCTATCCACGAACGTCGCGCTGGCTTCGGAGGCCGACGCTATCAAGGCGCTCAACGAACTCGGCGCGAGCGTGCGAGCGGTCTCCGCCGACACGAGCTTGAAAGACGTTGACTTTCATCTCAGCGGAACCGACGTAACCGATGCGGGACTCGTTCACCTAGCTGAGATCGAGAATCTCGCCTGGCTGCACCTCAAGGACACCAAGATCACCGGCGAAGGACTCAAGCATCTCGCAGGGCTCAAGACGCTAAAGCGTCTTCATTTGGAACGCACCAAAATCACCGACGACAGTCTGGCAAATCTCGCTGGCTTGGAGAATCTTGAATACCTGAACGTCTACGGAACCGACATTAGCGATGCCGGGCTTGAGCACCTCAAAGGTCTCAAGAAGCTTCGCAAGCTCTACGTGTGGCAAACGAAAGTCACCAGCGGTGGAGTTGCCGACCTACAGGCGGCGTTGCCGGAGTTGGAAGTGATCGGCATCCCGGGCGACAACCCGATCGATAAGTTCGCCAAGGAGAACGCCCCGCCAGAGAAGACGCTCGTCAAAGGACAGTTCGTCCGCGTTCGCGTACAAGGCTACGATCGAACCATCAACTTGGCGGAAGTCCAGGTGATTCAGACGGGCAACGGTCAGCCGCTGCAACGCAACGGCAACGCCTCGCAGTCGTCGACGCACTTCAATGCCAAGGCCTCCCGTGCGTCCGACGGCGACACTGCTCAGAATTTCAAAGACGGTTCAGTCAGCCACACGCTCTCGGAAGACAATCCATACTGGATGGTCGACCTCGGTGGCGTGAAGGACATCGGACGGATCCGCATCTTCAATCGCAAGGACTGCTGCGGCGACCGACTCCAAGACGCGATCGTCGAGGTACTCGACGCCGACAAGAAGGTCGTGTGGGCCAAGACGCTGTCCGAAGTCTCCAACGGAAGTGTCCACGACTTCAAGGTCGAATAGGCACTTCGTCGGTCGCGGCAAGTCGATGAAGCAAGCGGTCTCGAGTCAGGGCGTTTCAGGCAACTCAATCACCTGAAAGAACCCGACAGCCGCCCAATCGGCGAACCAGCTGTGCAGTTCGGCAGCCAGGGAGTCGAGTTCGCCCTCGTAACAATCGGCCGCTCGGCCGATCGCCTCGGCCACCGTTTCTCCTTCCGCGAGTGCGGTGAGCAGGGCGTGTTGCGACTCTGACAACGTGAATCGCCGCACGACGTAATCGCGACGTGTGATCGCCACGTATTCCGACTCCGGTGGCGGGATCTCGTCCGCTTCACCAGCACGAACCGCCGTGAAGTAGGCGTTGACGGGAAAATGAAACGCGAACAGCCGCAAGCAGACGACCGGTCGCAACCGCAACTGCGGCCAAACTTGCGGATCGATCGCGGTCAGATCCTCGCTGCCGACGATCTTGTCGTTTTCAAATCCAGGCCCGTCAAAGACCTTTTCGAACGTTAGCTCCAAGGTGGCCAAGTCGATTAGAAAATCGGGCCAGCTGATCTCTCCCTGCTCGCGTGTCTCGCGATCCGGTCGCGTTTCCTGCAAGTAGGCAGGGAAGTTATCCGCCAAGTGCCCCAGCGTATAGCTCGTCGACGGGCAGGCTTGTAAGTATCCGAAGGCGAACTCGTCGAACGTCTCGTCTCCCAAGGCGTGAACGAGGCAGGGAAAGCTCTCCCGCATGCACTCCAACAGCCGGGCGAAGTAGGCGTTACCGTAGACTCCTAATCGCTCAACACTCGTAAGAGCCTTGGAACGGGTGATCACCGCCTCGATGTCATCCGGCACAACGTCGATTTCCGCTCGTGCCTGGGGCGATTCAATTCCCGGCACAATCCCATCGGCGTGCATGATCACCGATTGCATCCAACGTTGTATCTGATCCAGGCGATGCGGCATGGGCAACAACTCTCTACTCAATCTCGGGCGTCATCAAATGCAACGGATGCGGAACGGCCTCTTCCTGATCGACGGCGGCAGGTGACAACGACGCGCCTCCGGCCACCCCGGCCTCATTCACCGGCAGATCATTGCTCATGTGCTGCTTTGCCTTGAGCACCTCATTGTGCACCACTTCAAAGGGCGGAATGCTGGCATCCCACTCCAAGAGCGTCGACACGCCGCCAGTCCTTTGGTGCAAAAGCCGGTACAGCTCCCACACCGGGTCGACGACGCGACCATCGTGCGTATCGATCAAGTGCGTTCCGCAATTGGTATGCCCAGCCAAGTGTGATTGCACGATACGCTTATGCGGTACCGACTCGACATACTCTACCGGATCGAAGTCGTGGTTCACGCTCGAAACGTAAACGTTGTTCACATCCAGTAGCAGTCCACAGTCGGCCTCTTCGGCCATCCGTGAAATAAACTCCCACTCGCTGATCGTGGAATCGGCGAACGTGACGTAACTACTCGGGTTCTCGAGCATCAATGGCCGCTCAAGAAAGTCCTGCACGACCCGAATCCGCTCCACTACGTGGGCAAGCGTATCTTCATTGAGCGGAAGCGGCAGCAGATCGTGACTATTTCGACTGGCCACACCAGTCCAACAAAGGTGATCCGAAATCCAACGGGCGTTGACCTCACCAGATAGTTGCTTGAGTTTGCCAAGATAATCGAAGTCGAGCGGATCGGTGCTGCCAATCGACATCGACACGCCGTGCATCACGATCGGATAACGCTCGGCGATCTGCTCCAGCACATATCGAGGTCGCCCTTGGGAATCGATGAAGTTCTCGGAAATGATCTCGAACCAGTCAACCTCCGGCTGATTCTCAAGAATGTGCTTGAAGTGAACCGTACGTAGTCCAATCCCAAGCCCTAGATTCTCATGTCCCAATCGTGGTTCTGTCATGACATTCAAATTCTATCCAAGGTGATACACCAGCGGGGTGAGGATTGTCGCCACCTGAGCACCGTTCCAGGGCTGTTCATGCAAGAACAAGAAAACGGGGCCGGCGCGTCGGACGTCGCGCAAGCGACCACGCCCGTGACGCGCAGGGACCCTCGTTTTTTTGAAACCAAGAACGCGAAACCGCGGCGACTACTTCGCTGGCGCAGGGCCAAACTTCTTACCGGCCGCCGTCATCGCCTTCTCAAAGTTGGCGCGGGCCTTTTTCCAGGCGCCATCGCTTAGCGGCACGGCACACTTACCTTGGCCCTTGCAGTCGTTCTCGCCGGGATTTGAACCGCAACCACCTTGGCCTTTGCAGTCGTTGTGCGTGTGGCAGGCATGCGCCGTAGCCGTAGCACACGCGCCTTGTCCGGCGCACTTGTTGTCGCCACCCTTGTGACCACCACAAGAGTGGTTAAGGCCGCGACAGACGTTCTTGCCGGAGAGCAAATGACTCTCGGCAGCACTCGCCTCCTGGGTTCCCAGGTGCAGCACACTCGCTCCGGCAACCATTCCGCCAAAGGCGGCGGCACTCAGCTTGCCAAAGTCACGTCGGTTGAGCTTAGAAGATTTCACGTCCACTTCTCCTTAAATTGAATAACGGCAAAATCTGGAATCATGTTGCCGCGGGCTCTTGCCTGCACAACTGGCGGAATACGCCAACAGGACAAGGTCTGCAACGAACAACTCAACTATAGGCATGGCCTTCCATGACCTTCGGTACTGTATCTCACACAACCGAGATAATGTCAAATTCCCGCTAGCTGCTAATGGGAGGATTTTCACGACTTCTTCATGCGTCTTCCCCCATGGCCCTGAGGCGGCGCGTCTGTTTATCCGGCTGGAGCTCGACGATGAGAGCGGCACGAGCCCGCCACTTGGAAATGCCCTCCCTGGAAATGTTTGCGCTGCTAAGTAAAACAGTTCCCTAAAGACTATCCGCGGGAATCGTCGATAGAAAACGCCGCTCCACCTCGTCCTCATCCCGCAATACGTCAGCCCCACACTTCATCTCCACGCACAGAGCTCCCAATGTCAGAAAACGCATGGCCCATCGACCAAGAAGAGGTCTGGAAAAATACTCGCCAGTATTGGACGCTCCCTGAGGACGTCGCCTTCCTTAATCACGGCTCCTTCGGGCTTCCCCATCGCGACGTTATCGCCAGCTTCAAGCAGTACATCGATCGAGCAGCGGCCCAACCGATGGATTTTTTCGTTCGCGAGCTGGAGCCAGAACTGTTCGCTGCCCGCGACCGCCTGGCCGATTTCGTGGGGGCCAAGCACGAGAATTTGGTGTTTGCCGAAAACGCGACCTACGGGATGAACGTGGTCGCCAACAGCATTGAGCTAAAGCCAGGCGACGAAATTCTACTGACCGACCACGAGTACGGCGCCGTATTTCGCATCTGGCAGCGAGCCTGCGAGGCGGCCGGCGCTACCGTAACGCAAGCCGCTTTGCCAGACCGCTGCGAATCGGAAGATCAGATTGTACAAGCCGTTTCCGCGGCCATTACCGATCGCACTCGCCTCTTGGTATTCAGCCACATCACGTCGGCATCGGCCATGAAGCTGCCCGCCGAGAAACTCATCGAAGCCGCCCACGCCCGCGGTGTGGAAGTTTGCGTCGACGGTCCTCATGCACCGGCCATTTTGCCACTCGACTTGGAATCGCTCGACTGCGAGTACTACACGGCCGTTTGCCACAAGTGGGTCAGCGCCGCCCATGGCACGGGGTTCCTGTACGTGAACCCGCGTGTGCAAGAGTCGGTCCGAGCCTGCCTATTGAGCTGGGGACGATTGCTACCGGCGGTGCCGGAAGCCTGGCAGGACGAATTCACCTGGACCGGCACCCGTGACATGGCCTGCTACCTTTCTGTGTCAGCGGCTCTGAACTTTCTCGACAAGTTCGGACTCGACGTACTTCGCGAGCGAACGCACTACCTTGCCAAGTACGCCAGAGCGCAGATCCGCGATCTGACGGGGGAAGACGCTTTGCTACCTGAGAGCCAGTCCTGGTACGGCTCGATGATCACGATGCCGATCCGCAATGACGGATCTGAGTGGGTAGAACACCGCGACACGCTCCGTTCGAAGTACCAGGTCGAGGCCCCTGTTTACGATATGGGCGAGCATCGGGTCGTGCGTGCTTCGTGTTACCTCTACAACACCAAGGACGACATCGACCGGCTGGTCGCGGCGTTGCGAGAGATGCTGTACTAGGCGAGTCGTCGCACTTGCCCTCGCGCGGTGCCGTTGACGATACTAGTGTTATGTGGCCAGAGACGGACAAGACGCAAGAACTCCTCGCCGGGGCAGAGCAGGGCGACGCCGACGCGGTGAACCGACTGCTAGAACGCCACCGGGACGCGGTGCGGCGGATGATCGACATGCGTATGGATCAGAAATTGGTCCGCCGAGTCGACGCCAGCGATATTGTTCAAGACGTGCTCATCGAAGCGAATCGCCGCCTGGCCGACTATCTAAAGAACCCCGTGATGCCGTTTCATCTCTGGCTACGGCACATGGCCAAGGACCGCTTGATCGATGCCCACCGCCGGCACCGGGGCGCCGCCAAGCGAAGCCTCGATCGCGAGCAACCGATCGCTTCTCCCGGCAAACTCGACCAAAGCACACTCGATCTCGTCGCCGAACTGCAAGCTGGTGAACGTGGCCCCGCCGGGCGCGGTGAG